>JBIOWF010000109.1:0-35012 GCA_044868295.1 Microtetraspora sp. | reverse complement strand
CCAGGCACTGGATGGCGCCCGCCACGGCTGCGGGCCGCCGCGCTGGTCGCGGGGATCGGCAGCGGGACGCTCGGCGCGTACGACGACGTGTTCGGGACCACATCGTCCAAGGGCTTCAAAGGCCATCTGACGGCCCTGGCGCGCGGTGAGATCACCAGCGGGGCCGTCAAGATCCTTGGGATCGGCGCCACCGGCCTCGCCGCCGCGGTGATCGCCCGCTCGGAATCCCGCCCGGGAGTTCCCTCGAGCCGGTCGGGTCCGTTGTCGCGGACGTTCGGCACGCTGGCCGACGGCGCGCTCATCGCCGGAGCCGCCAACCTGGCCAACCTGTTCGACCTGAGGCCCGGCCGCGCCATCAAGGTGGGCCTGCTCGCCGGGGTCCCGCTGCTCGCGGCTTCGCTGACCGGCGGATCCGCGGCTTCTCGGGGTGGCGTGGCCGCGGCGGGCCTCGCCGTGATCCCGCTCGGCGCGGGGATCGCCCTGCTGCCCGAGGACCTGGGGGAACGGGCCATGCTCGGCGACGCCGGGGCCAACGCGCTGGGCGCCCTGCTCGGCCTCGCCGCCACGGTCAGGCTCGGCCGGCCGGCCCGCCTGGCGCTGCTCGGCACGGTCGTCGCCCTGACCGCCGCCTCGGAGAAGGTCAGCTTCACCAAGGTCATCGCCGCGAACCCCGTCCTCAACCGCCTCGACATGCTCGGCCGCCGCCCCGCGCCGCCGCCGCCCGCCCCCGTCCTTTCGCCGACCCCGTGATGTACGGCGCGGTGATGTACGGCGCGGTGATGTACGGCGCGGCGGGCCCGTGGCAAGGGTGTGGACAGCACCATCGAACGGATCGGGCAGGGTGTCATCCGCACTTCGCGTGATCGGCCGTCCCCCCGGCGAAAGCACATGATCAAGCGGCTGGGCGCCGGTGTCGCCGGGGCGGCCGTGCTGATCGGGGTCATCACGATCGCGGCCCGCTTCACCGGCTTCGCCAAGCAGCTGGTCTTCGCCCGCGCGGTCGGCACGAACTGCCTCGGCACGGCGTACTACACGGCCAACCAGGTCCCGAACATCGTCTTCGAGGTCGTGGTGGGCGGGGCCCTGGCGGGCATGGTCGTCCCGGTGCTCGCCGGAGCCGCCGCCGAGTCGCGGGAGGAGACCGGCCGGATCTCGTCGGCGTTGCTGACCTGGGTCCTGGTCCTGCTCGTTCCCGTCGGCCTGCTCACGGCGCTGCTGGCCGGGCCGGTCATCGGCCTCCTGAGCGGGACGGTCGAGGGCTGCCAGGCGGGCGACGTCGTCGCGGTGGCGACGCGCATGCTGGTCGTCTTCGCCCCGCAGATCCCGCTGTACGGCGTCGCGGTCGTGCTGTACGGCGTCTTGCAGGCACATCGCAGGTTCGCCGGGCCGGCGCTCGCTCCGCTGGTGTCCTCCGTGGTGGTGATCGTCGCCTATCTGGCCTTCGCGCCTCTCAGCGGCCACGTCACGGATCCCGGTTCGGTGCCTCGCCCGGCGGAGCTCACGCTCTCGATCGGGACGACGCTGGGGGTCCTGGCGCTCGTCGTCACGGTGCTGTGGCCGGTCGCACGGCTGCGGCTGAAGTGGCGGCCGACCCTGCGGTTCCCCGACGGCGTCGCCGTACGGGTCAGGCGGCTCGCGCTGGCGGGGCTCAGCGCGCTGGTGGCGCAGCAGGTCGCCATGGCGGTCGTCATCCCCCTTGCCAACGACGCGATCGGCGGCGGGGCGCTCGCGGCCTACAACTACGCGTGGGCGATCTACCAGGTGCCCTACGCCGTGCTCGCGGTGCCGATCGCCACGAGCGCGTTCCCGGTCCTGTCGGCCAGGGCGGACCGCGACCGGGCCGGGTTCGCCGCACTGTCGGCGCAGACGACGAGAGTCGTCGTGCTCGTCTCCGGGCTGGCCGCCGGGGCTCTGGCGGCCGTCGCCGTACCGGTCGCCGAGGTCTTTCTCGGGCAGACCGACACCCAGGTCGCGCCGGCCGAGTTCGCGCGGGCGGTCGCGCTGTTCGCTCCCGGCCTGGTCGGGTACGGGTTGATGGCCCACCTGAGCCGGGTCCTCTACGCGGACGGCCGGGGGAAGGCGGCCGCACGCGGAATGGTCATCGGCTGGCTCGTCGTCATCGCGGCCCAGACGACCTTCGCGCTCGTCTTTCCGGACGGCTGGAAGCTGGCCGGGCTGGCCCTCGGACAGGCCGTCGGAATGACGGCCGGAGGCCTGGTGCTGCTGGTCTCCGTGCTGGGCGTTCGTGGGGCGGAGGCCGTCCACGGGGTGCCGCGCGCCGCGCTGGCCGCGCTGGCCGGTGGCGGCTGCGGCTTCCTCGCGGGGGCGGGGGTGGTCTCGCTCGTGGACAGCTCCGGGCCGTGGATGAGCGCGGCCGTGGCCGTTCTCGCCGCGTTCGCCGCCGCCGCGGCGGGAGCGCTGGCGGCGGCGGCCGTCGACCGGCGAGATCTGCGCGCCGCGCTTTCCAGGTTGAGACCGTGACGGAGGCGAACGGGTCGTGGCCCGTCCGGGCATCATCCAGAGGGGGAGCGGTGTCTCAGCATGTCTGAACAGGCGGTGAACCGGGTGGTGCTGGTGCTGGGCACCAGCGCGGGTGGCGTGGGCAGGCACGTCCGGATGCTCGCCGCCGGGCTCGCCGGCTCAGGTCGTCAGGTCGTGGTGGCGGGGCCGCCGAGCACGGAGGACGCCTTCGGCTTCACCGGCGCCGGGGCGCGCTTCGCCGAAGTGCCCATCGCGGACCGCCCCCACCCCGCGGGCGACCTGCGATCGGTCGCGCGGCTGCGGGCGGTGGCGAGGGGCGCGGGAGCCGTACACGCCCACGGGTTGCGGGCGGGCGCCCTCGCCGCGCTGGCGCTCAGCGGGCCGGGAAAGCGGCCGGGGCTGGTGGTCACGCTGCACAACGCGGTCACCGCAGGTGGCGTGATCGGCCTGGTCTACGGCGTGCTGGAGCGGATCGTGGCGAGGAAGGCCGATCACATCCTCGTCGTCTCGCCTGATCTCGGCGAGCGGATGCGCGCCAGGGGAGCGCGGCGGGTCAGTCCCGCCCTGGTCCCCGCTCCGTCGCTCCGGCCGCCGCTTCGCGGTCCCGAGGAGGTGCGGAAGGAGATCGGCGAGCGGCTCGCCCGGTCCGGGCCGGCCGGCCGTCCACCTGCACAAGAGCGGCCGGAAGAGCCGGGACTCGAACACTGGGAGCGGCGGGCGCGGCCGGAGCGGCTGGAACGCTCGGAGCGAGGCGAACAGGCGGAACCGCCGCAGCGCCCTGTCGTGCTCACCATCGCGCGGCTGGCGCAGCAGAAGGGGCTGGAGACGCTGCTGGCCGCGGCTGCCGGGCCGTACCGGAATGATCCGCTCTTCGTGATCGCGGGAGACGGGCCGCTCCGGCCGGAACTCCAGGCGGAGATCGACGCGAAGGGGTTGCCGGTGCTGCTTCTCGGCGCCCGTGACGACATCGCCGACCTGCTTCAGGTGGCGGCCGTCGTCCTCGTGCCGAGCAGGTGGGAGGGGCAGCCGCTGAGCGTTCAGGAGGCGCTCAGGGCGGGTCGGCCGATCATCGCCACGCGGGTGGGAGGCGTCCCGGACATGGTGCGGGACGCGGCCCTTCTCGTGCAGCCGGGCGACGCGGAGGCGATGCGCGGTGAGCTCGCGCGTCTGCTCGGTGACGACGGCCTCGCCGTACGGCTGAGCGAGGCGTCGGCGCGGCGCGGGAGCGAGCTGCCGGGGGAGAGCGACGCCCTGGAAGCCGTGCTCGGCGTGTACTCCGCGGTAAGCGGCTTGTGATATTTACGACCAAAATGCGTCTGCATTAGGCCAGGCCAAGATCGATCCATATACTGAGTCCCGTTGGGGGGGAGTATCCCTTCGTGACAGTCTCGTCATCACGGCGTCAGCGCCCGGGGCTGTCGGTCCGCAGCGTCACACGCGGGCGGGAGAGACCTCCGGCAGTGTGTTCGTCGCGCGTGCCGGAGGGTGAATTGTGAGTGCTCCTGTTTGGGCATGGATTGCCGTAATCGTCGGGCTCCTGGTGGTGCTCGCCTTCGACCTGTGGATCGTCGACCGTGGAGAGCCACGTGAGTTCTCGATGCGGCAGGCGGGATTCTGGGTCGGTTTCTATGTGACGCTGGCCGTTCTCTTCGGCATCGCGTTGCTGATCTTCGCCGGCGGCCAGGCGGCGGGTGAGTTCTTCGCCGGATATCTCACTGAATACAGCCTGAGTATCGATAACTTGTTCGTGTTCTTCATCATCATGTCGCGGTTCGCGGTCCCGCGCATGTACCAGCACAAGGTCCTTCTCGTCGGCATCGTCCTCGCCCTGGTCATGCGGGGCGTGTTCATCGCGGTCGGTGCGGCGGCGCTGACCCGGTTCAGCTGGTTGTTCTACGTCTTCGGTGTCTTCCTCGTCTACACCGCCTACACCCTCATCCGTGACCACAACAAGGAAGAGGAGGAGTTCACCGAGAACATCCTCCTGCGCTGGGCGCGCCGAATCTTCCCGACCACGCCGGACTATGTCGGCTCCCGCGTGATCGTCCGGGTGGACGGCAAGCGTGTCGTCACGCCGATGCTCATCGTGATGATCGCGATCGGCACCACCGACCTGCTGTTCGCTCTCGACTCGATCCCCGCGATCTTCGGCCTCACCAAGGACGCCTTCATCGTCTTCACCGCCAACGCGTTCGCCCTGATGGGGCTGCGCCAGCTCTACTTCCTGCTGGGCGGTCTGCTGCAGCGTCTGGTCTACATCAGCTATGGGCTCGCGTTCATTCTGGGATTCATCGGGGTTAAACTCGTCCTGGAAGCGATGCACGAGAGTGGCGTCTCCTGGGCGCCGCAGATTCCGATCTGGGTGTCCCTGGCGGTCATCGGCGTCACCATGACGGTCACGACCGTCGCCAGTCTGATCAAAGCTCGTCGCGACGCGATTGCCGCGCCGGCCGAAGCCTCCTAGGGCTAGCGAAACGGCGATCGAGACTGTTTGCTTGTCTCGATGTGCCCTGCAAGGACCAAGGGATCGGTAATATCGATCGTTGAGGCGCATATCGGTCCCTGGTCGCTAAAGAGTACAAAGGTTCCCTGTGTCCAACGATTCCGAGTTTTCACGCAATCGCATGCCGACTTCTGGGGTTGCGGGAAGTCCCCGCGGGCGGGTCCGGCTCGCGCGCGGGGTGTCCCCGTGGCTGGCTCCAACGGCCGCCGCGGCGGCCGTCACCACCGTCCTGACCCGTAAATCTCCCAAGTGGGCTTTCGCGGCGGTGCCGCTGACCGCGCTCACCGGGGCCATGCTCTGGTTCTTCAGGGACCCGGAGCGTGTCCCGGGTCAAGGGAGGATCGTCTCGCCCGCCGACGGCGTCGTGCAGAGCATCGACCCGTGGGCGGACGGACGCACCCGGGTCGCCATCTTCATGAGCCCACTGAACGTGCACGTCAATCGGGCCCCGCTGGCCGGCACCGTCACGTCGGTCGAGCACATTCCGGGCGGGTTCGTCCCCGCGTTCAACAAGGACAGCGACAAGAACGAGCGCGTGGTCTGGCACTTCGACACCGCGCTCGGCGACATCGAGATGGTGCAGATCGCCGGCGCCGTCGCGCGCCGCATCGTGCCCTACCTCGCCGCCGGCGCCAAGGTCACCCAGACGGAGCGGGTCGGCCTGATCAGATTCGGCTCGCGTGTGGACATCTACCTGCCGGAGGGGATCGCGCCGGCGGTCACCGTCGGCCAGAAGACCGTCGCGGGGGTGACTCGCCTTGACCACGCCTGAGCTGGGAGCCGACGCGGCCTGGCCGGCAGACGACATGGAGGACGTGGCGGACGAGCCGCGCGGACCCGTCGGCAAGGCCTTCCGCCTTTCCGCCGCCGACTCGCTGTCACTGGGCAACGCGCTGAGCGGTTTCCTGGCCGTCTGCGTGCTGGCCTGGTCGGCGATCACGGATCTGCAGGCCGGAGGCAAGTTCGAGCCCGACCCCCGGTTCTTCGGCACCGCGGTGGTCCTGCTGCTCATCGGCGCGACCTGCGACCTGTTCGACGGTCTCGTGGCGCGCAGGTTCCGCGCGTCGGCGATGGGCGCGGAGCTGGACAACCTCGCCGACGTGATCAGCTTCGGCTTCGCCCCCGCCTTCATGGTGGTCATCTGGGCCGGTTTCTCCGGCAGGCTCCCGCTCTGGCTGGTGCTCTGCGCGGCGGCATCGGTCCTGATAGCCGGAGTCGTACGGCTGGCGCGCTTCGCGTGCGTCAAGACCAAGAGCGGCGACTTCATGGGCCTGCCCATTCCCATGGGCGCCATGACGGTGGTTTCGATCGTGTTGCTCTTCCAGCCGAGCTACCTGACGATCGCGGGCGTTTTCGCGGTGGCCTGGCTGATGGTCAGCCGCATCGAGTACCCCAAGCCCAAGGGCAACCTGGCCGCCGTGGTCCTGGCATGGATGTTGATCAACGTCGCCTGCCTCATCATCTGGGCGGCCCGCCTGTCGGGCGGCGACCAGCTCATCACGGTCGGCGCCATCATGCAGATCGCCATCGTGGCGGCCATCCCGCTGCGCGTGCTCATGTTCAAGCACGAACAGCGCAAGGAACGGCGTTCGGAGAGCGTTCGCTGAACCTCGGCCCGGCTGGCAGCCGGAACGGCGAAGGGCCCGGCGGTTCCGGGCCCTTTCTCGTCTTGCGGGCTCCGTGCGCCCGGCGCTTCGTCATGCCCCGACCGGGACACCGCAAAGTTCACCGAGACGGTCGACTGCGTGGGCCTGCCGGACGGCTGGTTCCACCGCTGGTCCTGGGGCGAGGTCGTGGAGAGCGCCGACGACCCGGCGGCCGCCGCCGACCGGGTCGTGAAGGTCTTCACCACGGCCCCGCGCCGCGAACCCTGACGTCACCACCCTCGGGCGCGCCACTCCGGGAGGGCCGGGCGTTCGGTGCCCAGGGTGGTGTCCTTGCCGTGGCCCGGGTACACCCACGTCTCGTCGGGGAGCCGATCGAACACCCGCTCCACCACGTCGGTGTAGAGCTGGTCGAACCTCGCCGGGTCGCGTTGGGTGTTGCCCACGCCGCCGGGGAAGAGCGAGTCGCCCGTGAAAAGGTGCAGGTTCTGGTAGAGCAGGGCGATGGAGCCCGGCGTGTGCCCGCGCAGGTGGACGACCTCCAGCGTGATCACGCCGACGGTGATCCGATCGCCGTGCTCCACCTCGCGCCCGACCTTGACCGGCAGCTCCGGCGCGTCGAGCGGGTGGGCGATCACCTGGGCGCCGGTCGCCTCGGCGACCTTCTTCAAGGCCGTCCAGTGATCCCTGTGCCGGTGCGTGGTGACGATCGAGCTGATCGGCCGGTCCCCGACGAGCTCCAGTAGTCGGTCGGGCTCGGCGGCCGCGTCGACGAGCAGCCCGTCGCCCGTCTCCGTGCAACGCAGCAGGTAGGCGTTGTTGCCCATGTCGCCGACCTCGATCTTGGCGATGGTCAGGCCGGGCAGTTCGCGCACGTCGGCGGGCCCGCCTTTGGCGACGTCTCCTGTGTAACTCATGACCCTCCCTCAGCTCCTTGTACGGCTCACGCTAGTCGCGCTCGGACGGCCACGTGAGCGCCGAGGGAAGGCGGCCAGGACGACCGGGGTTGGAGTGAAAGGGGGTTTCCGCCGGATGGCGGGCGTGAGCTTGACGGAACTCATACGCTTGACACGCAGGGGTCGCACCCATTGGCGCGCCCGTGCGGGCCCGGTGCAGAGAGCTCCCCGAAAATTGTCGGTGCCTCCGGATAGCCTGCCCGTGCACTCCTGTTGACTCCATCGACCTACCGGGAACGCTGTGGCTGACCGCCTGATCGTGCGTGGCGCACGTGAGCACAATTTGAAGGACGTCTCGCTGGACCTCCCGCGAGACTCTCTGATCGTCTTCACCGGGCTCTCGGGCTCCGGCAAGTCAAGCCTGGCGTTCGACACCATCTTCGCCGAGGGCCAGCGGCGCTATGTGGAGTCCCTGTCCGCCTACGCCCGCCAGTTCCTCGGCCAGATGGACAAGCCCGACGTCGACTTCATCGAAGGCCTGTCTCCCGCGGTCTCGATCGACCAGAAGTCGACCAGCCGCAATCCGCGCTCCACCGTCGGCACGATCACCGAGGTCTACGACTACCTGCGGCTGCTGTGGGCCCGCATCGGCAAGCCGCACTGCCCGCAGTGCGGCCGGCCGATCGCCAGGCAGACCCCGCAGCAGATCGTCGACCGCGTGCTGGAGCTGGAGGAGGGCACGCGGTTCCAGGTGCTGGCTCCCGTGATCCGCGGCCGCAAGGGGGAGTACGCGGAGCTGTTCCGCGAGCTGCAGACCAAGGGCTTCGCCCGGGCGAGGGTGGACGGCACGATCGTGCGGCTGGAAGAGCCGCCGACGCTGAAGAAGTACGAGAAACACGACATCGAGGTGATCGTCGACCGGCTCGCCGTCAAGGACGGAGCCCGGCGCAGGCTCACCGACTCCGTGGAGATCGCCCTGCAGCTGTCCGGCGGCACGATCACGCTGGACTTCGTCGACCTGCCGGAGAGCGATCCGAACCGCGAGCGGTTCTACTCCGAGCACCTCTACTGCCCCTACGACGACATGTCGTTCGAGGAGCTGGAGCCGCGGTCGTTCTCGTTCAACTCGCCATTCGGCGCCTGTCCGGAGTGCACCGGCCTCGGCACCCGGATGGAGGTGGATCCCGACCTCATCGTCCCCGACCCGGAGAAGACGCTCGGCGACGGCGCCATCAGTCCCTGGGCGAACGGCCACACCAGCGACTACTTCATCCGGTTGATCGAGGCGCTCGGTCACGCGCTCGGGTTCGATCTCGACACCCCGTGGGAGCGCCTGACCAAAAAGGCGCAGAAGGCCCTCCTGCACGGTCACGAGGAGCAGGTCCACATCCGGTACAGCAACCGGTACGGCCGGGAGCGCTCCTACTACACCGATTTCGAGGGTGTCATCCCCTGGGTGCAGCGCAGGCACGGCGAGTCCGAAAGCGACGCCATGCGCGAGCGTTTCGAGGGCTTCATGCGCGAGATCCCGTGCCCGGCGTGCAAGGGGCACCGTCTCAAGCCGGTGTCCCTCGCGGTCACGGTGGGCGGTGCCTCGATCGCCAAGGTCTCCAGCATGTCGATCCGCGAGTGCGCCACGTTCCTGGCCGGGTTCCAGCTCTCCGAGCGTGACACGCACATCGCCGAGCGGGTGGTCAAGGAGATCAACGCCCGGCTCGGCTTCCTGCTCGACGTCGGCCTCGACTACCTGACCCTCGACCGCGCGGCGGGGACCCTCGCCGGCGGCGAGGCCCAGCGGATCCGGCTGGCCACCCAGATCGGCTCTGGCCTCGTCGGCGTGCTGTACGTGCTGGACGAGCCGTCGATCGGCCTGCACCAGCGTGACAACCAGCGGCTGCTGGAAACACTGATCCGGCTCCGCGACATGGGCAACACGCTGATCGTCGTGGAGCACGACGAGGACACCATCGCCGCCGCCGACTGGGTGGTGGACATCGGCCCAGGCGCGGGCGAGCACGGCGGCCAGGTGGTCGTGTCCGGCACGGTGCAAGAACTGCTCGCCAGCGAGCAGTCGATCACCGGCGCCTATCTGTCCGGTCGCAGGAGCATCGAGATCCCGCGGATCAGGCGACCGCGGGACCGCAAGCGGCAGCTCGTGGTCAAGGGCGCCAGGGAGCACAACCTGACCGGTGTCGACGTGGAGTTCCCGCTGGGCGTCTTCACGGCCGTCACCGGCGTCTCGGGTTCGGGCAAGTCCACGCTGGTCAACGACATCCTCTACAACGCCCTAGCGAAGGAGCTGAACGGCGCGCGGACGGTTCCCGGCCGGCACTCCCGGGTCACCGGAACGGATCTGGTGGACAAGGTCGTCCACGTCGACCAGTCGCCCATCGGGCGCACGCCCCGGTCCAACCCCGCCACCTACACCGGTGTCTTCGACCACGTCAGAAAGCTGTTCGCGGCGACCACCGAGGCGAAGATCCGCGGCTATCAGCCGGGCCGGTTCAGCTTCAACGTCAAGGGCGGCCGATGTGAGGCGTGCGCCGGCGACGGCACCATCAAGATCGAGATGAACTTCCTGCCGGATGTGTACGTCCCCTGCGAGGTCTGCCATGGGGCCCGCTACAACAGGGAGACCCTGGAGGTTCACTACAAGGGCAAGACGATCTCCGAGGTCCTCGACATGCCGATCGAGGAGGCGCTGGGATTCTTCGAGGCGATCCCGGCGATCCGCCGCCACCTCCAGACGCTCAACGACGTGGGTCTCGGTTACGTACGGCTCGGCCAGCCGGCGACGACGCTCTCCGGTGGCGAGGCGCAGCGCGTCAAGCTCGCGTCCGAGCTGCAGCGCCGCTCCACCGGCCGCACGATCTACGTGCTGGACGAGCCGACGACCGGCCTCCACTTCGAGGACATCCGCCGGCTCCTCGGCGTCCTGAACCGCCTGGTCGACAACGGGAACACGGTCATCGTCATCGAGCACAACCTCGACGTCATCAAGACCGCCGACTGGATCATCGACATGGGGCCGGAGGGCGGCTCCCGGGGCGGCACCGTCGTCGCCACCGGGCTTCCCGAAGACGTCGCGCAGGTCGAGGAGAGCCACACCGGCCTTTTCCTCCGTAAGATCCTCGGCGTCTGAAGCGAGCTGAAGGAAGACGATGACAATCGAGAAGTCCTCCGCCATGCCCACGCGCCGCCAGGTGCTCGGCGCGGCGGGCGCGGCGGCCTGTGGAGCGGCGCTCTCCGGCTGCGCCGGCGGGCCGGTGAACCCCGTGGTGCCGCCGGGCATCAAGGGCAAGGTGATAGCCAGAGCGGCGGACATCCCCGTCGGCGGCGGCAAGCTCATGAACGACTGGAAGATCCTCATCACCCAGCCCTCGGCGGGCGTCTTCAAGGCGTTCACCGCGCGCTGCCCGCACAAGGGCTGCACGGTCGGGCGCTTCGAGGACAACGTGGTCCAGTGCCCCTGCCACGGCAGCGAGTTCGCCATTGATTCCGGCAAATGCCTCAACGGACCTGCGGAGGCTCCTCTCAAGGAGTTCCCGCTCCGCGTGGACGGCGACGGGATAGTGATCCTCTAGCCGAGCGCGTAATTCTTCATACAGCGACGGTCATCCGTCCGCCATGCTGAACCCTTATCGGGTGGTCAGCCGTAACTAGGGACAAAGGGTGACCCGTCACCGGGCAACACGGAGGATGAGCATGACGGATACGACACGCCGCGCGGTGGTCCTGGGCGCCGGAGGGGCCGGGCTGGCCGTCGCGCTGAGCGCGTGCGCCGGATACAGCACGGGCGGCGGGACCACCGCCGCCGAGCCCGCCGCCGAGCCGACGGCCACGGAGACCAAGGGCGCCGGGGACGGCGGGGAGGCCAAGGGTTCCGGTGACGCTCCCGCGGCGGCCGCGATCGCCCAGGCGGGAGACATCCCGAAGGGCGGCGGGAAGATCCTCGAAAGCGAGAAGATCGTCATCACCCAGCCCGCCGACGGCGAGTTCAAGGCGTTCTCCGCGGTTTGCACGCATCAGGGCTGCACGGTCGCCAGCGTCTCGAACGGCACGATCAACTGCCCGTGTCACGGCAGCAAGTTCAACATCAAGGACGGCTCCGTCGCCGACGGGCCCGCGACCAAGCCGCTGGCCGAGAAGAAGATCTCCGTCGACGGTGACAGCATCACCCTGGCCTAGGGAGACACGGCTCAGGGGATACGGCGTAGAGGACGCGGCTTGGGCGGTATCGCCCAGGAATTGCCGGATCGTCCGCGATCACATGACGCGGGCGATCCGGCCGGTCTTTCGATGTGACGATCTCGTCTTCGTGTCCGGCCCTGCCGGTCGTCACGAACCGGTGCCCGCGGCGTGATCCCGCCGTGCTGATCCTGATCGTTCTCCGCGTGGATTGTCGGTCTCTGACAGTAGGCTTGCGGTGTGGCGGATCCGGCAACTTACCGACCAGCGCCCGGATCGATCCCCGAGTCGCCGGGCGTCTATCGCTTCTGCGACCCCGGCGGTCGGGTGATCTACGTGGGCAAGGCGAAGAGCCTGCGCCAGCGACTCAACTCCTACTTCGCGGACTTCGCCGGGCTGCACCCGCGCACCCAGACCATGCTCAGCAGCGCGGGGGCCGTGGACTGGACGGTGGTGAGCACCGAGGTCGAGGCACTCCAGTTGGAGTACTCGTGGATCAAGGAGTTCGACCCCCGCTTCAACGTGAAGTACCGCGACGACAAGTCCTACCCCTTCCTCGCGGTCACCTTGGACGAGGAGTTCCCCCGCGTGCAGGTGCTGCGCGGCGCCAAGCGCAAGGGCACGAGATATTTCGGCCCCTATTCGCACGCCTGGGCGATCCGGGAGACGGTCGACCTGCTGCTGCGCGTGTTCCCGGTGCGGACCTGCTCCGCCGGGGTGTTCCGGCGCGCCGGGCAGATCGGGCGGCCCTGCCTGCTCGGATACATCGACAAGTGCTCCGCTCCCTGCGTGGGCCGGGTGACACCCGACGAGCATCGCGCCCTCGCCGAGGACTTCTGCGACTTCATGGCGGGGAACACCGGCAGGTTCATGAAGCGGCTGGAGCGGGAGATGCGCGACGCCGCGGCCGTGGAGGAGTACGAGAAGGCCGCGCGGCTCCGCGACGATCTCCAGGCACTGACGCGGGCTCTGGAGAAACAGACCGTCGTGCTCGGGGACGGCACCGACTGCGACGTGATAGCCCTGGCCGAGGACGCGCTGGAAGCCGCCGTCCAGGTCTTCTACGTAAGGGGCGGCCGCATCCGCGGGCAGCGCGGCTGGGTCGTCGACAAGGTGGAGGCGACCACTCCGGGCGAGCTCGTCGAGCACTTCCTGCTGCAGATTTACGCTGAGGCCGCCATTCCCCGGGAGATCCTCGTCCCCGCACTCCCGCCGGACGGCGACGCGGTGGTGGAGTTGCTCTCCGAGCAGCGGGGGGCCGGGGTGGACGTGCGGGTCCCGCAGCGGGGTGACAAGAAGAGCCTCATGGAGACCGTCGAGCGCAACGCGAAGGAGTCGCTCGCGCAGCACAAGCTCCGCCGCGCGAGCGACCTCACGACCCGCAGCCGTGCGCTCCAGGAGATCGCCGACGCGCTTGAGCTGGACCAGGCGCCGCTGCGCATCGAGTGCTACGACGTGTCGCACATCCAGGGCACCGACGTGGTGGCCTCCATGGTCGTGTTCGAGGACGGCCTGGCCCGCAAGAGCGAGTACCGCCGGTTCTCGATCAAGAGTGCCGATGGCGACGTGGCCTCGATCCATGAGGTGATCTCCCGGCGGTTCAAGCGATACCTGGAGGAGCGGTCGGCCACGGGGGAGCTGGGCGGCGAGCCCGGGGCGGCGGGCGACGACGAGGGCGGAGATCCCCGGACCGGGATGCCGATCGATCCGGAGACCGGGCGGCCCCGCAAGTTCGCCTACCCGCCCAACCTCGTCGTGGTCGACGGTGGCCCGGCCCAGGCGGCGGCGGCCCAGCGCGCGCTGGACGAGCTCGGCGTCGACGAGGTCGCGGTCTGCGGCCTCGCCAAGAGGCTGGAAGAGGTGTGGCTGCCCGGCGACGACCAGCCGGTGATCCTGCCCCGGTCCAGCGAGAGCCTCTATCTGCTGCAGCGCGTCCGGGACGAAGCACATCGGTTCGCCATCACTTACCATCGTTCGAAGCGGTCCAAGACCCTGAAGGAGAGCGCGCTCGACGAGGTCCCCGGGCTGGGTCCGGCGCGCAGGCAGGCACTTTTACGGCACTTCGGGTCGGTCAAGCGGTTGCGTGCCGCAAGCGCGGCCGAGATCTGCGAGGTCCCCGGCATCGGGCCGGCGACGGCAGAGGCGATCGTGGTGGCGTTGAAGGGAAAGACCCATGAGTGAATCCGCGTTCGTGCTCGTCACGGGCATGTCCGGGGCGGGGCGCAGCACCGCGGCCAAGGCGCTGGAGGACCTGGGCTGGTTCGTCATCGACAACCTGCCGCCGGGCCTGCTGTTCTCGCTGGCAGAGGAGGCGGGCAAGGCCAAACTGGCGGCCGACAGGGTCGCGGCCGTGGTCGACGTGCGCAGTCTCGCCTTCACGACCGACCTCAACGCCGCCATCGAGGAGCTGGACGGCCGTGACGTCGGCGTCCGGGTGGTCTTCCTGGAGGCGAGCGACGAGGAGCTGGTCCGCCGGTTCGAGAACGTCAGGCGTCCCCACCCGCTCCAGGGAGACGGGCGCCTGGTCGACGGGATCGACCGCGAGCGGGGCATCCTCCGTGAGGTCCGGGCCAACGCGGACCTGGTCATCGACACCTCCACGCTCAACGTCCACGAGTTGCGAAACAAGATCGTGTCGTTCTTCGGTGGCGAGGACCGGCCGGGGCTCAAGGTCAACGTGGTGTCCTTCGGCTACAAGTACGGCCTGCCGGTCGACGCCGACCTCGTGGTCGACTGCCGCTTCCTGCCCAACCCGCACTGGGTCCCGGAGCTGCGCCCGATGAACGGGCTGGACACCCCGGTCCGGGAGTTCGTTCTCAACCAGCCGGGCGCGAAGGAGTTCCTCGACGCGTACGAAGAGGTGTTCGGTGTCGTGGCGGCGGGCTACACCCGTGAGGGCAAGAGCTATGCGACACTGGCGGTCGGCTGCACGGGGGGCAAGCACCGCAGCGTCGCCATGTCCGAGCAACTCGGCGTCCGGTTGCGTGACCGCGGCATGGAAGTCCAGGTCAGCCACCGGGACGTGGGTCGCGAGTGAGTGAGCGAAGCGAACTCACCAATAAACACAGCAGTGTCTCGCGAATGCGACCGACGAGCCGTCAGGCGAGGAGGGTGCATGAGTGAGCGAAGCGGACTCACCAATAGGCACAGCAGTGTCTCGCGTGCGACGGACGAGCCGTCAGGCGAGGAGGGTGCATGAGTGAGCGAAGCGGACTCACCAATAGGCACAGCGGTGTCTCGCGTATGCGACGGATGAGCCGTCAGGCGAGGAGGGTGCATGAGTGACGCAGGTGAACTCACGCATGAACACGGCGAATCCGGTGACCAGGAGGGCGAACTAGGCGAAGGCGCCAGGCGGCGCGGGCCCAAGGTCGTCGCCCTCGGGGGTGGGCACGGGCTGTACGCGTCCCTGTCGGCGCTGAGGACGGTGACGGCCGATCTCACGGCCATCGTGACGGTGGCCGACGATGGAGGGTCCAGCGGCCGTCTGAGGCGTGAATTCGGCGTGCTGCCCCCCGGTGACCTGCGGATGGCGCTGGCCGCGCTGTGCGGTGACGACGAATGGGGCCAAACCTGGAGCGAGGTCGTCCAGCACCGCTTTCGCAGCGCGGGGGAGATGCACGGACACGCTGTGGGAAACCTGCTGATCGTCGCCCTGTGGGAGCTGCTCGGCGATCCGGTGCGGGGCCTGGACTGGGTGGGCCGGCTGCTGGGCGCGCACGGCCGGGTGATCCCCATGGCGTCGGTCCCGCTGGACATCCAGGCCGAGGTCGAGCTCGACGGGGAGGTCACGACCGTCCAGGGGCAGGTGGCGTGCGCGCTGACCCCGGGCCGGGTGCGGGCCATCTCCCTGGTGCCGCCTGATCCGCCCGCGTGCCCGCAGGCCGTCCAGGCGGTCGAGGAGGCCGACTGGGTGGTGTTCGGGCCGGGGTCGTGGTTCACCAGTGTGCTCCCTCATCTGAAGGTGCCCGAGCTGGCGCGGGCGCTCCAGTCGACCAGCGCGCGGCGCCTGGTGATCCTCAACCTCGCCCCCCAGCCGGGGGAGACCGACGGGTTCTCGCCGGAGAAGCATCTGGAGGTGCTCAGGCAGCACGCGCCGTCGCTGGTCGTCGACGCGGTGCTCGCCGATGACTCGGTCGCCGACGACCCGTGTGAGCTGGAGAAGGCGGCCGTGTCGATCGGGGGGAGGCTCGTATTGGCCGATGTGGGTGCCTCTGACGGGTCTCCGAGACACGATGGACCACGACTTGCCGCGGTCCTGGACGAGATTTTCCGCGGTAAGCGGTGATCCCCGCCTGTCAAGGTGCGAGAGACTTGCTGCCAAAGTCTGTTTGGGGGAGGACACGCACACATGGCCATGACGGGTGTGGTAAAAGACGAGCTGAGCCGCCTACCGGTGCTGAAGTCTTGCTGTCGTAAGGCTGAGGTGTCGACGCTGCTGCGGTTCGCGAGCGGGCTGCACCTGGTCGGCGGGCGGATCGTGATCGAGGCGGAGCTGGACACCAATGTCACCGCCCGGCGGCTGATCAGGGACATCGGCGAGGTGTTCGGTCACAAGGCCGAGGTGCTGGTGCTGGCGCCCGCGGGTCTGCGCAAGGGTTCGCGCTACGTCGTGCGGGTCTACAAGGACGGCGAGGCGCTGGCCCGGCAGACGGGGCTGATCGACAATCACGGCCGTCCGGTCCGCGGGCTGCCCCGTCAGGTGGTCTCCGGTGCCACCTGTGACGCTGAGGCGGCGTGGCGTGGCGCTTTTCTGGCCCACGGGTCGCTGACCGAGCCGGGCCGTTCCATGTCCCTGGAGGTGACCTGTCCGGGTCCGGAGGCCGCCCTGGCGCTGGTGGGCTCCGCACGGCGGTTGAAGATCCACGCCAAGGCGCGCGAGGTGCGCGGCGTGGACCGGGTGGTGGTCCGTGACGGCGACGCGATCAGCGCCCTGCTGACCCGTCTGGGCGCGCACGACAGCGTGCTGGCCTGGGAGGAGCGGCGGATGCGCCGTGAGGTACGGGCGACCGCGAACCGGCTGGCCAACTTCGACGACGCCAACCTGCGCAGGTCCGCGAGGGCCGCCGTCGCGGCGGGCGCCCGGGTGCAGCGTGCCCTGGAGATCCTGGGCGAGGAGGCCCCCGAGCACCTGGTGGTCGCCGGCCGGCTCCGGGTGGAGCACAAGCAGGCGTCTCTGGAGGAGCTCGGCCAGATCGCGGACCCGCCGCTCACCAAGGACGCCATCGCCGGGCGGATCAGGCGGCTGCTGGCCATGGCCGACAAGCGGGCACAGGATCTCGGCATCGCCAGCACGGAGGCCAACCTCACCGCCGACATGCTCGCCCAGTAGGGAGCCCACCAGAGAGCCCATTGGGGGGCGCAGTAAGGGGCGCAGTAGGGCACGCGGCAGGGACGTGTCACCTCGCCGACTCAGGGCAGCGGTTTACTGTGACAAGCCGGGCGCTTGACTGAGATTGGCAATTTTTGGTGTGTGTTTGGGCTGTTCCGGGCGAAGACCCCCCGCGGATGGTCTAAACCAATTTGCGTCGGATAAGGTCTGTCACTGAGGTTTCAAAGCCAGCTTGTCGCCGGTGCGCCGGCGCACGACGTACGAGGAGATCGGATCTGTGAGCATCCGCGTAGGCGTCAACGGCTTCGGCCGTATCGGCCGCAATTTCTGGCGCGCTGTGGCAGCCAGCGGTAAGGACATCGAGATCGTCGCTGTCAACGACCTGACCGACAATGCCACGCTCGCCCACCTGCTGAAGTACGACAGCATCCTGGGCCGCCTGCCGTACGAGGTGAAGGCCTCGGCGGACGAGATCACCGTGGACGGCAAGGCCATCAAGGCCTTCGCCGAGCGCGACCCGGCCAAGCTGCCCTGGGGTGACCTGGGCGTCGACGTCGTCGTCGAGTCGACCGGTCTGTTCACCGACGCCAACAAGGCCCGGGTGCACGCCGACAACGGCGCGAAGAAGGTCATCATCTCCGCTCCGGCGAAGAACGAGGACGTGACGATCGTCATGGGTGTCAACCACGACACCTACGACCCGGCCGCGCACACGATCATCTCCAACGCCTCCTGCACGACCAACTGCCTGGCCCCGATGGCGAAGGTCATCAACGACACCTTCGGTATCGAGAAGGGTCTGATGACCACGATCCACGCGTACACGCAGGACCAGAACCTGCAGGACGGCCCGCACAGCGACCTGCGCCGTGCGCGCGCCGCCGCGCTGAACATCGTCCCCACCTCGACCGGCGCCGCCAAGGCGATCGGCCTCGTGCTGCCTGAGCTCAAGGGCAAGCTGGACGGCTACGCGCTGCGCGTGCCGATCCCCACGGGTTCGGCGACCGACCTGACCGTGGAGGTCGGGCGGGACACGACCGTCGAGGAGGTCAACGCCGCGCTGAAGGCCGCCGCCGAGGGGCCGCTGAAGGGCTACCTCAGCTATACCGAGGACCCGATCGTCTCCACCGACATCGTGACCGACCCCTCGTCCTGCATCCTCGACGCCGGTCTCACGAAGGTCATCGGCAACCAGGTCAAGGTCGTCGGCTGGTACGACAACGAGTGGGGTTACTCCAACCGCCTCGCCGACCTCATCGAGTACGTGGGCGCCTCGCTCTGATGCGGACAATCGACTCGCTCGACGTGAAGGGCCGGCGCGTACTCGTGCGCGCCGACCTCAACGTCCCCCTGGACGGGGACGTGATCACCGATGACGGGCGGATCCGGGCGTCGGTGCCGACGATCAAGACTCTGGTCGAGCGTGACGCCAAGGTGATCGTCTGCGCCCACCTGGGGCGTCCCAAGGGCACCCCCAATCCCAAATACTCGCTGGCCCCGGTCGCCAAGCGGCTCGCGGAGCTGCTCGGCCAAGAGGTCGCCTTCGCGACCGACGTGGTCGGGGAGTCCGCGCGGAGCACGGTCGAGGCTCTCGGAGTCGGCCAGGTGGCCCTCCTGGAGAACCTGCGCTTCGAGCCGGGCGAGGAGGCCAAGGACGACGCGGTCCGGGGCGAGTTCGCCGGCCGGCTGGCCGCGCTCGCCGAGGCCTACGTCGGTGACGGCTTCGGCGCGGTGCACCGCAAGCACGCCAGCGTCTACGACGTGCCCAAGCGGCTTCCGCACGCGGCGGGCAACCTCATCGTGGCCGAGGTCGAGGTGCTCAAGCGGCTCACCGAGGACACGGCCAGGCCGTACGTCGTGGTGCTGGGCGGCGCGAAGGTCTCCGACAAGCTCGGGGTCATCGCCAACCTGCTGAAGAAGGTCGACCGGCTGGTCATCGGCGGCGGCATGGCCTACACGTTCCTCAAGGCCCAGGGCTACGAGGTCGGTGGGTCGCTGCTGCAGGAGGACCAGCTCGACCAGGTCCGCGGCTTCCTCGAGGAGGCCGCGTCTCGTGGCGTGGACCTGGTGCTGCCGGTGGACGTCCTGGCCGCCACGCACTTCGCCCCTGACGCGCCCTTCGACGTGGTCGACGCCACCGAGATCCCGGCTGATCGGCAGGGCCTGGACATCGGGCCCGGGAGCCGGGAGCTGTTCGCCGCCAAGGTCGCGGACGCCAAGACCGTGTTCTGGAACGGCCCGATGGGCGTGTTCGAGTTCGACGCGTTCGCCGGTGGCACCCGTGCCGTGGCGGAGGCGCTGATCGCCTCCGACGCGTTCACCGTGGTCGGCGGCGGCGACTCGGCGGCGGCCGTGCGGAGACTCGGCCTGCCGGAGGACGGGTTCTCGCACATCTCCACCGGTGGCGGGGCAAGCCTCGAATATCTCGAAGGCAAGACCCTTCCTGGACTGGTCGCGCTGGAGGACGAGTGAGCGGGCCGAGGGGCAGGGTAGTCGTGGCTCCCGCGTCGGCGAGCCGTCAGGCGAGGAGGCGAAATGAGTCGTAAGCCGCTGATGGCCGGCAACTGGAAGATGAACCTCAGCCATCTTGAGGCCATCAACCTGGTGCAGAAGCTGGCCTTCTCACTCACCGACAAGAACTTCGACGCCGTCGAGGTCGCGGTGCTCCCGCCGTTCACCAGCCTGCGCAGCGTCCAGACGCTGGTCGACGGCGACAAGCTCCGGATCGTGTACGGCGCGCAGGACCTGTCCCAGCATGACGCCGGCGCCTACACGGGCGAGATCTCCGGTCAGATGCTGGCCAAGCTCGGCTGCACGTTCACGCTGGTGGGGCACTCCGAGCGGCGCCAGTACCACAACGAGGACGACGCCCTCTGCAACGCCAAGGTGAAGGCGGCCTACCGGCACTCGCTGACACCGATCCTGTGCGTCGGCGAGGGGCTGCCGATCCGCCAGGAGGGCGGCCAGGTCGCCTACACGATCTCCCAGCTCGACGGCGCTCTCAACGGGATCCCCGCCGAGCAGGCGAAGTCGATCGTGATCGCGTACGAACCGGTGTGGGCGATCGGCACCGGGGAGGTGGCGACTCCGGCGGACGCCCAGGAGGTCTGCGGGGCCATCAGAGCGCGACTCGCCGAGCTGTACGGGGCCGATGTGGCCACCGCGGTCCGTATCCTTTACGGAGGCTCGGTGAAGTCGGACAACATCGCGGGCATCATGGCGCAGCCAGACGTCGACGGCGCTCTCGTCGGAGGGGCCAGTCTCGACGCTGGCGAGTTCGTCAAGATTTGCCGCTTTGGTGAGATGTCCAGCTAGCTGAGCCGTTTAGGGGGTGCGACTTGACAACAAGTCGTACCCTCGTAGAGCAAGATTGAATCATCACGCCGATGGCGTCGTGCACACGCCCGGACATAGGAACAGGTCAACGGTGATTATCGGAATCTCCATCGCCCTCATTCTGTCGAGTGCCCTGATGGTGCTGCTCGTCCTGCTCCACAAGGGCAAGGGCGGTGGCCTGACGGACATGTTCGGCGGCGGCTTCTCGTCGTCGTTCGGCGGATCCGCGGTGGTGGAGCGCAACCTCGACCGCCTCACCATCATCACTGGCGTGGTCTGGTTCGTGTGCATCATCGCTCTGGGCCTACTGCTGAAGCCGTAGCGCCCGCCGCGTGACATAGATTCATTTCTTCCCCGTGTCCTCGGGGCGATCGAGCGAGGAGTTCATCCGTGGGTAGTGGCAACGCGATCCGTGGCAGCCGAGTCGGCGCCGGCCCCATGGGGGAGGCTGAGCGTGGCGAGGCGGCCCCCCGAGTGCGGGTCTCGTTCTGGTGCGCCAACCTGCACGAGACACGCCCCAGCTTCGCGAGCGACGCGGCCGTCCCCGAGCACTGGGACTGCCCTCGGTGCGGGCTGCCGGCCGGTCAGGACGAGGCGAACCCGCCCGCTCCGCCGCGGAACGAGCCGTACAAGACGCACCTCGCGTACGTGAAGGAGCGCCGTAGCGACAAGGACGGCGCCCAGATCCTCGCCGAGGCGCTCGAGCGGCTGCGCTCCTCTTCCCGCCCGATCTACTGATTCCGGTCCGCTGGGCCGTACGGTACGGCCCCCGCTTCGTCCGAGGCGGGAGCCGTGCCGTACGCGTGCGTTCAAAGACGCGCTGTTAAAGATGGGCGGGTACGACGGGCGGGTCAGCAGCGCGGGTTCTCCGCGACGCATTCGCCGTCGACGAAGGTCATCGCCACTCTCGTGGACCAGATCTCCCCGGGGTCCAGGGCGAAGGGGTCGCGGTCGAGGACCACGAGGTCGGCGGGACGCCCTACTTCGATCATGCCCGCCGGGGAGCGGTTGAGCCAGGCCGAGCCCGCCGTGTACGCGGTGAGGATCGTGGCGAGGTCGAGGTTCTGGCCGGGCAGGAACGGCGTCTGCGCCGTCGGGTAGGCGGCGTTGTGGGAGTTCGGGGGCTCGGTCCGGTTGACGGCCACGTGCATGGCCTGCCAGGGGTCGGGCGAGGACACCGGCCAGTCCGATCCGCCCGCGAGACGGGCGCCGTGCCCGACGAGGCCCGCGAACGGATACTGCCAGGAGGACCGCTCCTCGCCCAGGAAGGGGATGCACAGCTCGTCCATCTGGGCGTGGTGGGTGGCCCACAGCGGCTGGAGGTTCGCGGTGACCCCGAGCGCGGCGAAGCGTGGCACGTCCTGCGGGGTGATGATCTGCAGGTGGGCGATGTGGTGGCGGTTGCCCGGCGTGGTTCCCTCCAGCGCGTCCAGCGACTCCCGCACGGCCCGTTCGCCGATGGCGTGGAAGTGCACCTGGAAGCCGAGGGAGTCCAGCTCCTTGACGTACCCCTTCAGCAGCGCCGGATCGACGTAGGACAGCCCGGTGCCGCCACACCGGCACGCGGCCTCGTGCGGCCGGGTGAGGTCGCCACCGTGGCGATAGGGCTCGATGACGGCGGCTGTGAAGTTCTCCGGGATGCCGTCCTGCATGATCTTGACAGATGTCGCCTGGAACCGGTCCAGGCCCTTGGCCGAGGTCCTGCGCTCCACCAGCTCGGGAATCTGCTCGGCGCCGCGGGCGCGGTCCCACCAGAGGGCGCCGACGACGCGGGCCTTCAGAGCGCCTGAGGAGGCCGCTGACAGGTAGATGGGGAGCTGGTCGTCGGAGCCCGCGTACGAGCCGACGATCGCGTCCTGCCAGCCGGTGATGCCCAGGGCGAACAGGTACGACTGGGCGTCCAGCAGGGCGGCCTCGGCGTCGGCCCGGGTGGGTCGTGGGGTGAGCAGCCCCACCAGGTCCATCGCGCCCTCGTGGAGGACGCCGCTCGGGGTGCCGTCGGCGTCGCGTTCGATGCGGCCGTCCGCCGGGTCGGGGGTGTCCCGGGTGATCCCCGCCAGCTCCAGCGCGCGGCTGTTGACCCAGGCCGCGTGGTGATCCCGCTGGATCAGGTAGGCGGGCCGGTCGAGGAAGTCGAGCTGGGAGCGATGGGGGAGCCCGCCGGGGAACGCGGACATGTCCCAGCCGCCGCCGTCGATCCATGGCTTGCCGGGGTTCGACCGGGCGTATTCGGAGACCCGCTCGACGTAGGCGGGCAGCCCGAAGACCTCGGACAGCTCGCATTTCGCCCGCTCCAGCCCCGCCTGCACCGGGTGGATGTGCGCGTCGGTGTAGCCCGGCGTCAGCAGGCCGCCGCCGAGGTCGACCGGTTCGGCGGTCGGCGCCAGCCGTACGAGATCGGCCTCGGAGCCGACGGCGGCGATGCGGCCGTCGCGGACGAGCACCGCCTCGGCGAATCCCTCGGGGGTGAAGGCCCGGCCACCACGAAAGAGGATCGAGGAACTCACACACATACCCTTCCACCTGGTGCTGTATTCGTTTCTGTTCCCATGCTTCGCGACGGATGTCGTCGTGATGCGGCGGTAGCCATGTGGAGAACAGTAGCCGTAACGAGATGAGTGTGGATGAAACGGCCGGCACACCCTTGCGTAGCAACCGCGTAACAGATCTCCGACAGGCTGGTGAACGACGGAGGGAGCGGAAGCCATGGGGTTTTTGCGCATTCGGACGACGGTGGACGAGCGGCCCGGTCGGCTGGCCTCGCTCGCCACAGCACTGGCCGAGAAGGGCGGCAACATTCTTGGCCTTTCCGTGCAGCCCGACACGGATGGCACGGTCGACGAGTTCGTCGCGGAGATTCCCGCCTCGGCCGACGCCGTACGCGAGGCGCTGGAGGCGGTGGGCGGGCGCCGCGTCCAGGTGGTCCCGGCGACCGCGCACGAGCTGACCGACGAGCTCACCCGCGCCCTGCTGCTCGCCGCCCGGCTGCGGTCCATGCCGTGGCGGCTCCCCGAGATCCTGGCCGAGTTGCTGCGGGCCGACGACGCCCGCTGGGTCTACGGCGCCGATCTCTCCGAGTCCTCCCGGGCGTTGCCCGACCCGACGCTGCTCATGGTGCCCGTCGCGGCCCGCCGGGCGATCCGGCTGCGCCGTTTCGACCTGCCGTTCACGCTGACCGAGGCAGCCCGTGCCGCCGCGCTGGTACGGCTCGCGCAGCCTCCGGTGGAGGCGGCCGCGGCCGAGCGGCCCGTGCAACTGGACGACGGCGGCGAGGTCCTGGTGCGGCCGTTGACCACGCTCTACCGGGAGGCCGTGCGCGACCTGCACGAGCGCTGCTCGCCGGAGACGCGCAGGTTCCGCTACTTCACGTCGATGCCGTCGCTGCCGCCACGGATGTTCGAGGGAATGTGCGATCGCAGCCGAGGGTACTCGCTGGTCGCCGGGCACGACGGGCAGGTGGTGGCGCTGGCCAGCCTGATGTTCACCCCCGACCCGGGCATCGCCGAGGTTGTCTTCCTTGTGGAGGACCGCTGGCAGGGGCGCGGGCTGGGCGGCGTGCTCGCCAGGATGCTCCTGCACGAGGCCCGTGAACTGGGCTTCGCGGAGATCAGGGCGACGTTCCTGTCCGACGACGCGCGTATGCGCAGGCTTCTCGTCTCCCTCGGCGCCACGCTCAACCACACCGAGGACCCCGGCGTGGTGGACGCGCGGATCGCCGTGGGCGTGATGGTGACGGAGTCCCCGACCTGAAAGGGCCCCAGACCAGTGTGATCACGGCGCTGGATCGTCCTCGCCGGGAGCGGGAGCGGGACCGGGACCGGGATCAGGCCCGGGATCAGGCCCGGGGTCGGGTGGTGCTCCCATGGCGTCGAGCCGCCGTTCCATGCGGTCGAGTGACTCCTGAATGCGGTCCAGCCGGGACACGACCGACGGGCCGCCGGCGAGGCCCGGCATCCCGACGGCCTCGGCGCCATGAAGCCGGGTCTCCTCCATGACGGCCCGGCGGATCTCCTCGAAGCGAACGCCATGGCGGGTCAGGACCTGTGCGGCGACACCCTCGCCCTCCCGGATGAGCCCCAGCAGGATGTGCTCGGTGCCGATGTAGTTGTGGTGCAGTTGGAGCGCCTCCCGCAGGGACAGCTCCAGCACCTTCTTGGCGCGCGGCGTGAACGGGATGTGGCTGATCGTCTCCCGGTCCCCGACCCCGATGATGACCTCCACGTCCTGCCGCAGCTCGTCGAGCGACAGCCCGGAACGCTTCAGCACGGTGGCCGCGACTCCCTCACCCTCGTGGATCAGCCCGAGGAGAATGTGCTCGGTGCCGATGTGCTCGTGCTTGAGCTGTCTGGCCTCCTCCTGGGCGAGGACCACGACACGGCGGGAACGGTCGGTGAAGCGCTCGAACACGGAAGGCCTCCGTCGTGTATGGGTGACTCCACTATGCGTCAGGAATGCTCCGCACGGGCAGGACGAACCGTTTGAGAATCCCGTTCGGCCCCTGCCGTTCGGGCTCCTCGGACATTCCGAGACGCCGGATGACCTGTATCGACGCGACGTTCCCCGCGTCGGACTCGGCGACCACCTCGGCGAGCCTGAGCACCCGAAAGGCATGGTCCAGTACGGCCGCCGCCGCCTCGGTCGCGAGACCCCGGCCCTGAAACGGCGGATCAAGGCTGTAAATCAGCTCGGCTTGCCCGTCGTCGGTCGCCCGGAGCCCGCAGACCCCCGACGCCACCCCTCCGACGTGGACCAGCCAGAGGCCGTAGCCACGGGTGGCGAAGTCCTCCTCGCTGTCCTTGACGATCTCGTCGACCAGCTGGGGCGACGCCGTTTCATCGTCGAAGAGGTGGCGCCGGACCTCGGGCCGGTTCCAGTGCGCCAGCAGCCAGGCCGCGTCGCCGGAATCGATCGGCCGGAGAAACAACCGGGAGGTGGTCAGCTCGGTCACGCCACCGAGCCAACCACATTCCCCGGGTGCGTGAGCAGGTCCCCGACCAGCGGTGGGAGCAGTGGGTCGGCCAAGTCGGCGGCCGGGCTCATGACGACTCCGGCCGCGCCGTCGGCCCTGATCACGACCCACCGTCATCACAGCGTCGTCACAGCGGCTCCACTAGTGGGTAAGTCTGGAGGGTGGATCTCAACGAGGTCGCCGATCGGCTCTACGGGCTGGCTCCCGGCGAGTTCACGGCCGCCCGTGATGCTCTGGCCAAAGAGGCCAGGGCTTCCGGCGACGTACGGCTCTCGCGGGAGATCGCCAGGTTGCGCCGCCCCACCGTCGCGGCGTGGGCGGTCAACCAGGCCTCCCGGCGGCATCCAGGCGAGCTTGCCGAGCTGCTCGACCTGGGAGAACGCCTTCGCGAGGCGTGGCACGACCAGGACGCCGCGGCGCTGGCCGAGCTGTCCAGGCGCAGGTCGGCGGTGACCGCCCGGCTCGCCGCGCTCATCCGCGACACCGCCGAGGCCCGTGGACAGCGGCTCGCGGCGCTCCCGGAGGTCGAGCAGACCCTCGACGCGGCCGTCGTGGACGCCGAGGCGGCCGAGCAGGTGCGACAGGGCCGCCTCGTCACACCGCTCAGCTACACCGGCTTCGCCCCCGCCCCCGCCCCCGCCCCCACGGCCAGGCCACGCCGTACGGCGTGGCGGAAGCCCGCCGCCGGTCGCCGTGAGCCTGAGGACGAGTTGGGTGAGGCACGTCGGCGGGCGGAAGAACGGGAACGGCGGGCCAGTGCACTCGAACAGGCCGCCGACCAGGCTGACCGGGCCGCCCGGGAGGCCGCCGACGCGCACGCCGAATGGGCGGCGGAGCTGGCGAAAGCCGTACAGGAACACGATCGGAGGGCGAAGAAGGTCGCCGAGCTCGAGGACAAGCTCACCACGGCCCGGGCCAAGCTGGCCAAGGCG
This sequence comes from Microtetraspora sp., assembly GCA_044868295.1. Lineage (GTDB taxonomy): Bacteria > Actinomycetota > Actinomycetes > Streptosporangiales > Streptosporangiaceae > JBIOWF01. The sequence continues at coordinate 8,771 of JBIOWF010000109.1, read as the reverse complement.
GAAAAGGGGCTTGACGTGGCGAAGCGGGACGAGGTGAACGCCCGCAGAGCCGCCGACTCCGCACGGCGCCGCGCCGCCGAGGCCCGCGCGGCCATCACCAAGTGACACTGTGCTCAAGCATTCCTGCGGTCATGACCCGGCATCGAGACGCGGGCAGTCGAGGATTGTTCGGGCAGCCTGACTTCGCGAGTTGAACTCCGGGTAGCGGCCCACCGCCTGCGGCTGTGCCCGCGCAACAGGGCATCGAGATCAAGTCAACAGTCGCGATTCGAACAGGTAGACAAGCCGCGACCCTACGTTCTTGGCGCAAGCACTCCCCGCCTGCGTCTAGGCCGTCACACGGGAGTGGGCTGGTCGAGAGATTCAGGTGTCTCTGGCCTCAGCGCGGGCCCGTCTGGCTGTTCAGCTGCGCAACGGTGGACTGGAATTCCCTGACCCATTCCTCAGGTCAGGGAGGGGCAGGAGCGCAAGGGCGATGCCGGTCGCGGTGTCCCAGATGCGGGTCGTGCCGTCGTAGCTTGCGGTGGCCAGGTGGGTGCCGTCGGGGCTGTAGGCCACCGCTTGCATGCCGCGGGTGTGGCCTTCCAGGGTGCGGATCAGGGCGCCGGTTGTAGAGTCCCAGATGCGTGGGAAGCCCTCATGGTTCCCTGTCGCAATCAGCTCGCCGCTTGGGTTCCACGCCAGGCATGTCACCATGCTCTGAGGCGAGGCGATCTGCAGGGAGGGAGGGGGGCGTTCTGGCAGGACCGCCCCGAAAGTGTCCAACTGCGCGATGGGCGCCGTGGAGTCGATGGTGGCGGATACGAGGGCGGCGCGACGCCACGTAGTGTCGTTGATCTCGGCACCGCTGAGGTCGGCGCCGACGAGGCGGGCACCCGAAAGGTCCGCGCCCGTAAGATCGGCCTCCACCAGGCGCATGTTCTTCCCGGTGATGTGCTGAAGTTGGGCTCCCGTCAGTGTCGCACCTGAGAGATCCGCTTCGTCCAGTCGCGTGCGCCGGAGATTCGCATTTCTCAGGTCGGCGCTACGCAAGTCCGCCGCGGTGAGATCGAAGCCCTGCAGATCCGCACCGGCCAGATGAACCTCGGCTCGCTCGCCGGTGTCGCCGCCACTGATCGAGACTCTGAGTCTTCTCAACAGCGTCAGAGCATTCACTTTCGCGACTGGCGCCGAGTCAGCATCCGCCAGCATAGCCCGGGCCCAGGTGATCGCCGCCGTTCGCCCGGCGAGGGTGCCCACGAAGTCGGCCATGAGTTCCGACATGGGCCGGACGACCAGGGCACCAGGATCGTACGCCCGGTCGCCGAGCCGACGGGCGACGTGCTCTGCCACCAGCCACTCCATCACCGAGCGATGGACGAACTTGAACTGCTCCGCCTCCGTGCGAACGAGGAGTGTGCCAGAGCCGATCATATGGGAGGCCTGATCAGAAGTCAGCTGGAGATCCGTCAGATGCCCGAGGGCCGCGGACGCGGTGCCGAGATCGGCGATCCACTCTCGCACCTGCGCCAGCAGATCGGCTTCGGGCTCGAGGGTGGGCACCGGCCCGCGGGCACGCATGAGCGTGAATCGCTGCGGCACGAACAGCTCATGCGGATAGACATCGCTACCGGCGAGCCGCTCCGCCTGCCGGCTGGCGTAAGGCCGCAGGTCGTACATCCCCTGGAACTCCACCAGGCACTGCAGCCGGAGGCCGCGCAGCTCCGCCCAGCGGGTCAGCTCAGCGGGTCAGCTCAGCGGGGACGGGCTCCCCGTCATACACGTAGTACGAGGTCAGATGGGGGTCACCAGATCGGTACGAGGCGTCGACATCGTCCAGAAAGGCCTGGACATCCTCCGATGTAGGCGATCCCTGACACACACCTACAGGGAACATTGACACCTGTGGTCCGGGACGGGTGACCCGCATCCATCTGGCCCCCGATGCGTTCTCGACCTCGTCGATCGTCGCGCCCGGATAGCGGATCTCGCAGACACGCCGTAGCCGGGCCAGTAGATCGTCGCGCGGCTTCATCCGCTCATCCAGAAGTCGGCCGCCGAGCACTTTCCCCTCCGGCTCGGGAATCTCGAACAAGGTCCAAGGCTGGTCCGGAGCGAAGCTGACGCCGCGCACGCCATCGTAGAACCGGCTGAACATTCCGGAATAGGGTCCCCACTTCGGCCAGTACGGTGAGACGGGCTTGGTCCCGTCACCATCGCAGTTGAAAAAGTAGGCTTGGCACTTCTTCCAACTAACGTCGTGGTTTCCGGGAACCATCGCAACTCGTTGGCGGCTGAGCCCGAGCCCTTCGCACAATTCTCCGAGGAAGTCGTGGACCTGTTCGAACTCGGCGGGCATCGCCCATTCGGCGAGATCGCCCGAGGCAACGGCAATGTCGGGGCTCAGCCGGTGCCTGTCGCGAAACCATGCCAGGTCCTCCAGGATCCGGCCAGCCAGTGACGCGTGCCGACGATCCTCGGCTGTGGCGCCCTCGACACCGAACCGATGATGTGCGCCGAACTGCATGTCGGACACATGAAGAATGACGATCGAAGACCGGTCGGACATCGTCCCCCTCAGCTGTGACAGCCCGTCCGGGCCGTGGGAATCCCCGCTGTCGCCGTAATCATAGGGCGACGGCACGATAGTTCCCATCCAGCCATGAATCGTCCGATGAATTAGTCGCGAAAGAGAAATTCCCGTAACTGGACAATTCGCTATAAGAATCATTCGGCGCGCACCAAGTATCGAATAGGGTTGAAACGCGCTACGGAGGCGGAAGCTGTACGGCGGTCTTTGGGGGTGCGCCATGGTCCAAGCGCCCGATTCGTGTGATGCCCCAGGAGTGCGGCATCGACGGTGTCGAAATCCCTGGCTGTCGTGCTGTACAGACTGTACAGTTGTGGCATGGCTGAGCTTGCTACTGGCCGCACCGGACAGGTACCCAGTTTGCCGTTCACCGAGGCCCGCGCCCGGTTCACGGAGATTGTCGGGCGGGCGGAGTACGCCAAGACTCCGACGGTCATCACCAAGCGAGGACGAGAGGTCGCCGTGGTGATGCCGATCGAGGCCCTGGCCTACCTCCTGGCCCGATTGCCTCAGGAGATCGGTCAGAAGGACCTTGCCGACACTATCGAGAAGCTTGCGCAGATCGGCAAAGACTCCGGGCTCACACATGATGAGGTCATTGCCGCTGTCCGCGCGGTTCGAGAGGACGATTGATGCTGGTTCTGGAGACCAGCGCTCTGATCGAGCTGCTCGCCGACGAACGAGGTCTGCGCCAGAAGGTCGCCGCGCGGCTGCTCACCGAGACGACAGCGGGAGAGTAACTGTATGCGCCTGCGCTCATTGACGCTGAAGCGGCCAAGGTGTTGCGCCGCTTGTCGGGTAAGTACTTGACCGAGGCATCGGCTATGCAGGCGATCAACGAGTTGGCGCAGATGGCGATGGTGCGCTGCACTTTCGCGCATCTGCTACCCCGCGTCTGGCAATTAAGGCACAACATGTACCCGTTCGATGCGATATACGTGGCTTTGGCCGAGGACCTGGGGGCACCTCTGGTGACCACGGACACGAAGTTCGCGCCGTTGGAGAAGCAAGGCATCATTCGCTGCCCCGTGGAGACTCTGACGCCTTGAGCGTCGTTCGGGGTGCCGGGTTGTCCGCCGAGTCTCCTCGTGCCCACTCACTGAGGCTTGGCTCTGTTCTTCGGTGAAAGCAACGGGTGGCCTACGCTGCCACGGTGATCACAAACGTATGGTCCGGGGTTCGTGAGCGGGTGCTGGGCCTGGCACAGGTGCCGGCCGCGCAAAGGTTATTCGGCGCCTTCAGCCACAGGTTCCGCCTGCTGGATCCACTGGAGCCTGAGGAGCTGATGGAGCTCGAGGAACAGCTGGGTGTGCGACTGCCCGAGGAATACCGGGAGTTCCTGCTCCAGGTGGGAGCGGGCGGAGCGGGCCCTGCCTACGGCGTGTTCCCCGTTCGGAAAGGGCAGGACGGCCGGTGGGCTTGGCACGGTGACGGGGCCGACATGACCCTGCTCCACCGGCTGGCAGAACCGTTCCCCTTGACGGCACCCAACTCAACGGCTTTAGCGGCCGTGTATGCCGAATGTCCCGAACCGGAGGAGTTCGAGGATCCGGCGGCATATGAGAAGGCCTACGCCTCCTGGGATGATCGTCTACGCGCTCTCTTTTGGGATGAATCAAGGCATGTCGGGGCGATATTCCTGTGCGATCTGGGCTGCGCATCCCGGGAATGGCTGGTCGTCTCCGGCCCGGAAGCGGGCCACATGTGGCACGACTACCGTGCTGAGGACTACGACATGGGGCAGCTCCAGAACGCGGACGGGACGCCTTCGACCTTCGCTGACTGGTACCTGGGCTGGCTTGAGAAGGCCTCACGCGCCGCGGCGGCGTCCGGGTGAGGCGTTGTCCGAGAACTACCTGATTCCGGGCCCGTTGAGCGCGAGATCGCGCACGCTGTGGCGCCTGTCGGGCAGGTGATCGCCTCCGTTCGCCGGGCTCAGGGGGATGCGAGGCGGCCGAGGCCTGGGGGGATCTTGGAGGCGGCGGCGCGGTCGAGCAGGAACAGCGTGTTCTGGCGGCCACGGGCGCCCGCGGCGGGCACTTGGACGGGTCCCGCACCCGACAGCGCCAGGTGCACCGCCTGTGCCTTCTCCTCGCCCGCCGCGACGATCCACACCTCCCGCGCCGCCCCGATCGCCGGGAGGGTGAGCGTCAGCCTGGTCGGAGGAGGCTTGGGCGCGCCGTGCACGGCGACCACCGAGCGCTCCTCCTCGTAGAGGGCGGGCATGCCGGGGAACAGCGAGGCGACGTGGCTGTCCGGGCCCATTCCGAGGAGCAGCACGTCGAACGACGGCACCGGACCGTGGTCCTCCGGCCGGGCCGCCTTGCGCAGCTCGACGGCGTAGGCCTCCGCCGCCTCCTCGGCTGTGAGCCCCGAGTCGGGACCCGGCATCGGATGGACGCGGGACGGGTCCAGGTCCACATGGTCGAGCAGGGCCTCACGAGCACCGGTCTCGTTCCGGTCCGGGTGACCGGTCGGCAGGAACCGCTCGTCGCCCCACCACACGTCGAGCGTGTGCCAGTCGACGGCGTCGCGCGCAGCCGTGGCGGCCACCGCCGCGAGCGTCGCGATGCCGACGGTGCCGCCGGTCAGCACCACGTGCGCCGAGCCGCGCGCGGCCTGCGTGTCGACGAGACGGGTTATCAGGCGGGCGGCCACGGCCTGGGCGAGCACCTCGGCGTCACGATGCACGAGGACGGTGGGAACACTCACGGGACACTTCTTTCCGGTTCTTTCCGGTTCCTTCCGGTCGAACCGTTCGGCGTTCGGACGTCGGCGGCTCGGCTTCTCGAGAGCCGGTGCCGGGACGCCGGTTTGCGTTGATTGACGAATCCAGGAGACGCCGGGTGGCAACGGGCCCGGCGTGTGGAGAGCCGGGCCCGGACTGCCGGGACGTCGGTACGGGTGCCGGAAGCCGGTTCAGGAGCCCCACCCAGGATGCCGGTTCAGGACGGCGAGGACCGGGCGAGCCAGTAGACGGCCTCCCCGTAGACCTCGTCCGGATCCAGGCGGCGCAGCTCCTCGGCGATCAGTTCGGACACCGGCCTGCGGGTCAGGGCCACCCGGCGGTCGGGCTGCCCGGGGCGGGACAGCGTGGCCATGCGCGCGTCACTCCTCGTCACCTCCAGAGCCCCCTCTCCGGCGAGCGAGAGCCGCACCGCGGTGATACCGGGCCCGGCGGAGTCGGCGACCGAGACCGGGGCGGTGAGCCGCTCCGACAGCCAGGCGGCGAGTAGCAGCGCGCTCGGGTTGCCGACGGCCGCCTCCACGACACCCTCCTCGACCTCACCCACGGGCTGGTCGAAGGCGGCGGCGAGGAGGCTCCGCCACGACGTGAGCCTGGTCCAGGCCAGGTCGGTGTCCCCGGGAACATAGCCACGGTAGCGGTTGCTGATGGCCGCGACCGAGTCGCGGGCGGAGCGGGCGTCGGTGATCCGGCGGCTGCCGAGCAGGCCGATGGGGTCCTTGACGGGGACCTCCGGGCACTCTCCCGGCCACCAGACCACCACCGGGGTGTCGGTCAGCAGCAGCGGGCTGACCACCGAGTCGGCGTGCTCGGTGAGCTCGCCGTACAGGCGGAGGATGACGACCTCGCCGGGCGTCGCCTCGCCGACCCGGATCTCGGAGTCGAGCCGGATCGGCTCCTCCGGGTCCCGTGCGATCACCATGAGGATGCGCGACGGATGCTCGCGGGCCGCCTCGGTGGCCGCGCGCAGCGCGTCGTACTGGCCGGCTTCGTCGCAGACGACCACGAGCGTGAGCACCATGCCGATCGCCGGGGCGCCCATTTGGTGCCGCAACTGGGTGAGCGTCGAAGAGATCTTCGACGCGTTGGTCTCGGTCAGGTTGAAGCTCGTCACCGTGCCCCCGATTCAACGTCGATCACAACCGCCTCCAGCTGCGCCCGTCGCGGGCGATCATGGCATCTGCGGACGGCGGGCCCCAGGTGCCCGCCGGGTAGCCCTCGGGGCGCCCGTGCGAGGCCCAGAACTCCTCGATCGGGTCGAGGATCATCCAGGACAGCTCCACCTCCCGCTGGTGCGGGAAGAGCGGCGGATCGCCGATGAGCACGTCGAGCAGCAGGCGCTCGTACGCCTCGGGGGAGGACTCCATGAAGGACTCGCCGTACGCGAAGTCCATGCTGACGTCTCTGACCTCCATGGCCGTGCCCGGCACCTTGGAGCCGAACCTGACCGTGATGCCCTCGTCCGGCTGGACCCGGATGACCAGCGCGTTCTGCCCGAGGATTTCGGTGTCGGTGGTGCTGAACGGCAGGTGCGGGGCCCGCTGGAACACCACGGCCACCTCGGTCACGCGGCGGCCGAGCCGCTTGCCGGCGCGCAGGTAGAACGGCACGCCCGCCCAGCGCCGGTTGGCCACCTCCAGCTTGATCGCCGCGTACGTGTCGGTGATGGAGTCCGGGGGGATGCCCTCCTCCTCCAGGAAACCGGGGACGGGCTCGCCGCCCTGCCAGCCGCGGGTGTACTGGCCGCGGGCCGTACCGAGCGCGAGGTCGTCGGGCAGCGTGACCGCGCTGAGGACCTTCTCCTTCTCCCGCCGGAGGGAGTCGGCGTCGAAGTAGGTCGGGTCCTCCATCGCGACCAGCGCCAGCAGCTGGAGCAGATGGTTCTGGATCACGTCGCGGGCCGCGCCGATGCCGTCGTAGTAGCCGGCCCGGCCCCCGATCCCGATGTCCTCGGCCATCGTGATCTGGACGTGGTCGACGTAGCCCCGGTTCCAGATGGGCTCGTACAGCGTGTTGGCGAACCGCAGCGCCAGGATGTTCTGGACGGTCTCCTTGCCCAGGTAGTGGTCGATCCGGAAGACCGAGCTCTCGGGGAAGACCGCGCTGGTGATCGCGTTCAGCTCCCGCGCGCTCTTGAGGTCGTGACCGAACGGCTTCTCGATGACCACCCGCCGCCAGGAGCCCTCGGGGGCGTGCGCCAGGTTGGTCCGCTTGAGCTGCTCGACCACCACGGGGAAGAACTTCGGCGGGACCGACAGGTAGAAGGCGTAGTTGCCGCCAGTGCCCCGGGTCTCGTCGATCTCCTTGAGCATCATCGCCAGCACGTCGAACGCGCCGTCGTCGGTGAACTCGCCCGGGCAGAAGTGGATGCCCTCCCTGATCTGCTTCCAGACCTCCTCGCGGAACGGTGTCCGCGCGTGCTCCTTCACCGCCTCGTAGGTGACCTGGGCGAAGTCCTCGTGCGCCCACTCGCGCCGGGCGAAGCCGACCAGGGAGAAACCGGGCGGCAGCAGCCCCCGGTTCCCCAGGTCGTAGATCGCCGGAAGCAGTTTCTTCTTCGCCAGGTCACCGGTGACGCCGAACAGCACGAGCACGCAGGGACCGGCCACGCGGGGCAGCCGCTTGTCCCGCGGGTCGCGCAGCGGGTTGGCGTCGACCACGTCGGCGGTCGTCGCCAGCCCGGCGATCTGCGCGGCCAGGCTGGCCGCCGTCTCGGCGACCGGATCCACTTCCGGCTGAGTCATGGGTCAGAGCTCCTCTGCCACGGCGAGCAAATGCCGCACGCCCAAGATCCTGTCGGTCAGGTGCAGGCGGACGGTGGGCCGCCCGCGCGCGGCCAGCGCCCTCAGGTCGCCGAGCGCCTGGGCGAGCTGGAGCCGGCCGAGTGTGTACGGCTTGCCCGGCACCTCGATGTCGTCCGTGACCGCGCCGGTGATCTGCAGGAACACACCGGCCTGCGGGCCGCCCTTGTGGAACTGGCCGGTCGAGTGCAGGAACCGCGGGCCCCAGCCGAACGTGACCGCGTGGTCGGTCCGGTAGTCGAGCAGCGCGCGCAGGGTCGCCACGTCGGCGGCCGCCCACGCCTCGGTCATCTCCTCGAAGGAGGCGTCCCCCACCTGTGCGGCGTCGAACGCCGCCTCCCGGTCCAGGAAGGCCATGATGGCGAGGTATCCGCGTTCCGGGATCGCCTGGAGCAGATACGTGAGGACGTCCGCCAGGTTCTTCGGATGGCCGGGGACCTCGCCGTAGACCTCGACCGGGCCGTCGACGAGCAGCGGCGTCCCGGTCGGCAGAGGCCCGTCTCCGGCCTCCTGAAGGATCTTGGTCGTGTTCTCCTTGGGCTCGGCCACGTTCGGCTGGTCGAACGGGTCGATCTCCAGGACGCGGCCCGCGATCGCGGTGGCGTACTCCCACACCAGGAACTGCGCGCCCAGCGGCCCGTCGACCGTGGCGGCG
>JBIOWF010000108.1:0-8702 GCA_044868295.1 Microtetraspora sp. | reverse complement strand
GTTTTGGTCTCGGTTTAATTACAAACTGGCTGTCCGGCCTATTGGGTGGCGTGTTGGGCCACTTATGGCCTTTCTGACGTTCGCATATCAGCTGACCGCAGGAATGGAGATCGAGGGACAAGGGCTCATGTGATCAGAGGAAATGGGTTCGTCCGAGGTGGGTGATGAAACGAGCCAAGCCCGCACGCTTGCGGAACAGTTCGTGGAGTTCGGGCGTGGGCTTCTCGCTCAGGCGCTCCAGCGGCAGGGCGCACCAGGCGCTGCGCAGCACCAGCGAGGCGATGTAGCCGAACCGCACGATGGCGGGGTCCGCGTCCACCTCCGCCGCGTAGGCGGGTTCGATGGCCGCGTGGATCGCGGGCAGTTCGGCCGGCTCCATGGCTCCGGCGTTGGCCAGACCCACCAGCAGTTGGCCGAGATCAAGGCCGATCGGCAGCGGTCCGGGCCAGCTCCAGTCGATCGCCACGAACTCCGCCGAGCCGTCCGCCGGGACCAGCAGGTTCTGCGGGGAGGCGTCCCCGTGGCCGAGCGTGTGCGGCAGCCGGTTCACCGTTTCGAGCAGCCAGTCCATCCGCTCGCCCAGCGCCAGCAGGTCGTCCCGGAGCGCGGCGTCCGTGTACGCGGCGACCAGCGGGTGGGCCCAGGTGGCGGGGTCACGCAGACCCGGCAGCATGAGGTTGAGCACCGGACCCTCGCAATAGCCGCGCAGCGAGGGCGACAGGGGCCGGCCGGGCGAAGACGGCAGACCACACCCTGCCGCCAGGCCCCGCCGTGGGTGGTCGGGTGCCGGGTCGGGAGCCGGGCCGGGTTGTCGGTGGTCGGGCGCTGGGTCCCGCTGATGGTGGCTGGGCGCTAGGTCAGGTGCCCGGTTCCGCTGTCGGCTGGACGCTGGGTCGCCTGCTGGCGTGACGCGGTTCATGGCGGCCAGCCGGCCGAGGAGCCGGGCCGCCGCCCGGTAACGGTCGAGGTCCCAGGCGCCGGGGATCTCCCGCACGTCCTCCAGCCACAGCACCAGGCGGTCGTCCCCGAGGTCGTCGACCCGGTGGAGCCGGGGGAGACGCAGGCCTTCGGGGAGGGGCGCGGCTTCGAGATAGACGTCCAGGTCGGCCCGCCATGGGAAATGCGCGATCGTTTGCTCCCGCATCCCATCGGGGAGCATCCCGATCATCGGCCAGTGCCGGACGGAGTGGATGGACTTGGCGACGAACGACCAACGGCGACCAGCGGTCGTCGTGCCGCTCACCCGGTGCAGCCCGGCCGTGGACAGCGCGCCGGGATGGCCGATCTTCTCGACACGTTGCTCCGCGATCTCGGCGTACGGGTCGCCGAGGCTCTCCCGGACCAGGTCGGTGAGATCTGTGATGTCGGTCTTCAATGTCGTACTCATATGCCGACCATGCCGTGTGGGAAAGTCCCTCGCCTGAGTATGGCGTACTCAAATACGCTGGCCCTGTGCTGAGCCCGGTGCCTGACGCATGGCCTTTCGCCGGTCGTACGGATCAGCTGGAGGCCATCGGATCGGCGGCCAGGGGTCTCGTCGTGGTCGGCCCCGCCGGCACGGGCAAGAGCCGCCTCGTCGGGCATGCCGTACGCGATCTGGAAGGGGTCGCCTGGGTCAGGGCGACCACCGCGGCCTCGGAGGTTCCGCTCGGCGCGTTCGCGCACCTGCTGCCGCCCACGCCGCCTTCGGCCAACCCGATCGGCTGGGCCGCCGCGGCGCTCCAGGTGCCCACGCTCGTCGTGGACGACGCCCACCTGCTCGACCCGGTCTCCGCCGCCCTCGTCCACCACGTGGTCACGCAAGGCCGCACGCGGGTGCTGGCCACCGTACGCGGCGGCGAGGCGGTGCCGGACGCGGTGTTCGCGCTGTGGAAGGACGGTCTCGTGCCGCGGCTCGACCTCGACCCGCTGACGCGGGAGGAGGCGGCGGCCATACTGGAGGGCGCACTCGGCAGCCGGATCGAGTCGACCGCCCTGCGACGTCTGTGGCAGGTCAGCGGCGGGAACGCGCTCTACCTGCGCGAGCTCGTTCTGTCCGGCGTGCTCAAGGACGTCGGCGGACTGTGGCTCTGGCACGGCTCGCTCTCGATGACCGCGACGCTGCGCGAGATCATCGAGGCCCGGCTCGGCGTCCTCGCCCCCGACGAGCGTGCCGCCCTCGAGTTCCTCGCGTACGGCGAGCCACTCGGTGCGGACCTGCTGGCCGGGCTGACCTCCACGGCGGCGGTCGAGCGGCTGGAGGACCGCCGGCTCGTGACCGTGCAGCCGGAGGGCGGCCGTCTCCAAGCACGGCTGGCCCACCCCCTCTATGGCGAGCTCATCCGCGACCGCTGCGGGACGCTGCGGGCACGCAAGGCGCTGCGCGCGCTGGCCGAGGCCGTCGAGGGGACCGGCATGCGCCGCCGCGAGGACGTGCTCCGTGTCGCCGTCTGGCGGCTCGACAGCGGCTCGGCGGGCGACCCCGAGCTGCTCGCCCTGGCGTGTGGCCAGGCGAGAGCCGTACGGGATCTGGAGCTGGCAGAACGGCTCGGCCGCGCGGCGGTGGAGGCGGGTGCGGGTGTGCCGGCGCGGATCGGGCTCGGCCGGGTGCTGAACTACGCCGACAGGCCGGAAGACGCGGAGGAGGTGTTCCGCGAGGCCTGGACTGCCGAGATGGGGGAGGGAACCCGGATCGAGTGCGGGATCAGCCGGGCGATCAACATCTTCTGGGGGCTCGGCCGGGCGTCGGAGGCGCGGGCCGTCCTGGACGAGACCCTGACGATGCTCAGCACCGTCGAGTACCGCCAGGGGGTGCGGATCTTCGGCGCTTCGATCGACGCCTTCGCCGGTGATCTCCGCCGCGCGCGGGCGGTGGTGGAAGAGGAGGCGCGGTCCGTGATCGAGGAGGCCGGGCAGGAGAGGGCGAGGAACCGCCGGGTGACCTTTGCCGGCCGTCGCGTCGCCTACGCGGCCCTGCCCGTCGAGGCCATCCTCCTGGCCTCGGAGGGCCGCCCGCGCGAGTGCCTTCCGGCCGTGGGCAGAGCACTCGAGCTGCTGGACGGTGAGAACGACAGGCTTCCCAGCTTGACGTCCGCCGCGATGGAGGCCGCCGTGATCGCCGCGATCACGTTGGGCGATCTGGAGACCGCGGAGTCGTATGCCGCCAGAGCGCATCGCCTGTACAGCGAGTTCGGCACGTGGAACCGGGCGATCATCACGTTCAACTCGCGGCGGGCCCAACTGCTCCGGCTCCGCGGACGCCCCGCGGACGCCGTCGGCTGGTGCCGTGACGCGGCCGCGCGGCTGCCCGCCAGGAGGAGCTTCAACGCCGGGCCCTGCATGGGTGAGCTCGCTCATGCGTACGCGCTGCTCGGCGATGTGGACGCGGCCGAGGAGGCGCTGTCACATGGGCGGGAGCGGGCACTTCCCCTCGGCCCGAACGTGGCCTTCCCGCTGGACCAGGCACAGGTGTGGATCCTGGCCGCGCGCGGCGACGTGCCGGGGGCGATCGCGGCCGCGCTCGGGTCGGTCACCCTGCCGTGCCAGGAGCCGTTCGCCCTGCACGACGTCGTCAGGCTGGGCCGGGGCGATCTGGTCGCGGACCGGCTGGCCGGGCTCGGCGTCGACAGCCCGCTGGTCGCGCTGTTCGCCCGGCACGCCGCCGCCCGGGAACCGCACGAGCTCCAGGCGGTGTCGGCGGCGTTCGAGGACATGGGCCTGATCCTGTACGCCGCCGAAGCCGCCGCCCAGGCGGCGGATCTGTTCGACGCGGCCGGGCGTACGAGTTCCGCCCTGGCCGCGCGGAGCCGCACATGGACGCTCGCCCGCCGCTGCCAGGGCGCCCGCACTCCTGCCCTGGTGAAGCTCGCCGTCCCCCGGCTCACCCCGCGGCAGCGGGAGATCGCCCAGCTCGCCGCGTCCGGGCTGACCAACCGGGAGATCGCCGCCCGGCTCTACGTGTCGGTCCGCACGGTCGCCAACACCCTCGTCGCGGTCTACGAGAAGGTGGGCGTCAGCAACCGGGCCGCGCTGGCCGAGCTGCTCAACACCCTGGGTTAGCGCTAGCCTTCTTCTTCTTCTGGGCATGTTCTCCGTGACTCCTCCACCCCGTGAACGGGGTGGCTTCTCGCTACGCCGCGCGGGCGTCGCGGAGGACCAGCCCGGCCCTCTTGATGTTGCTCGCCCCGACGACGTCAGCGTTCGCGGTGTATCCGCATTTCACGCAGGCGAAGTCGGCTTGGGTTTTGCGGTTCTCTCCGCTGACGTTCCCGCACTGGGGCGCGGGGCAGGTGCGGGAAGTGTTGGCGGGGTTCACCGCGATCAGCTCACGCCCGGCGCTTTCAGCCTTGCTCGCGAGGATCGTCAGGAACACCCCCCAACCCGCGTCCAGGATGCTCTTGTTCAGCCCGGCCTTGGCTGCGGCGCCGTTGGGCAGGTGCCCGCCCGCGCCGCCCGGTTTCGGTGCCGGGCTCTTGGTCATGTTGCGGATCTGGAGCGCTTCAACCGCGATCAGATCAGCCGAGCGGACCAGGGCCAGGGCGGACTTGTGCGCGTGATCCGTGCGCTGACGGGCGACCCTGCGGTATATCCGCCCGATCTTCCGCGCGGCCTGCCCGCGGCGCTTGGATCCCCGGCGGGCCCGGGCGTAAGCCTGCTGCGCGGTCACCAGTTCTTCGGTGGCGGTCTTCAGGTAGCGGGGGCTGGGGATGTGCCCGCGCTCGTCGGTCACATCTTCGATCGGCTCGTTCAGGGTGGCGAAGTAGGCGACGCCGACATCCACGCCGATCTCCCGGCCAGTGGCCGGGAGCGGACGGGCCGGGACATCGTCGCAGGACAGGATGACGTACCAGCGTCCGGCCTCACGTTTGATCTCGACGGTCTTCACCCGTCCGGCCACCGCGCGGTGCTGATGCACCCGCACATGGCCGACGCCCTGAACGCGGACATAGGTCGCGGACGGGTGGTGGGGCTGGGAGTCCCAGCGGGCACCGTCGCCCTCGGCCAGGGTGACCGTGTCGAACCAGCCCCGGCCCTTGAACCTGGGGTAGCCGGGCTTCTCACCTGCTTTGACGCGGCGGAAGAACGCCTCGAACGCCTTGTTCAACCGCCGGAGCGTCTGCTGCTGGGAGGTGAACGACGCCCGGCCCTGACCGTCTGGATCGGCGGCGCGGATCTCTTTGAGCTGGGCGGACTGGTCGCCGTACCGGATTGACGTCGTGCATCGCCGGTAGGCTTCCCGCCGCTCTTCGAGCGCGGCGTTGTACAGGGTCCGATGGTCATCGAGCATCGCGGTCAGCGTGATCACCTGGTGGCGCGTCGGGCGCAACACGAACTTGAACGAGCGGCGCACAGCACACCACCTTCCCGGAGAATCGAACTCACTATGATTATAGCCGCAGCGTACCCTAGTCACTATGAATATCGAGGGATACCTGTCCGCCGACGAAACCGCCGGACTGCTCGGCGTGAAGCTCACCAGCCTGTACACCTACGTGTACAGGCTGGAAGGATTCCCCCAGCCGCGGCGGATCGGCCGTACGCTTCTTTTCGAGGAGGCCGCCGTGCGCGCCTGGCGCGATCAGCACCCGGCCAAACCCCGCACCACCGCCACGAAAGGAACCGCTGATTAACGCACGCTCGCACCCAGGGGACGCTCCCGCTCCCGTTCACCCGTCGCCTAAAGGCGACGGTCTCCTCGGGAGGAACTGATGGGTGGCCGACGATGATCGGCGCGTACTCGGGCTGGCTGATCGGCGGTTCCCTGCTGCTCGCCCTGGTCGCTCTCGTCACGACGATCCGCGACCGGCCCATGGGGGGCGTCCTGCTGGTGGGATTGGGCGTGCTGGAGCTGGCCCTGCTGATCCAGGCGGGCCTGGCGATCGCCCGTCTCTCCGAGGTGGAGGAGAAGGCGACCTTCATCGGCTATCTCCTGGCAGTCCTGGTGATCCCGCCCGCCGCCGTGTGGTGGGGCAGGGCTGAGCGCACACGATGGGGCCCAGGTGTGATCGCGGTCGCCGGGTTCACCGTCGCCGTCATGATCGGACGGCTCATGCAGATCTGGAGCGGGACGGCATGAAAGCGGGAGATCCGGGGGTTCGATCCGGTCCGGGGCGGGTTCTCGTCGCGATCTACGGCGTCTTCGCGCTCGCCGCCACGTCACGAGCCGCCGTACAGATCGCCACGAAGTTCGCGGAGGCGCCGCTCGCGTACCTGCTGTCGGCGTTCGCGGCGGTCGTCTACATCGTGCTCACGGCCGCTCTCGCGCGGGGCAACCGCCGGGTCGCACTGGCGGCGTGCGCCATCGAGCTCGCCGGGGTGCTGATCATCGGCACGCTGAGCATCGCCGACCCTGCGGCGTTCCCACACGCCACGGTCTGGTCCGGGTACGGTAGCGGCTACGGCTTCGTGCCGCTCGTCCTCCCGATCGTCGGACTTTCCTGGTTGCTACGCCATCGGGTTGCTACTGGAAGATCGACGTCTTGAGCGGGAAGTCGATCGGCTTGGGCAGATGGAGTTCGCCGCCCATGACCACGGTGGCGCTCGTCTGGTAGACGCCGTCCAGGGGATCGCTGTACACCGTCACGCTCGCCGGCGTGGCAATGGGGTCGATCAGCAGGTAGACCGGCACCCCGCCACGGGCGTAGATGTCCGGCTTGCGCTCCCTGTCGTCCTCGGCGCTGCCCTTCGAAACGACCTCGGCGACCATTTTCAGTCCGGAGGAGAAGAGCTCGCGATCATCCCAGCGCGGGCAGTCCAGGGGCGCCACGACCAGGTCGGGCTCGACGGGGTCCCGCGGGCCCTCGATGCACACGTCCACGTTTCCCGGGAAGCCATCCCAGCCGTGCTCGTCCAACAGGGGCTCAAGTGCCCTGAGAAGGCGGACGGCAAGGCGGGCGTGTTCGGGGGTGCCCACGGGGCTCACGATCAATCTCCCATCGATGATCTCGGTTCGGAGTCCGGGAAGGGGTGGCAGCGTGTCGAACACCTCACGCGGGGTCGCGGGGAGCCTCTCGCCTTCGTCGGCCCTGAAACGTGCTCGTCGGGTGTCGATGGTGACCATGGGCTTCGCGTCCTCCCGTATCCGAACCAACACGCTAAGTATTGCCCACGATCCGTGTGTCTGCGAACACTTCGGTTGCGGTGGCTGTTTGGGTGACGGCCGCCTCCCGGCTTCCCGGATGAACATGGCGCGACTCCGCTCACGCCGACGCCTCCGGCTTCTTCGGCGACTCGCGACAAGAGTCACGACCGTGTCGATGCGTCACGAGATTCCCTTAATGCCCATATATCGGGAAATTTTCCTTGCTCACCCTGGTAACATGATGGAAACATCCCATGATTCCATGAGTGGAGGATTGAGTCCGGCATGAGTGCCGTCGTCGCAAGCAGAGGTAGTAGCCGATCGATCGCCTGGCTGATCGCCTTGGGTATCGTCCTGGCAGCCCTCAACCTGCGCACCGCAGTGACCAGCGTGGGGCCAGTGCTCGACCAGGTGAGCGCATCCCTCGGGATGTCGAGCGCGGTGACCGGACTGCTCACGACTCTGCCGGTCCTCTGTTTCGCCCTCTTCGGGGCCCTGACGCCACCACTCGCGCGCAAAATGGGAGAGCATCGGCTTCTCCTCGCCGCGCTCGTCCTGGTCGGCTCCGGCCTGGTGCTCCGCGCCATCGTCGGCAGCACGGACGAGTTCCTGGCGGCCAGCGTGCTCGCGCTGTCGGGCGGGGCGATCGGCAACGTGCTGATCCCCTCACTGATCAAGCGCCACTTTCCCCGGCGTATGGACGCGATGACCACCGTCTACTCGATGGCCCTGGCGGTCGGAACCATGATCCCGGCTGCTGCGACGGTGCCCATCCAGCGGGCCGCCGGCGGGAACTGGCACGTGGCGCTGGGCGTTTGGGCCGCCTTGGCGGCCGTCGCCGCCGTTCCGTGGCTCGCGCTGTCGCGCAGCAAGCCGGAGCGTGACGACAACCCCTCGCACGTCGGGTCTCGTGAGCTCGTGCGCAGCAAGCTGGCCTGGGCGATGGCCGGATATTTCGGCACTCAGTCGTTCATCGCCTACGTGATGTTCGGCTGGCTGCCCCAGCTGCTCCAGGACGGCGGTTACTCCTCGGGCCAGATCGGCATGGTCCTGGCCGCCTTCACCGGACTCGCCATCCCGGTCTCCCTGGTGGTCCCCTCAGTGTCCGCCCGGTTCTCCGACCAGCGGCCGATGGTGGTCATCCTCGCCGTGCTGTACGTGATCGGGTTCGCGGGGCTGCTGACCGGTCACGCGCTCTGGGTCTGGTCGCTGGTCGTGGCGGTCGCCATGGGGACCTTTCCTCTCGCGCTGTCCATGCTGGCCCAACGCACCCGGACGGCTGAGGCGATCGCCGGGCTGGGTTCCTTCGGGCAGAGCATGGGCTACTTGATCGCCGGCGCGGGTCCGCTCGCCTTCGGCGTTCTCTACCAGCTCAGCGGTGGCTGGGCGGTGCCGTTCGTCCTGCTGTTCGTGATGGTCGCCGCTCAGGTTGTCGCCGGCTGGTACGCGGGCGCCAACCGCGTGCTCGAAGACGAGCTGTGCGGTTCGCGCTCGCATGGGGGTGGGGCGCGAACCGTACCGGCCCGGGACCCTGGTCACGTCTCACGAGGAGTGCGGGACCGGATCGTCCCGGGTGCTCGCAAGCGGGTGGCGGCCGGTGCCGGAGCACGGCGCGATCGCGCTGGAGACGCGCTTGCGTCGG
>JBIOWF010000107.1:0-4806 GCA_044868295.1 Microtetraspora sp. | reverse complement strand
GTCTCCAGCAGCGCCGGAATACGGATGTCCGCCCACTGCTGGTTCTCGACCGAGACACCGACGTGGACATTCGGGAGCGGCCACGACGGGATCTCCCGTGCAGGCCCCGCGAGGTCGATGACGCTCTCCCGGAGATAGACCGACGACCGCCACTCAAGGTTGCTCAACAGGGACCGCATCCGCGCATGCCGCTTGGTGAGGAGCATGTACGTGTGCTGTGGTGTTGCGGCCATCGCCGCGAACACCTGCGCGATGAACCCGTCGGACACTCCGTCGTGGAACAAGTCGCTCATCGAGTTCACGAAGACGCGGCGAGGCTTCCGCCAGCCGAACGGGTCGTTCAGCGTGTCCCGGTGCTCGGAGATCCCGAAGCCGGGGCCGGACGTCTTCGGGTCGCCGTCCCGCTGGTACCTGGCGGCGCCCATGCCCTTGAGGCGCTTCGCCATCTTCAGGGCGTAACAGTTATCACAACCTGCGGAAACCCGGTCACACCCGGTGGTCGGGTTCCAGGTCATGCCGGGCGTTCCGTCGTCGCCAGCAGTCCATTCGATGCTCGTCTTGGTGCTCATGCTGCTCCTGCCTCTCGCTCAGATGCGGCGTACCGCTCGACGGTTCGCACAGACACGGCCAACCGCGCCGCGATCCGCTCCCGGTCCTCGCGCTGTTCGGCCAACTCGCGGTAGTCCTCCAAGCGAGCCAGGCGCAAGACCCACCTGCCGGGCGGGCGGCACGGGAACCAGTGCAGAGTGTTGGTTTTGGCGTGCAGCCGGTGGCATGTGGTGCACAGCCCGCCCCGCTCGCAGGCCCGGCATGTGTGAATCATCGGGACCTCCCGGTCAGCAGGTCGTACGCCCTCGTGATGGCTTTGAAGCGTTCGGCCACCTCGGGATCGGGGTTGACGTCCGGGTGGAGCTGGCGGACGAGACGCCGGTACGCCGAGCGGATCTCTTCCGGGGTGGCGGTCGTGGCCACGCCGAGCACGTCGTGCAGTCCGCCGGCCGATCGGGCGGGCCGGGGAGGTCTGGGTGGCGGGTCGGCTTTCGGGATCGGTTTGCACGTCGCCGCGTGCGGCATCATCACCCGCTCCCACGGGGCGGCCGGGCGCTCCGCAGAGATGCGGCGCGACCGCAGCACCCCGCCCGCGTCCCGGCTCACCGCCGTGTTCCCGGCCGGGTCCGGCACCGGGTCGACGAGGAAGCGTTTCCCGCTCTCCGCCGTGGTGGCGCGCACCGGCTTGTGACACTTCAAGCAGTCGCGGAGGTCCGCTTTGCTGAGCATGGGCGGTCACCGGCCTCTCCGCGTGCGGGAGGGCAGCGACACCACGTTCGCGGCCGGGGCGGGGGCATCGTCCGGGGTCTCGCCGAAGGTGGCTAGTTCGTCCTTCGCGGCCTCACGGACAGCCAGCGCGGCGATCCACCCGTGCCCTGCAGCCGCCCACCCGTCGCGGGCCTCGCCAGTCTCGGTCGCCGCAGGGTCGATGAGGCGGACCATGTCGTACATGAGGGCCGCCGCGTCGAACGCGTTCCTCGCGTCCACCAGTTCGCGGTCCGCATCGTCGAAGCGGGCCCGAGCCTCCGCCGAGGCGTTCATTGGGCCACCTGCCTGTACTGGGCGGTGACCCGCCGGTGCGCTTCGGCGATGATCGCTAGAAGTGCCTCCCGGCGGGGGCTGTTGTTGTGCTGGCCGTTGAACGTGTCCGGCGGGACGTAGCCGTTCCACGCGCCCGGCTCGGGGAAGCTCAACGGGCGCTTCGTCAACTGCTCCGCCAGATCCGGGAAGGACAGCACGAGATCGCGGTCTGCCTGGCTCATGGCTGGCTCCTGGCGGCTTCGACGCGGGCTTCGTGCGCTGGGCGGCCCTGGATGGGGTCGTTGGTCCCGGCGAGAGTGCAGGGCTTTCCGGGGCGGGCGCGGCAGTGTGGGCAGGTCACGGTCAGGGCCAGGCGGCGGGTGCTGTGGCCGCCGGGGAGTTGTTCGCGGGCTTGCTCGAAGTCGCATGGGGGCGGTCCTTGGCGGCGCTGCCCGGGTGGTGGGGCGAGTGCTCGGCCGATGGAGAAACCGTTGGCGATGCTCTGGACTTGCTGGCGGAGCCAGGCGCGCATGCCTGCGGCGTCGTCGCCGATCTCGGCCGGGGGTGGGATCGCGGCCGCGCTGATGCGGTCGAGACGTTCAGCCCGGATGCGCCGTGCTCCGGCGACAATGTGCGCTGGCTGGAGGTAGTCCGTCGAGGTGGCCCGGTGGTGGGTGAGGGCGGCCATGGCGTCGGCGTACTCGACCCCGGCGAGGATCTCTTGCCACGCCATCGTGGTCTCGTTGGTGAGTCTCCGGTTGTCGACGAGCGCGGCCTTGGTGAGGAGCTGAGAGGTTTCGCGCATGTTCACTGGGTCAGTCCCTTCTCGGCGGCGAGGCGGTCTTGTTCGGCGGCCCAGGCGACGACTTCGAGGTTGTCGGCAAGGCGCTGCTCGGCGGCGTTCCTGGCCGGTCGGCGAGCGCCGGGAGCGGCGGGCTGGGCGGGGCGCTCCTTGTCCCACTTGACCTGCCGGAGCATCCACGCCTCCCAGGAGCGGAGCCATCCGGGGCGCTTGATCTCTGGGTGGTCGAGGAAGTGGCGGACGAAGAGCTGTGTCTCGATCTCGATGTCGACGCGCGGGCACTTCTCGGCTGCCCACTGGCGCATCTCGTCAGTCAGGGCAAAGTCTGCGGGGATCGAGGTCTTGGGGACTGCCGGTTTCTTGGCTCGCTTCGGCGGCTTGGGGGTTGGCCGCGAAGCGGCGTCCTCCCCAATGTCTAAAAGACCTTCGCCGGTGGAGTCCTCAAGAACTTCACCTCTCACACTCTCTACTACCTTGGCGGCTCGTGTAGGCGGACCCTTTTTTTCGTCTTTGGGTCCGCCTACACGGACCGAATCAGGGTCAAAGCGTCCGTCAGTCCGGACCGAAACATTGTTCTGGTCGTCCTTCAAAGCGTCCGTCAGTCCGGACCCAAACTTTGTTCTAGTCCGCGTAGTCGGACCCTTTCCCCCATCGTTTTCGGTCCGCGTAAGCGGACCCTTTACCGGCTCTTCGACATCCCCGATAGGGTCCGCACAGGCGGACCCATCAAGGGCTGCGAGATACACGGCCGTGTTGCCCTTCTTGCCGCTGGACGCGCGCACCAGGAAGCCCCTTTGCACCGCCTCCTGAAGGCGCTCGGAGATGCGCGCCTTACCCCTCCCGATCCGCGTAGCGAGCTCCTCGCGCGGCACGGACACACGACCAGCGGCGTCCATCTCCCCGACCGCGAGCGCGATCAGCAGCAGCTTGATCGACTCTGTGATCTGCGGGCTGCGCAGGACCTCACGTAGCCACCGCGCACGATATGTCCCGTCGCAGAGGCCATTGAGGATGTCGTCGTTCACCTAGCCCGGCTTTCTTTGGTGCTTGTTTCGGTTGGGTTACTCCTTGCGATGCCAGCCCTGTCTTCGATGTCGGCCCCGCGCGAGAGCCGCTGTAACAGTCACGAACCCTCCAGTGCCGCGAAGTCGCGCACGGTGAGGGTGCGTCCGCTATTGGTCGTGTGACTGCCGTCGACGAGGGCCTCGATGTGGCTTTGGCATACGGCGTGGCCTTCGCACTCGCCAGTGCAGCCGCCGCACTCTTCCAGCCACATTTCGTGAGTGACGGGCTTGGGGCACATAGCTCCGTGTTCACCGTGGCTGCTACACAAGCCGGGAAGGACGTGGCCCGGCGCCTCCTTGGCCCGGCGCGCATAGCCTGCGGCCTCGACGAAGTGATCCTCTTCTGTGAAGTCGAAATCCATGTCCGAGTAGTAGGTCCGGATGCAGTCAATCCATTCGGATCGCTCTGCCATAGGGAGGGTGTCCAGGTAGGCGCTCGCGGCGCGCAACTCGTAGCTGTCGGCCACTATTACCGCTGCGTTGGTGAGCGCGGTGTTGTTGTTGAAGTCGGCCCCGAACCGTCGTTGCATCTGCGCCGAAGCGCTATCTAGGGCGTGATGTCCCTCGCGGTTGGGAAGAACCCTTAGTAGCCTCTCCAGGCCGTAAGAGAGACCGGCGATGTCCATCATGAGCTCGCTAATCGCACACGAGAGGGCGTGAATCTTACGTTCGACTTGGTCGGTCTCCTCGTCCCCGTTTATGTCATCTGCGTCCCTGAATGCTCCCGCGATCTGGCGCTCGTCAAATCTCGCCAGCAAGTAGTCGACGGTCGCCTCGATGGAGGGACCGCACTCACCGTCGGATGACATCGAGCCCGCCTTTGGCGCGACAGTACGGCGCGCGGCCTCTTGAAGCTTGGTGACTTCCTTCCATGCGGCACCGCACATGTACTTGAAGACGCCATCCGCCTTGACGTGCCGTGCCGACATGGCGATGTCGACGCAGTCCAGGAGGACGGGAAGCGGAAGCCCTGCCTTAAGAAAGCTGTCGACGGAGACGCCCCAGCCTTCGGGCCTTGGAACAGGGGGTCGCCCTTCGTTCCACCTCGTCCATTTCTGATCGAAGGATTCCCGGGCGGCATCGCGCGTCTTGCGGTCTCCCAGCATTTCCTCGGCGGCGACCTTGATGGCATCCGCCCAGCGCACCGCGTCGTCTGCGACTTTGGCGACCATCGCGGCGTCGGGCGGGGTGGCGGACTTGCCGGAGTTGCACGGGCCGCAGGCGGTGACGAGGTTCGACGGCTCGTCCTTGCCACCAAGGGCGACAGGCACCACATGGTCGGGGACGATTTCAACGTCTGGGGCCTTGGCTCCGCAGTATTGGCAGGTGTTGTTGTCGCGCCGGAAGATTTCGTAGCGGAGGCGCTTGCTG
>JBIOWF010000106.1:0-17941 GCA_044868295.1 Microtetraspora sp. | reverse complement strand
CCACGTCGATCTTGCGGGTGAGGTCGCCGTTGGCCACGGCCGTCGTCACCTGGGCGATGTTGCGGACCTGGTAGGTGAGGTTCTTGGCCATCGAGTTGACGTTGTCGGTGAGGTCCTTCCAGACGCCGGAAACGCCCTTCACCTCGGCGCGTCCGCCGAGGCGGCCCTCGGTGCCGACCTCGCGGGCCACGCGGGTGACCTCGTCGGCGAAGGCGGACAGCTGGTCCACCATCGTGTTGAGCGTGTCCTTCAGCTCCAGGATCTCGCCCTGCGCGTCGACGGTGATCGTCTTGGACAGGTTGCCCTGGGCGACCGCGGTCGCGACTGTGGCGATGCTGCGGACCTGCGAGGTCAGGTTGTTGGCCATGAAGTTGACGTTGTCGGTGAGGTCCTTCCAGACGCCCGAGACGCCGCGGACCTGGGCCTGGCCGCCGAGGCGGCCCTCGGTGCCGACCTCGCGGGCGACGCGGGTGACCTCTTCGGCGAAGGCGGACAGCTGGTCGACCATGGTGTTCACGGTGTTCTTCAGCTCGAACATCTCGCCCACCGCGTCGACCGTCACCTTGCGGCTGAGATCTCCACGTGCGACGGCGGTGGTCACCACCGCGATGTCGCGGACCTGCGCGGAGACGCGGCCGGACATCGTGTTCACGGCCTCGGTCAGGTCCCGCCAACTGCCCGACATGCCGCGCACGTTGGCACGGCCGCCGAGCTTGCCCTCGGTGCCGACGTCCCTGGTCACCCGGGTCACCTCGGAGGTGAACAGGGCGAGCTGGTCCACCATGCCGTTGACGGCCTTGCCCAGCCTGCGGATCTCGCCTCGGGAGCCGCGGTCCAGGTCGATCCGGCGGGACAGGTCGCCCTTGGCGACGGCGTCGATGACGTCCGCGGCGGAGCTGACCGGCGTCACCAGCGCGTCGATCAGGTCGTTGACGGACGCCGCGCTTTCGGCCCAGGCGCCGACGCCGGGACCCGGAATGAGGCGTTCGCCGAAACGACCCTCTTTGACCACCTCGCGGCGGACCCTGGTCAGCTCGGTGGCCAGGTGCTCGTGCCGGTCGGCCACCTCGTTAAGGAGAAGGCGCACCTCGCTGAGGATCCCGGGAGGAGCGTGCGGCACTCGCCGCCTGAAGTCGCCGTCTCGCCACGTCGCGAGTGCCTCCAGCAGCGGCCTCAGCTCGGACTCGGTGTAGCACCGCTCGGTTTGTTCCGCCTCGGCATTGACGGGCGACATAGAGCCTCCTTCACCCGTGGGGGTCGCGACCCCGCGGCCGGAGAACCAGGCCTTCCGGACACGGACTCCGTGTCAGTCTGTCACGTTCCGTGGCATGCAGTCGCCTCCTTGATTGACGACGTGTCAGCCAGAAGTGTGGTACCACGGAGGCGATGACAACTACCCCACGGGCCGTTCTGGCCGCGTCGTTCGCGCCCGGAGTGACGGCTGTGCCCGCCGTTAAACGGTTCACCCGCGAGGTGATGACCGCGTGGGCCGCCATGTCCGTGAGCGCCGACGCCGAACGGCTGGCCGGTGAGCTCGTCGGGGTGGTCGAAGGGGGGCCGTTCGAGGTCACCTGGGTGCACCACGGCGACTTCATCCAGGTCGAGGTCCGGGAGAGAGGGGACTTCGCGCAGTTCGATCCGCCGTCCAGCGCCATCTCCTGGGGCGTCACGTTCACCGGCGCGACACGCACCCGGTGGGCCAGGATCGACCTTCCCGGAGGCGTGAGCCGCACCAGCGACGACTGGGCGCACGAGGCGCCCAGGGGGCCGGGCTGGCTGGGCTTCCTCGCGGACGCGAGCGATCTGCTCGCCGGCACGCTGGACCCCGACATGGTCCCGGCGATCATCGCGCAGATCATCGTGCCCCGGCTGGCCACGTGGTGCGCGGTCTACACCGCCGAGCACGCCGCCGGGCCGTTGCACCTCACCTATCTCTGGCACGCCGACGAGACCCAGATCGACACGCTGCGCGAGGAGCTCGCCGACATCGCGACACCGGCGGCGGGCGGCCCGGAGGTGCTGCACGTGGGCGACTGGCAGTCGCTGGCGTTCCCGCTGACGGCCCGGGGCAGGCGGCTCGGCGTCATGTGCCTGGGCCGGCGCGACCGCGTCCCGGAAGAGGTCATGCAGCTCGCGGAGGATCTCGGCCGCCGGGCGGCGCTGGCGATGGACAACGCGCGCCTCTACGCCCAGCAGGCCGACGCCAACCGGGCCCTGCAGCGCAGCCTGCTGCCGCCTGAAGAGCCGAAGATGCCCGGTCTCGACTCCCATGTCATCTACGAGGCGGCAGGGGAGACGAACGAGGTCGGCGGCGACTTCTACGACCTGTTCCCGGTCGACGAGGGCGTCTGGCGGTTCGCCATCGGCGACGTCTGCGGCACCGGCCCCGAGGCGGCCGCGGTCACCGGCCTCGCCCGCCACACGCTCAGACTGCTCGGCCGGGAGGGGTACGGCGTGGCCGCCGTCGTGGCCCGGCTCAACCAGGCGATCCTGGAGGAGGGCGAACGAGGCCGGTTCCTCACCCTGCTGCACGGTGAGATCACTCGTATGAACGGCGGGCTCGACATCAGCCTGGTCTCCGCCGGGCATCCGGAGGCGCTCCGGCTCAAGCCCAGCGGCGTCGTGGAGGTCGTCGCCTCCCCTCAGTCCCTGCTCGGCGTGTTCCCCGAGGCGGAGTTCGTGCCGCAGCGGGTCCATCTGGGCCCGGGTGAGGTGCTGCTCGGCGTCACCGACGGGGTGACGGAACGGCGATCGGGGTCGCGGCTCCTCGACGACGAGGGCGGCCTGGCCAAGCTGCTCGCCGAATGCGTCGACCTGTCCGCGCGCGGCGTGGCCGAGCGGATCCGCCGTGCCGTACAGGACTTCGCGCTTGAGCCGAGTGCCGACGACCTGGCTATTCTCGTTCTGCGAGCACCTTGATCCTATTCGCGCTCCGCGAGAACCCTGATCGCGAAGTCGATCTGGGCCGCCATGTGGCGGATGCGCTCCTCCACGACGAGTGTGCCGTGACCGGCGTCGTACCGGTAGACATCGTGCTCGTGCCCGCGATCGGCGAGAACCTCCACATATTGCTCGATCTGGCGGATCGGGCAGCGGGGGTCGTTCTCCCCGGCCAGGATCAGCACCGGCGCCTGGACCATGTCGGCGTAGGTGATGGGCGAGGACGCCGCGTACCGTTCCGGCACCTCGGCGGGCGAGCCGCCGAGCAGCGCCCGGTGGTAGGCGCGCAACGACTCCGCCTCGTCCTCGTACGCCGCGGCGTGGTCGGCTATCGGCACCGCCGCGATGCCGGCGGCCCACGCCTTGGGCTGGGTGCCGAGGCCCAGCAGGGTGAGGTAGCCGCCCCACGACGAGCCCGCCAGGATCAGCCGGTCCGGGTCCACGAGCCCGTTGTCGATCGCCCAGTCGCGCACGGCGGCGACGTCGGCCAACTCGATGTGCCCGACCTCCCCGTGGAGGGCGTCCCGCCAGGCGGAGCCGTACCCGCTGGAGCCGCGGTAGTTGACCCTGATGACCGCGAAGCCGTTGTCCACCCAGGCTCCCACCTGGGGCAGGAACGAGTCGTCGTCCTGGGCGGCGGGCCCGCCGTGCAGGAGGAACACCGCCGGGTACGGCGCCGCGCCGCTCTCGGGCCGGGAGACCAGCGCGTGGATCCGGCCCGCCGGGCCCTCCACATCGATGTCTTCCAAGGGCACGGACGTGGGCGGCGTGCGCCCCGGGCTCATGACGATGTGGCCGTTGCTCGACCTGATCACGGGGGGCAGGGCGGCGCTGGACCAGGAGTACTCCACCGTGCCGTCGGGCCGGGGGGCTGCGGCGTCGATCACCCCGCGTGGTGTCTGGATGGTCGTGAGGCCGCCTCCGGCGAGGTCGTATTTGAGCAGCTCGGTGCGGCCGCGGTGGTTGTGCACGATGAGCAGCGCGCGACCGTCGTCGTACCAGTCCGCGGCGATCTCACCGGGCACCCGCAGCCAGATCTCGCGTTGCTCGCCGGTCAGCGGGTCCCAGATCAGCGGCTCCGGCCGGCCGCGGCGCTCGTGGAGGACGAGCAGCCGCCGGTCGCCGACGATAGGGGCGAACCGGATGCCCGTCACGCCCTTGCCGGGACCGTCCCAAAGGTCGCCCACGGTCGCGCCGTTCGGTTTGACCACGCGGAGTGCGGGGCGGCGGGAGTCGCCGTGCTCGCTGTGGCTGATCGCGATCAGCGAACCGTCCATGGACATCTCGACGACCGCGGCGTACTCCCGGTGCAGGTAGATCTGCGCGGGTTCCTCGTCGCCGCGTACGGTCGCGATCTGGAATCCCCGGCGGCACGAGCGCCCGAGCACGGCGGATCCGTTGGTCGCCAGGGCGATCCCGCAGGGGTGCGTCGGCACCATGCTCACGGGCGTGTCGGGCCCGCCGCCGAAGGGCTGGCGCATCCACACGCCGTGCTCGTCGCCGTCCGCGTCGGCGAACCACCAGATCCACTGGCCGGTCGGGTCGAGCGCGGCGTGGGTGGTGCCCTTCGGCCGCTTGGTGACCTGACGGGTCTGGCCGCTGGAGCGGTCCCAGGCGTAGATCTCCCAGGTCCCGGATGCGTTGGAGCGGAACACGGCATGATGAGGCGCCTGGCGTGCCCATACCGGCAGGGTCATGCGCGGTGCCCGGAACCTGGTCTGCCAGCGTTCCTCGGCCTTCATCCACCCTCCCCTGTGTCCCTGCGGGGTCGCCGTCAAGTATGTCCTCTCCGCATCGGTGATGGCCGACAAATGAGGGATGTTGGGTCGGAATTTCCCGGTAAATGCCCATTCAGTCACACCAGTCTCAGGAGGCCATTCTCATTAGCGGCGTGTCCACTCCGCGATATGGAACGACACCCTCACTTGCACCGGATCGGGAAGCCCGCGGATGCTCTCCGCGAGCACGCCCGGGTCCTTGTGCCACGCACTCGGCCCCATCCCGACCACCGCCGCGACCTCCTTGTGGCCGAGCTCCAGAGTGAACTCCTCGACCTCCTGCACGGCTCTCGCGAACCGGCCGCCCAGGGTTTCCGCCAGCCGGAGCTCCTTGTCCTCGTCCACGGACAGCAGGCCCAGTCGCTCCACGAGCGGGCTCAGATGGCCGGGGGCCGGCGTGACGACGAGCAGCGTTCCGCCGGGTTTGAGGATCCGGGCGAACTCGGCGGCGTTGCGCGGCGCGAAAACGTTGAGCAGCACGTCCACGCTGTCGTCCCGGACCGGCAGGGGCCGCCAGACGTCCGCGACCACGGCGCCGATCCGGGGGTGGGCCCGCGCCGCCCGCTTGAGCGCGTGCTTGGACACGTCGAGGGCGATCCCCACCGATCGCTCGCCAAGGGCCCGCGCCAGGTAGTAGCCCGTGCCCGCGCCCGCGTCCGCGATCACCGCCCCTTCAACCACCGTGTGTTGGGCCGTCGTGCCTTCGACCGTCGTGCCTTCGGCCGCCATGTCTCCGGTCGCCCTGTTTTCGCTTCGCCCGGCAGCCGTACATCGCGCGGCGAGCCGGTCGGCGAGCGGCGCGTAGTGGCCTGCGGCGAGGAAGTCCGCGCGGGCGGCGACCATCGACGGCGTGTCCGCCGTGCCCGGTACGGCCGACCCGGTCAGCAGGCTGACGTACCCCTGCCGCGCGATGTCGAAGCTGTGCCCCTGGCCGCACCGGACCGCGCCCTCCACGAGAGCGAGCGTCGTCCGGCATACCGGGCAGAGCAGATGGTCGATGACGTCGGCGAGCACCCCCCAATCATCGCGTGTGGCGTGAGCGGCCTGCCTGGGGCCCCAGGCGGATCGCGGAGAGCGTCAAGCAGACTGCCGGGGCTTCAGGCGGATCGAACGAAAACGTAATGCGGCCGGCCGGGGCCTCAGACGGATCGAACGTCAAGCGGACTGCAGGAGGACGGCAAGCGTCCGGGGGTCCAATGAGGGCGTAAGAGAAGTCCGAAGGGGGAGATCGAGATGACCCGCACCCGCCGCTGTTGCCCGCGCTGCCGTACCGAACTGGATGAGGGCCCGGTGCTCTACCGCTGCTCGCGCTGCCAGCGCGCCGTGTACGCCGCCGAGCTCGACTTCGACCACACACCCCGGATCGCACGCTGACTGAGCCTTCGCGGACCCTGGTTCGCCCACGCCGACCGAGACTCGTGGTCCGCCAGGGACGCCGATCAGGCCGGTGCGGCCTGCAGTAGGGGGCGGCGGGCCCGGATGCGGTAGCGGAGCACCTGGACGGCGCCGAGGATCCAGACGGGGTACTGGACGGCGAACGCCCAGCGGAAGTCGCCCTGCAGGTCCATCGAGACGCCGATCAGGGCGATCACCAACATCGAGGCGACGAAGCCGCCGCCATTGACGATGCCGGTCGCGACGCCGATGCGCTCGGTGGGATTGAACGTCCGCGCGTAGTCGAAGCCGATGACCGAGCCAGGCATGTTGGTCGCGAGCACGATCGTGAGCACCACGAGCATCCAGATCGGGGAGTGTCCCGGCCAGAGCAGAACGACCGTCCACGCCGTCGCGGTGGAGCCGATGATGGTCAGCACCATCCAGGAGCGCCGGAGGGGAAACCGGCCGGCCAGGTAGCCGAACAGCGGTCCGAAGATCATCGCGACCACGATCAGCATGGTCAGCAGCACGCCCGCGGCCTGCGGGGACAGGCCCTGACCCCGCACCAGGTACGGATATCCCCACAGGATGCTGAACGCGGCGGCCGAGCTCTGGGTCGCGGCGTGGGTCCACATGCCCAGCCTGGTGCCCGGCTCGGCCCACGCGGCACGAAGGCCGAGCGCCGCCTTCGCGGGATCGGGCCGCCGGTCGCGTAGCACGATCGCCACTATGACCAGCGAGAGCATGCTGAGGGCGGCGGCGCCGAGAAAGGTGGGTTTCCAGCCGTACGTGTGCAGCGAGGTGATCAGTGGCACCGCCGCCGCGATGGCGCCCAGCTGGCCGAGCAGCCCGGTGATCTGGACCATCAACGGATTGCGGAGCGGCGGGAACCACACGTTGACGATGCGGATCACGCTGAGGAACATCATGGCGTCGCCGCAGCCGACGAGGACGCGGCCCGTGATCGCCCCCAGCAGGCCGCCGGACAGAGCGAAGATCAGTTGGCCGATGGCCATCACCAAGGCGCCGAGCAGCAGGATCCGCTTGGATCCCAGGCGGTCGACCAGGATGCCGACCGGAACCTGCATGACCGCGTAGATGAGGATTTGCACCATGGCGAGCATGGCCAGGCCCGATGCGCCGACCGCGAAGCGGGACTGCGCGTCGATCCCGGTCACGCCGAGGGACTGGCGCTGGAAGACTCCGACCATGTAAGCGAGCACACCCACGGTCCAGAAGATCAGGGCTTTCCGACTCGACTTACCGGTTGTCCCCATGGTCGCAACTTTACCTTTGTCAGCATTTTTCCGGACAAAGGGGGTATTGAATTGCCGCGGTGAGAGGAACCCTGTAGATCGTACGGCTATGCGAATCACGAGGATCTACGCTCTCGCCGCGGTTGTGGCCACCCTGCTCGCGGTCCCGGCACCCGCGCATGCGACCCCGGCGCAGGTGAAGGGGGCCGTCTTCCTTCGCTACAGCGATGCGGTCGACGTATACCGATATGTGCCCGGACGGGGCTTCTCGAAAACCATGGTCGGCGGCCTCGGCCAGTTCTCCGCCTCGCCCGACGGCAGGAAGGTCGCCTGGATCGACGACAAGGGCCGCGTGCACGTGACGCAGGGCTCGAACGACAAGGTCATCGCCCGCGGAGCCGTCTCCGGGGTGCCGTGCGCCACTCCTGTCTGGTCGGCCGACTCCTCCCGGATCGCGTACGCGATGACCGGAGTGGAGTCGATGGCGCCGATCGCCATCGCTGGGGCGGATGGGACAAACCGTCACAAAATCGGCAAGACCTATGGCGTCTGTCATCTCGCGTGGTCGGCCAATGGCCGCTACCTGGCCGGATACGCCGGGACGACCGACGGCGTCTTCCTCCTCGACGTCACCACCGGAAAGTCGCGCAGGGCGGCCGGGATCAAGCTGGCCAATCACGTCCAGAGCCTCTCGCCGGACGGCCGCAAGGTGATCGTCAAGCGCCTCGGCCCCGACGACCCGGGCGGGGACGGCATGTGGCCGGTCTGGTACCGCCCGTCGATCGTCGATACCGTGACCGGCACGGAGGTCTCCCTGCCCGTGAAGGGGACGCTCATCGGCGCCGTCTATCTCGCCGACGGCCGGCTCGTGGTGAGAGTGAAGGGCAAGGTACGCAACACCCTCGTCGTGCTCGACCCCAACCTGCGGGAGGTCCAACGGATGGCCGAGCCCGCCAAGGCCCGCAAGCTGGGCCTGCTCAACGTCCTGCGCTAGGCCGGCGCAGCTAGAAGGTGAGAAGGAACGGAGACGCATCGTGAACTGGACCCTGGAAGTGGTGGTGGTGCCCGTTTCGGACGTGGACCGCGCCAAGGACTTCTACTCCCGGCAGCTCGGCTTCAACGTGGACCACGACACCACGATCAGTGATGACGCCCGGATCGTCCAACTGACCCCTCCAGGGTCGGGCTGCTCGATCGTCGTCGGAGAGGGGGTCGTCCCGGACATGCCGCCGGGCTCGCTCAAGGGCCTGCAACTGGTGGTCTCGGACATCCACGAAGCGCGTGCCCAGCTCGTCGAACGCGGGGTGGATGTCAGCGAGGTCCAGGTCCTCGGTGAAAACCCGAGTCCCCAACCGCACGCCCTGGACAACGTCGGATTCGTCTTCTTCAACGACCCCGACGGCAACGCCTGGGCCGTCCAGCAGATATCCACCCGCGGCTAGGGAGTGTTTTATAAATGCTGCCCGTCGCGAGCGGCGATCCAGATTGGTGGATCGCAAGGGGGAGGAGGAGCCCGTAGCGGTGTTCTACGGGCGACAATCCCGGGCCCCGCGGAAACTCTGAGCTTGCGAAGAGTTTTCGTGGGTGGGGCGCCAACGCGGCGAGGCGCCGATCTGGGCGTCGCGCAGCAGGGCTTGATTTATAAAACACGACCTAGAGCCCGGCGGGCTCTTGGGTCGGCTTTCTGATGCGCCGGATCAGCAACGACAATTCGCCACAAGACACCGCTCAGGTCATCCCGTCCCCATCTCGATGAGCGGGATGGGGACGGGGGCCGAGGGCCGTACGGGATCGGGGATCGGGGTCAGCCGACGGGGACGGGGGTGCGGGCCGGGTGGGCGGGCTCCTCATCGTCGTCGCCGTGGGACAGCTGGGGCAGCCAGTCGAGCCAGCGCGGCAGGTACCAGTTCCAGTCGCCGAGCAGCTTCATCGTGGCGGGTAGCAGCACCGCGCGCACCGCGGACGCCGAGGATGCGCCGCCAGGTGACCCGGCCGCGGGTGGCGACCCGTACGGTGCCGTGGATCACACGTGCGTCGATCTTGTCCCCGATCAGGGACAGCAGCGCCGGCAGCACGGTCAGCGAGCCGACGACGGCGGTGAGCACCACGAGGATCGTGCCCTCGGCGAAGCCCATGAAGACGCCGTTTCCGGTGAGGAACATGCCGGCCATGGCGGCCATGACGGTGATGCCGGAGATCAGCACGGCCCGCCCAGAGGTGGCCGCGGCGACCTCGATGGCCCGCCGCTTGTCGCGCCCCCTGGCGCGCTCCTCCCGCTCCCGCATGATGTAGAAGAGGCTGTAATCGACGCCGACGGCGAGGCCGATGAGCAGCATCACGTTGCCGGTCGCGTCGTCCACGTGGAGCAGGTGGCTGGTGAGGGCCAGCAGTCCGGTGGCCGAGAAGATCGCCGTCATCGCCAGGGCGACCGGCACCAGCGCGGCCAGCAGCGCGCCGAAGGCCGCCAGCAGGATGCCGATCGTGATGGGCAGGGAGAGCTGCTCGGCGCGCACGAAGTCCTTGTCGACCGCCTCGCCGATCAGCTTTTCGGCGCTCGCGCCGCCCGCCTGCTCAACGCGCAGGCCGGAATGCGCCTTCTGCACCCTCGCCACCGCGTCCAGCACCGGCTGCACCCGATCCGCGGCGGTCCCGCCGTCACCCTTCATGTCGAACTGGACCAGTGTCGTCTTCCGGTCCTCGGTGACCGGAGACGGTTCCGCGTCGTACGGCGTGCGCACGTGCTCCACCTGGCCGGTCGCCACGACGGCGCTCTTCACGTCGGCGACGGCCTGGCGGAACCCGGGGTCCTTGATCGTGAGCGTGCCACTCTGGACCAGGACGGCCTCGCTCGCGACGTTCTTGTAGCGGGCCCCGTCCAGGATCTGCTCCGCCTGGCGGGAGTCCCCGTTGGCGCTCTCGTAATTCTTCATCTTCGCCGTGTCCACGGCGTTCCCGATGTATGTCGCGGCGGCCACGAACACGATCCAGATCAGCAGTGCCCACCAGCGATGGCGGGCGCTCCAGCCTCCGATCGAGGCGGCGAGATTTCTACGGCGTGCCATGCGCGTCTCCCTTTACGTTTTCCTTAACCGTAGAAATCGATCAAGTCGCGGACATCGGGCGCGCAGACCAAATAGGGCTCCTGCCAACGACGTACTATCGCCGCTCCCGGTCCGCCTTGAGAGCTAGGGGAGATCCCCAGGGTGGGCCTAAGGAATTCCCCCTATTAGGCTCGTGACCATGCCTCTCGCTGCCGGTTCGGCCGCCTCGTGATCCCCGCTGACGCCTTCTACGCCGGGCTGCACAAGGTGGTCCCGGCCGCCGCCGGATTCGTGACCGACTCCTCGGACCGGGTCCTGCTGGTCAAGCCGAACTACCGCGACCACTGGGGCTGGCCGGGCGGGCACATCGACGAGGGCGAGTCGCCGGAGGTGGCGTGCGGCCGTGAGATGCGGGAGGAGCTGGGGCTTTCACCGCGGGTCGGGCCGTTGCTCGTGGTCCACTGGGTGCCGCCGCTGGAGGGTCGCCCGGTGACCCTGGTGCACTTCCTGTTCGACTGCGGCACCGTGGCCGGCGGCGACGGCATCGTCCTCCAAGAGGAGGAACTGGAGGACTACGGTTTCTTCACCGCCGAGGAGGCCGTCTCGCTGATGCCGTCCTACCACGTGGCCAGGCTGGAGGCCGCGCAGCGCGCCCGCGCGGCCCGAACGACGATCTATCTCGGGCCGTCCGCCGGAATGTGAAGGGGCGGCTCGTCATCGGGCGCTCTCCGGCGCGAAGCAGGTCGAGGATCTCCCGGCGCCGGGTCGCCCCGCGCATGTCTCTTTCGCCGGGTCGTCGAGCCCTTCCGTCTGGGTGTTCTTCGCTGGTGGCGAAGCTTGACATGCGTGTCGCCGTACGGACTCGAAGGTGTTGGCGAATGCGGATCGACCTCGGGTCGTAACGTCAACGTGCCGATTTGGCACCGATGTATTGCCTTGATCTTGAATCGACACCAATAATGACACTTGCTGAGCCACTAGGCGAAATATATGTCGACTATTGACGGTCGCCGGTGGCGTGGCGCCATCACGACAGCGAGGAGATGATCGGTGATCACCAGCGGACGTCCGGACGCCGATTCCGGGCTGCTCTTCATCGGGGGCAAGTGGCAGGAGGCCGCGGACGGCGCCACGCGAGAGGTCATAGATCCCTCCACCGGCAAGTCGGTCACGACCGTCGCGGAGGCGGGCGCCGCGGACGTAGACGCCGCGGTGGACACCGCCCGGCGGGCGTTCGACGACGGCGCCTGGGCCACCATGCTCCCCCGCGAGCGCGGGCGGATCCTGCTGCGCGCCGCCGATCTGCTGAGGGACCGGGCGGAGGAGTTCGCCGCCCTGGAGTCGCTGGACACCGGCAAGCCGATCACCTTCAGCCGGATGGTCGACGTCAACACGACGATCGACCAGATCGCCTACTACGGCGCCCTGGCTGCGGGCATCGAAGGCGCGGTACGTCCCACCGGCGCGCCTGCCTTCGCGTACACCCGGCGCGAGCCGCTCGGCGTGGTCGCCGCGATCACTCCCTTCAACTTCCCGATGATCCTTTCCTCATCGAAGATCGCTCCGGCGCTGGCGGCGGGCAACACCGTCGTCCACAAGCCCGCCGAGGACACGCCGCTGACCGCCCTCCGCATGGCGGAGATCCTGGCGGAGGCGGGCGTGCCGGACGGGGTGTTCAACGTCGTCACGGGTGGCGGCGGCATCGGCGACGCGCTCGTCCGCGACCCCCGCGTGGACAAGGTGGCCTTCACCGGCTCGACGGCCATCGGGCGCGCGGTCGCCGCGACGGCGGCCCAGACCCTCAAGCACGTCACCGTCGAGCTCGGCGGGAAGAGCGCCAACATCATCTTCGCCGACGCCGACATCGAGAAGGCCATCCACACCGCCATCAGCGGTTTCGTGTTCAACACCGGGCAGTTCTGCATGGCCGGCACCCGTGTGCTGGTGGAGCGGCCCATCTACGACGACGTGGTCGCCGCGATCGCCGGAGCGGCCCCCCACGTCCCGGTCGGTGATCCGTTCGACGAGGGGACCATCATCGGGCCGATGGCGGGGCTGCGGCATCTGCAGAAGGTGGAGTCCTACCTCGCGCGTGCCGCCGACTCGGCCAACGTCCTCGCGGGCGGGACGGTCAACGCGAGCGGCGACGGCTTCTACGTCTCGCCCACCGTGCTCGGCGACGTCCCGCAGGACTCGCCGTTCGTCCAGGAGGAGATCTTCGGCCCGGTGCTGACGGTCCAGCCCTTCGACGGCGAGGACGACGCCGTCCGGCTGGCCAACGGCACGCCGTACGGCCTCGCGGCCGGCCTGCAGACCACCGACATCTCCCGGGCGCACCGCGTCGCGGCCCAGCTGCGGGCCGGGATCGTCTGGGTCAACGGCTGGGCGCTGCTCGACGCCGCCGTCCCGTTCGGCGGCTACAAGGAGTCCGGATACGGCCGCGAGGGCGGTCCCGAGGGGCTCGACGAATACCTGCAGACCAAGTCGGTCGTGGTCGCGCTCGGCTAGCGCGTGCCGTACGCATCAGGGACGCATCAGGGTGCGACTGAAATGAGGAGATCATGACAACCAGGACAACCGCGGCGGTGGTCGAGCAGGCAGGCGGGCCGTTCGTGTTGCGGGACGTGGAGCTCGAAGCGCCGCGCGCCGACGAGGTGCTGGTCCGGATCGTGGCGGCCGGCATCTGCCACACGGACCTCAGCGTGCAGTCAGGGGCGCTGCCCTTCCCGCTGCCGGGGATCCTCGGCCATGAGGGCGCCGGGGTCGTGGAACAGGTCGGCGAAGCCGTGACCAAGGTACGGCCCGGCGACCAGGTGCTGCTCAGCTTCACCTCGTGCGGCCGGTGCGAGTACTGTCGCGGCGGCCACCCGGCGTACTGCGAGACCTGGCTGCCGCGCAACCTCATCGGCGGCGTCAGGGCCGACGGCAGTCACACGGTGCACCAGGACGGCACCGCGATCGGCGGCCACTTCTTCGGGCAGTCGTCGTTCGCCGGCTATGCCCTCGCGGACGAGCGAAGCGTCGTCCGGGTGGACGACGACGCGCCGCTCGCCTTCCTCGCGCCTCTCGGCTGTGGCGTCCAGACCGGGTTCGGCACCGTGTGGAACGTCCTGCGGCCCGGTCCGGGAAGCAGCGTGGCGGTCTTCGGGGTGGGCGCCGTCGGCCTGGCGGCGATCATGGCGGCGCAACTGCTGCCGGTGAGCACGATCATCGCGGTCGACCGGATCGACTCGCGACTTCAGCTCGCCACGGAGCTCGGCGCGACCCACGTCGTGAACGCGGACCGTGAGGACGTCACCGCCGCCCTGCAGAAGATCACCGGAGGCCGGGGCGTCGACAACGCCGTGGAGGCCACCGGGAACACCGGGGTGCTGCGCCTGGCCATCGACGCGCTGGGGGTCCAGGGCACATGCGCGGTGGTCGGCGCGCCACCGTTCGGCTCGGAGGTGGCGGTCGACGTCACGGGCCTGCTCACGGGCAAGCGGATCATCGGCGTGACGATCGGCGACGCCCAGCCCGAGACGATGATCCCGCAGCTGGTCGAGCTCGCCAAGCGCGGCCGGCTGCCCATGGAGAAGCTGGTGACGCACTACTCGGTCGCTGACTTCAACGCCGCCGTCGAGGACATGCACACCGGAAAGACGATCAAGCCGGTGATCCGTTTCGACGCGTAGCAGGACGTCCCGAACTCTCCAGCGCTTCCACCCCGTGTCCAGGGAAACCACACCCAACCTGGACTCGGGGTGGAACAGGCCTGATCATCTGATCCCATAGTGCCCCCCACCTGGTCCGACAATGGCAATTCGGACATAACCTGGGTGGTATTGGACCGGTTCGCACCTCGCGACCGGGGCCGGTGTGAGGCATGATGACCGCGGTCGCTACGAACAAATCGAAGACAACCACCACCTCGAAGCAGTGGCAGACCCACAGAGTGCCGGCCGAGGTGACCAGTTTCGTCGGGCGTCGGCACGAGGTCGCCGAGGTCAAACGGCTGCTGTCCGGATCCCGCGTGGTCACTCTCGTCGGCGTGGGCGGTGTCGGCAAGAGCCGCCTGTCCATGCGGGTCGCGGTTGATGTACGGCGGGCCTTCCCGGACGGCGTCTGGCTGGTCGAGCTCGCCGCGCTGGAGAACCCGGAACTGCTTGCCCAGATCGTCGCCGAGGCGTTGGAGATCCGGGACCGCTCGTCCCGCCCGCCTGTCGAGACGCTCATCGATCACCTGCGCGACAAGCGGGCGCTGGTGGTTCTGGACAACTGCGAACACCTCCTGGACGACTGTGCCGTGCTCAGCGAGAGGCTCATTCGCGCCGCCCCCGACCTGCGGATCCTCGCCACCAGCCGGCAGGCGCTGGGCATCGCGGGCGAGCAGACGATGAGCGTCTCGACACTGCCGCTGCCGACATCCGATCTCCCCTTGGAGTCGATGGTCCAGTGTGACGCGGTGCGGCTGTTCGTCGAGCGGGCCCGGGCCGTCATGCCGGACTTCGCCGTCACCCCCGAAAACTGTGACGTCGTCGAGCAGATCTGCCTCCGGCTGGACGGCATCCCACTGGCGATCGAGCTCGCCGCGGTGCGGCTGCGGGCGCTGACCGCCCCGCAGCTGCTCGATCGGTTGAACGACCGGTTCCGGCTGCTCACGGCGGGGTCGCGGGAGGCCCTGCCGCGCCAGCAGACGCTTCGGGCGCTGATCGACTGGAGCTACGCCCTCTGCACGGAGCAGGAACGACTGCTGTGGCAACGGCTCTCGGTGTTCGCCGGCGGGCTGGACCTGGAGGCGGCAGAAGAGGTCTGCGCCGGGGACGGCATCGACCGCGACGAGGTCATCGACCTGGTGATCGGGCTGGTGGAAAAGTCGGTCCTGATCCGCGAGGAGCAGCTCTCCACGGTGCGGTACCGCCTGTTCGAGACGATCCGCCAGTACGGCCGCGAGCGGCTGCGCGAGTCCGGCGCGGAAGAGGAACTGCGACGCCGACACCGTGACTGGTTCAGGACTCTGGTGACACGCGCGCGGGACGAGTGGTTCGGGCCGGAGCAGGTGGCGTGGTTCACGCGTCTGCGTGACGAGCATGGCAACCTGCGCACGGCCCTGGACTTCTGCCTGACCGAACCCGGCCAGACCGAGTCCGGGCTGGTCATCGCCACGGCTCTGCGTTTCTACTGGATCGCGGCCGGCTCCCTCCAGGAAGGGCGGCGCTGGCTCGACCAGCTGCTCGCCGCCGACACGGCGCCTTCCCGCCATCGCGCCATGGCGCTGTCGGTCAACGCCAGGCTCGCGGTCCTGCAGAGCGACTTCACCCTGGCCAAGTCGATGTTGGACGAGAGCCGGGAGCTGGCCCTCCGGTTCGACGACGCCGTCATCCTCGGGAGAATCGCGTACGTCTCGGGCCTCGCGGCGCTGTTCCAGGAGGACCTGCCGAGCGCGGTGACGCTGCTGGGGGAGGCGGTCGAGCGTCAGCGGGCGGCGGACGACCAGATGGGCGTGGTCAACACGCTGCTGTATCTCGCCACCGCGCACTCGTTCCTCGGCAACTCCGGCCCCGCGGCCGAGTCGTTCGAGGAATGCCTGGAGATGTGCGCGCCCCGCCGCGAGCGCTGGTTCACGTCGTACGCGCTGTGCGTCTTCGGGATCGAGGTGTGGCAGCAGGGTGAGACGGCACGCGCGATCCAGATGGAACGTGAGAGCATCCGGCTCAAGCAGCCCTTCAACGACCGCCTGGGCATCGCGCTGTGCCTTGAGGTGATGACCTGGATCGCCGCCGGAAAGGGCGACTGCGAGCGTGCGGCCCGGCTGCTGGGGGCGTTGCGGCACATCTGGGGGTCTGTCGGAGGGCCGCTGTTCAGCTGCCTCGTCGGATATCACGAGCAATGCGAGTCGGTGGCCAGGAAGGGCCTTGGCGAGAAGAAATTCGACGCGGCCTTCCGCAAGGGGGCGGAGCTCAGCCTTGACGGGGCGATCGCGCTGGCGCTGGCGGAGAAGGCGTCCGTGAAGGAGCCGCCGGAGGGCCTCGCCGAGGAGTCGCCGCTGACCCGCAGGGAGATGGAGATCGCCCGGCTGGTCGCCCAGGGCATGAGCAACAAGGAGATCGCGGCTTCGCTCGTGATCGCCCAGCGCACCGCCGAAGGCCACGTCGAGCACATCCTGAGCAAGCTCGGTTTCAGCTCGCGTGCCCAGATCGCCGTCTGGATCGGCGCACGCGCCCGTGAGGGTACGGCGGGCTGACCCGTCGGCCGCGCCGGTCAGGCGGGGTCGGCTGCTGCGTGCCGCCGGACGTCGAGCTCGCGATCGGTGGTCTGGCCACCTGCGTACGCCTCGCGGGGACCAACAAGCTACGGGAACAGGGTCGGCCACGCAGGAGCGACGACACACTCCTCGGATCTTGTCGGATCTCGTCAGATCTCGGCGGGGAGAGGGATGTCGAAGGCCGCCTGGACCTTCGCGAAGGGGAGTTGCGCCAGCTCCGCCGAGGCGAGTGCCGCCTCCTCGCTCTCGGTGGCCAGCACGCAGATCAGTCGCTGCTGGGCGGGCACGTACATGCTGCGCAGGTAGCGGACGGGTTGCCCGGCGGCGGTGACGCGTTGTGCGGCCTGGGTCAGGGCGTGCTGGATGGCGATGAGATCCTGGAGTGCCATGCCGGGGAGATGTCCTTCGGCGAGATAGACGATGGAGCCGTCCAGTCGGCCGTCTTCGTTTGATCTCAGTGATACCAATTGCCCTCCTGGGGAGGCCGGGCGTGTCGGCCCGACCGGTTCGTCGGCGCCGTCCGGTCGTCGGCACCTTGTCCCTACCAGGGTCACCCGGCGACCCGGGCCGGCGCGACGTGGAAACTCCCCGTATGGGTACCTGGTTTATTCGGCCATCACCCGTGTGTTAAGCCGGTCGCTACGGCGAGCACTGACTCACGGCTCAGAACGGCAACGGCCGTCCCGACGGGGTCCTCAGGTCCATGGCCGCCCGGATGGTGCGGGGCCGCGGCTTGCGGATCTGGATCTGGCGCATCGTCTGTGACTCCTGACAATCTTTGTCTGCGTGATCAATCTTCGGCGGGGGCCCGCGTGGGGAGCTCGAACCACATGGCCTTGCCGGTGTGCGTGTGGGCGCTGCCCCAGCAGCAGGCCAGCAGGTCGAGGAGGTGCAGCCCGCGGCCGCCTTCGTCGTACTCTCTGGCCGGGTGCGCCTGCGGCAGCACGCTGCCGGTGTCCTCGACCTCGCAGCGGAGCAGGCCGTCCTGAGCGGAGATGGTGAGCCTGTACGGGCCGGGGGCGTGCTGCAGGGCGTTGGTGACCAGTTCGCTGACCAGCAGTTCGACAACGTCGCTCATGCCTTCGAGGCCCCATGCGGTGAGCCGGGCGCGGGCCAGCCGCCGGGCCTTGGGCACCGAGGACATGCTGGCGTTCAGCGGCCATGAGGCGATCCGGTCAGTGGACTCCGGAACGGCCCGGACCGCGTCGCCGAGGCGCCGGACGGTGGCCTTGAGCCGGTCCCACGTGCTGCCTTCGGCCAGTGCCTTCGGCGAGGGCGGGCTCGCCTGCCAGCTCAGCGGGGTCA
>JBIOWF010000105.1:0-22773 GCA_044868295.1 Microtetraspora sp. | reverse complement strand
CGAACATCACCGGCTGATTTTCATTTGTTAATTAACCCCTCGGGCCGCTGTCCGAAATTGTGAGCAGGGAGTGGCCGGGCATGCCGAGACGAGCGGCGCGAGGCGAGCCGGGAAGTGCCAAGGTGGTAGACGCGCAGGCTGAGCGCATCGGCGCGCGGATTCGGTCGCTTCGGCGGGCCCGAGGGATGACCTTGGTGCGACTCGCCTCGCTCACCGGGCTCTCCCATCCGTTCCTCAGTCAACTGGAGCGGGGGCACGCGCGCCCCAGCATGGTCTCGCTGGACCGCATCGCCGCGGCGCTCGCGAGCAGCCAGGTGGAGCTGCTCGCCGCGGCGGACGCCGTCGTCCGGCAGCCCGGGGACACCAGGCCGGACGTCCTGCGTGCTAACGAGGGCGTGCGCGGGCAGTTCGCTTCGGGTGAGGCGCGGCTGCTCGCCCCCGGCAGTCGCGGATTCGAGCCGATGGAGTTCACCGGGACGAACACCGATCCCGGCGAGTACTACGTCCACGATGAGGATGAGTTCATCTACGTCATGTCGGGGAGCGTGCTCGTCGACCTGGCCGATCAGGGAACGGTCGTCGTCGACCCAGGCGATTCGATCTACTACTACGGCGGCACGCGGCACCGATGGAGCTCGCTGGCCGGCGAGGGCTACCGCCTGTTCCTGGTCAAGCAGAAGCCCGCGTTCGAAGCCGCGCCGCCTCGACAAGGCTCGCTTCATCCCGCGTGACCAGGCGATAGTCGCGCACGACGACCCTGCCGGCGACGACGACGTGCTTCGGCCGTCGTCCCGGCGAGGCCCAGAGCAGGCCGGCCACCGGGTCGGCGACGCCCGCGTCGGCGACCCCTGAGACATCCCAGACGCAAAGATCCGCCGCGGCGCCCGGGCGCAGATGCCCGAGTTCGGGACGGCCCAGTCCGAGCGCCGACCCTTCCGTCGCCATACCGAGCATGTCCCGCGCCGGAACCGGCGGCCCGGCCAGCGGCGCCACCTGCATGGCCAGCCGGGCATCCGCGAGCAGGTGCCCCGCGTCGTTGCTGCCGCCGCCGCTCGTGCCGAGACCCACCCGGACGCCGGCGGCGAGCAGGGCGGCGACGGGCGCGATGCCCCAGCCCATCGGCAGGTCGCATCCCGGGGCGTGGGTCGCGGTGACGCCGGTCGCGGCGAGCCGTGTGATCTCATCGGAGGTGACACCACAAAGGTGAGCGAGAGTCACATCCGATGCCAGCCATCCCCAATCCTCAAGCAGATCGATCGGGCGCCGGCCGTACCGTTCGAGCGCGATCGCGACATCGATCTGCTCGTTCGCCTGGGTGCGGCGGCGCAGGCCATAGCGCGAGGCGACCTCGCCGAGCAGGGCGAAGGTTTCCCGGCTGCCGCTGTGCACACCTGCCGGGCCGACGGCGACCTGTAGCATCCCGTCCGCGGTGATCCCGTCGGGGGCGAGGGCGAGGACGATCGCCTCGGCGGACGCCGCCGCCTCCTGGGGATCGTCCCTGGCTGAGCCCCGTACGAACACAAGTCGCGCGCCGAGGGACCCGGCGGCCGAAGCCGTCGCGCGGGCCATCTCCACCGTGCGCTGGACGCTCGCTCCGGCCGGCCAGGTGAGGTGGTGGTCGGCCACGGTCGTGACGCCGTTGAGCAGGCTTTCGGCGATCCCCACCCCGGCGGCGGCCGAACACAGTTCGGGATCGACGCCCGCCGCGTCATAGGCCGCGGCCATTGTGGGCAGCCACGCGGCCATCGGCACGCCTCGGGTCCCCGGCAACGTCCGGAAGGCGCTCTGCAGCAGGTGGTGATGCGCGTTGACCAGACCGGGAGTGACGACGCAGCCGGACGCGTCGAGGATCTCGTCGTAACCGCCGTGCACGCGGTCGGAGTCCGCGCGGACGACGCCATCGGCGAGGCTCAGATCTCCAGTCGACTCCGTGGTGCTGTCGATGAAAAGGCGTTCCGCGTGTCGTACGGTGAGCATGGGCGTGTTCTACCACCCGCGTGTTACGAGCGAGGTGGACTCACCTGCTATTACACGTTGAACCTGAACTCGACGACGTCGCCGTCGCGCATCACGTACTCCTTG
This sequence comes from Microtetraspora sp., assembly GCA_044868295.1. Taxonomy (GTDB): domain Bacteria; phylum Actinomycetota; class Actinomycetes; order Streptosporangiales; family Streptosporangiaceae; genus JBIOWF01. Next base: position 20,691 of record JBIOWF010000105.1, on the reverse strand, counting down.
CCCTCGATCCGCGCCTTGCCCGCGGATCGGGCGGCGGTCATCGAACCGGCCTCCATGAGGTCGTCGAACGAGATGACCTCGGCCTTGATGAAACCGCGCTGGAAGTCGGTGTGGATCACGCCGGCGGCCTCGGGTGCGCTGGCGCCCTTGCGGATCGTCCAGGCGCGCGTCTCCTTCGGCCCCGCGGTCAGATAGGTCTGCAGGCCGAGCGTCTCGAAGCCGACCCGGGCGAGCTGGGACAGGCCGGACTCCTCCTGGCCCACCGACTGCAGGAGCTCCAGTGCTTCGTCGTCCGGCAGCTCGACCAGCTCGGACTCGATCTTGGCGTCGAGGAAGACGGCCTCGGCCGGGGCGACGATGGCGGACAGCTTCGCCAGCAGCTCGGCGTCCACGAGCTCGTCCGCGTCGAGGTTGAAGACGTAGAGGAACGGCTTCGCGGTCAGCAGGTGCAGCTCGCGCAGGTCGGCCGGGTCGATCCCGGCTCCCTTCGCCCCGGCGTACAGGGTCGTGCCCGAGTCGAGCAACTTGGCCGCGGCTTCGGCCGCCTCCAGCAGGGCCTTGCGGTCCTTGTTGGTCCTGGCCTCCTTCTGGAGGCGGGGAATCGCCTTCTCGATCGTCTGCAGATCGGCGAGGATCAGCTCGGTGTTGATCGTCTCGATGTCCCGCTCAGGGGACACCGCGCCGTCGACGTGCGTCACGTCGGGGTCGGCGAAAACCCGGATGACCTGGCAGATCGCGTCGGTCTCGCGGATGTTGGCGAGGAACTGGTTGCCTCGTCCCTGGCCCTCGGAAGCGCCTTTGACCAGGCCGGCGATGTCCACGAACTCGACCTTGGCCGGAAGGATCTTCGCGGAGCCGTAGATCTGCGCGAGCTTTTCCAGCCGCGGGTCGGGTACGCCCACGATGCCCACGTTGGGCTCGATCGTGGCGAACGGGTAGTTCGCCGCCAGGGCGTTGCCGCTCTTGGTCAGCGCGTTGAAAAGGGTGGACTTGCCGACGTTGGGCAGGCCGACGATGCCGATGCTCAGGCTCACGTACGCCGAGTTTACGGGCCGGGACGAGTGGGCCGAACACCGCGCAGGCAGATGACGCCGCTCGCCTCGCGGAACCGGAGGTAGTGGTCGGAGTTCCCGGGGCAGCGGTCGGCCGAGAGGACACGGCTGGTGATCTTCGCCCACGCCTTGGGTGAAGAGCAGCTGACCTTCACGATCCGGCGCGCGGACGTGTGAAGGGCGGGCCGCTCAACGCAGTCGCCCGCGGCGATTACCCGCCCGCCCCTGCCGAGGCACACCACGGAGCCGCCCCTGAGCTTCAGGGTGTCGGCCGTCCCCTGCGGACACTGCCTCTGTGACCCGGCCACGCCGGTGACCCGGCCGTACCAGCCCTTGGCGGCGCAGGCCCGCTCGCCACCCGCGAACGCGATGCAGTCCCCGGCTCGCAGTAGGCCGCCGCCGTTTCCAGGGTCGCCCGGGTGCGGCTCCCTGGTGTTCCGCACGCATGCTGTGCGGCCCGGCCCCAGGGACACGAACTCGTCGGTGTCCGCGGGACACCTCGGTGGCGCGGCGGCGATCCTGCTCACCCGCCCGGACGAACGGTCGCACGTCGCGAGTCCGACTGTCGTGCCCTCTCTTCGGACACACGCGCCTTCGATCCATGTCAGCCTCGTCGAGGCGACCGGTCGGGGGTCGGCGTCCGGTTGCGAGGCGATGAGCGCGCCCACGCCGACCACGACCGCGGTCACCGCCACGGCCGTCACGCCGATCATCTGCGGTCGCGAGCTATGCGTAGCCACGACATAACTCTGTGTTATCGAATAGAGCGGGCGCAAGCCCAATGCGACCGATGAAACCGATCGGCAGGCGCCAAAGGTGCCACAGGCACCTCTGATCCGAGTCGCCCGGTGCCTTTGGCTCCGTGTCGCACCACGATCTGACACGCGCCGCACTGCCCTGAACTGCGGCGCTCCGCGCCTCGGAGCCGGGCCGGCTCAGAGCGGCCATGCCGGCAGGCGGGAGGAGAGCCAGCGCGAGCCTCCCACTTCGGGCTGGGAAGTCCTGGGATCATGCGGAAGATGGATGTCATGGCGCTCGTACTCCAACTGGTCCTGGGTCTCGCCGCCGGACTCGTGATCGGGTTCACGGTCGGCCGGGCCAGGACGAGGAACGAGGCGGCCACGGCCGCGGTCAAGGTCGCCGAGGCGGAGGCCCGGACGCGGGCCGCGGAGGACAAAGTCGCTTACGTCGAGGACCAACTGGCCGAGCGGTTCCAGGCCATCTCCGCACGTGCCCTCGACGTCAACAATCTGCGTTTCCTCGAGCTCGCCGAGAACCGGCTGAACACCAGTCGCGCGGAGGCCGCCGGTGACCTCGACCAGCGCAGGCAGGCGGTCGAGAACCTGGTCGCGCCGCTCAAGGACACCCTCGCCAAGGTCGAAAGCCAGCTGCGGGAAACCGAGTCCGGAGCACGGGCCGCCCGAGCCGAGCTGAACAAGCAGATGGAGTTCGTACGGCAAAGCTCCGAGCAGCTCAAGACCCAGACGTCGGCGCTGGTCCGGGCGCTGCAGCGGCCGGAGGCGCGCGGACGGTGGGGGGAGCTTCAGCTGCGCCGCGTGGCCGAGATCGCGGGGATGGCCAGGTTCTGCGACTTCGACGAGCAGGTCAGCGTTTCCACCCCCGACGGCGTGGCCCGTCCGGACATGGTCGTGCGGCTCAGCGGCGGCAAGAACATCGTGGTCGACTCGAAGGTGTCGCTGGCCGCCTATCTCGAGGCCGCCGAGGCGGGAGATCCGGAGCTGACGTCCGTACGGCTCGACGCGCATGCCCGGCACCTGCGCGAGCACGTCGACCGGCTGGCCGCCAAGTCGTATTGGCAGGCGTTCAGTCCGGCCCCCGAGTTCGTCGTGTTGTTCATCCCCGGCGAGGCGTTCCTCGCACCGGCGCTGCAGCGGGATCCGGGGCTGCTGGAGCACGCCATGAACAGGCGGGTGCACATCGCCACCCCGACCACGCTGATCACGATGCTCCGGACCGTGCAGTACGCGTGGCAGCAGGCCGCGCTGAGCGAGAACGCCCGGGCGGTCTTCGATCTGGGCAAGGAGTTGTACGAGCGGCTCGGCAATCTGGGAGGCCACGTGGACGGCCTCGGCAAGGCCCTGGCCAAGGCGGTCGCGGCGTACAACCGGACCGTCGGCTCCTTGGAGGGCCGGGTCCTGGTCAGCGCGCGAAGGATGAAGGATCTCGGGCTCGTGGACGGCTCGCTGGAGCGGCCGGAGCTCGTCGAGGAACTCCCCCGGCCGCTGTCCATGCCGGAGCTGCTCGATGAAGAGCAGGTAAGCGCCCCTCCTGCTCCTCGCCAGAACGGTAAATTGGCGCGAGACTTGTCGTAGGCGGGAGGGGGGCGGCGATGAAAGGCACGGATCGACCAGGGCTCAGGCTGACGGCCCGAGGCGCCATCGCCCTGCTCCTGGTGATCACGTTGCTTGGCCAGATCTTCCTGCCCGGGCCCGCCTTCGTGGTCGGATGCGTCGTCGCGGCCCTTCTGGTGCAGCCCCGTGACCTGCTGCCCCTCGTCGTCACTCCGCCGCTGCTGTTCTTCGTGGCGACGGCGTTCATCGAGCTCGTCCGGTCGCTGCGGGCGGGGTCCATCCTCCAGACGCTGGGCCTTGGGCTGTTCACGGCCCTGTCGTCCGGGGCGCCATGGCTGTTCGGCGGCTCGGCGCTGGTCCTCGCGATCGCCTGGCCGCGCGGGCTCCCGGAAAACGTGCGCGAGCTGCGCGAGGACCTCAAGTCGGCCCGAGCGAAGGTCCCCGAACCCCGGCAGAGCGGTGAGGCCGTCTTCCAGCCCGAGCCCGAGGGCTACTTCGAGCCTCGCGTGTACGGCAACGCCCGCGAGGACGGCTAGGAGGTCGCGCGCAGGTCGCGGCGGAGCTCGTGAGGCAGGGCGAACCGCATGCTCTCCTTCACGGACTCGATTTCCTCCACGTCGGTGAAACCGTGGTCGGCGAGCCTGCGCAACACGCCCTCGACGAGCTCCTCCGGGACTGAGGCACCGCTCGTGACGCCCACGGTGCCGACGCCCTCCAGCCACTCGTCCTGGATGAAGGACGCGTCGTCGACCAGGTAGGACGCGTCGGCGCCGTAGTCCTTCGCCACCTCCACCAGGCGCTTGGAGTTGGAGGAGTTGGTGGAGCCGACCACGATGACCAGGTCGGACTCGGCCGCGATCTCTTTGACCGCCGCCTGCCTGTTCGACGTGGCGTAGCAGATGTCGTCGCTCGGCGGATCGATCAGATTCGGAAAGCGCTGACGGAGCCGCGCGACGGTGGCGTCTGTCTCGTCCACCGAGAGCGTCGTCTGCGAGAGCCAGACGACCCTTTCCGGGTCGCGCACGGTGACTTTGCCGACGCCGTCGAGCCCGTCCACCAGCTGAATGTGCTGCGGCGCCTCGCCCGCGGTGCCCTCGACCTCTTCATGGCCTTCGTGGCCGATGAGCAGGATGTCGTAGTCCTTGGCGGCGAACCGCTTGGCCTCGTTGTGCACCTTCGTGACGAGGGGGCACGTCGCGTCGATCGTTTTGAGACTCCGGCTCGCGGCCTCCTCGTGGACGCTCGGCGCGACGCCGTGGGCGGAGAACACCACGATCGCGCCCTCGGGGACCTCCTCGGTCTCCTCTACGAAGATCGCGCCACGGGCTTCCAGCGTCCTGACCACGTGAGTGTTGTGCACGATCTGCTTGCGCACGTAGATCGGCGCGCCGTACTGCTCCAGCGCCTTCTCGACCGCCTCGACGGCACGGTCCACACCAGCGCAGTAACCGCGCGGCTTTGCGACCAGTACGCGACGCGTCGCGGAGCTCCGTGAGTCCATGTTCCTATGCTATGTGGAGCAGCAGTCGTCACTTCACCGGTCTTGCGAGACAGACCGCCCGATAGAAGATCTCCCCAGGAGCCGCGATGTCCGTCCTCCGAGCCATCACCAAGCCTCTCCGTGACGCCTTCGACAACCGTGAGGAGCTGAAGGAGAAGGCCAAGGACCTGCCTTTGCACGTGCTGCAGACCGCGCTGAGCGGGGTCGGGCACGCGCTGCTTCTCGGCGACCGGGTGAGGTCCGCCATCAAGCGCCTGGCCAGTAGTGAGGAGGAGGACGCGTACGCCTCCGCCCCGGCCGCGACCGAGCAGCTCGCGCCAGAGTCAGAGGAGCCGACGGACGCCACGCCCGCCCGGCGCGAGCCCGTCATCTTCGCGCCCCGCCCCGACAGGGCGGAGAAGGGCCAGCCCAACGGCGCCAAGCCAGAGCCGGTCATCTTCGCCCCCGCGCGGAAGACCCCGGCCGAAGACACGGCAGCGGACGGGGCCGGAGACACGGTCGCCGACAAGGCGTCGGCCGACGGCGCCACGACCGGCACACGGACCAATGGGCTGGTGGAGAAGCCGCAAGTCTCCGCCGAGCCGAAGGCGCCGGCCGTACCTGCCGAGTCGGCCGCCCCGGAGGCCGCGGTCGAGCCCGCGCAGCAGATCCCGGCTGACGCCCCCGCAGCCCCTGCGGTGACCACGGAACCAGCGCCGGAGGTCCCGGCCGAGACGGCCACTGCCAAGCCGCGCGCCACCCGGAAGACCGCCTCGACCGCCTCGACCGCCTCGACGCCGGACGCGGCGCCCGCCAGGCCTCGCGCGACGAGGAAGGCCGCCGTGACCGCGGAGGTGACCTCCGCTGAGCCGATCGGCACGACGGCCGAGGAGTCGGCTGAGACGCCTGCCAAGAAGACGAGCGGGACGCGGACGAGGAAGCCTGCTACGCCGCGAGGCGAGAAGGCCTCGCCGGAGGCTCCCGTTGAGGAGGGCCTGCTCGCAGTCTCCGGCGAGATCGCTCCGTCTGGAACCGCCGCCAAGAAGGCTCCGCTCGAAGCCGCGGTGGAGGCGGTGCCGGCTGAGCCGATGCCCGGTTACACCGGGCTGACCGTGGCCTCCTTGCGAGCACGGATGCGCGGGAAGTCGGCAGAGCAGATCACCGAGTTGCTCACCTACGAGAAGGCCACCGCGGGCCGCGACGAGGTGATCCGCATGTACGAGAACCGGCTGGCCAAGCTCGCCGCCGAAGCCTGAGGCCCGGCCTGGGGTCCGACGGCCCGTATGTGGGGCCCCAGCCACTGGGACCTCACGGCCGGACGGGCCCCTGCTCGGGCGGGTCACGCGAAGCGCGTCGGAGTCAGCCCGGCCGCGCCTTGAGCCGGGCGCGCGGGGCGTTGAGCTGCGCGCGGGGCGTCGGCCCGGGCGCAACGGATCTGTGGCTGGACGCCGGGCGTTTGGGCTGGGCGCGCGGGGCGTTGGGCTGGTCGGTCGTCGGAGGTTGTCGGGCGCGGCGGCTACGCTGCCGGTCATGGCCGCGAAGACGTCTCCGGAAGAGCCGCTGCCCATCCGGTCCGTGCTGCAGATGGTGGCGCAGTGGATCGGCAAGCTGGGCACGATCTGGGTTGAGGGGCAGATCACCGAGCTGACCGCGCGCGGCGGCACGGTGTTCCTGACCTTGCGTGACCCGGTGGCCAACGTGTCGGCCAGGGTCACGTGCCCGCGCAACGTCTACGAGGCGAGCGTGCCGAGGCCGGTGGACGGCGCGCGGGTCGTCATGCATGTGAAGCCTGATTTCTGGGTGAACAAGGGCTCTTTCGCGTTCACCGCGATGGAGATCCGGCCGGTCGGCATCGGCGAGCTGCTGGCCAGGCTGGAGCGGCTGCGGCAGGTCCTGGTCGCGGAGGGCCTGACCAATGCCGACCGCAAGCGGCGGTTGCCGTTCCTGCCGGGCACGATCGGTCTGGTGTGCGGGCGCGATTCGGCGGCGGAGCGCGACGTGATCGAGAACGCTCGCCGGCGCTGGCCCGCCGTCCGGTTCAAGGTGGAGGCCGTGGCCGTCCAGGGGCCGTTCGCGGTGGGCGAGGTGACAGAGGCGCTGCGCAAGCTCGACGCGGACCGCGAGGTGGACGTGATCATTGTCACACGCGGCGGCGGATCGCTGGAGGACCTGTTGCCGTTCTCCGACGAGTCGCTGGTGCGTGCCGTCTCCGCGTGCCGCACGCCGGTGGTCAGCGCCATCGGGCACGAGCAGGACAGCCCGCTGATCGATCTCGTGGCCGACGTCCGGGCGTCGACTCCCACGGACGCCGCCAAAAAGGTCGTGCCCGATGTGGGGGAGCAGCTCACCCTGGTTCGCCAGCTCAGAGACCGGGGGCGCCGCGTCGTCGGGGGCTGGCTCGACCGGGAGCTCGCCTGGCTCACGTCCGTTCGGTCCCGCCCGTCCCTAGCCGACCCGGTGCGGGAGCTCGATCGGCACGCCGAACATGTGGACGCGTTGCGGCAGCGGTCCCGGCGGTGCCTCACCGGGTCTCTGGAACGCTCGGCCGACTCGCTCGACCACCTGCGGGCCCGTCTCGTGGCGCTGTCCCCGGCCGCGACGCTGGAGCGGGGATACGCGATCGTGCAGCGCCCTTCAGGGGATGTCGTACGGCTCGCGCGGGACGTGAAACCTGGCGATGAGCTCACGATTCGCTTCCCGGACGACCGAGTCGCCGCGGTCGCCACGCCGGTGGAGTAACGGACTGCCAGGCCGATACGTCTCTGAGCTGCAAGGACAGCAATACGTGGCGGTTAGGTAATCGATGTCCCCTCTGGCCAGGCGTAACGTGCTTTTCCGCGGAGCGCATAGGCGTGGCGCGTCTCATGCTGGATGTAGACCTGGTTTGCTCGGTTGCGGCGATGCTTGCACCATGGGCGTGGCTTTACTGGAACAATTGGCCAGACCGCTAAGGTGAATACTCAATGCGGCTAACCGGATCGACAGTAAGACGACACCGCGCCAGCCGGGGGGATAGGCGCGAGCGGAGGCGTGATGGCTCGCAGGTCAACCGTCCAGCAGGATCCTCGGATCGCTGGCGACCCCGAGTCGTACCCTCCGGACGGCCCTGACCGCGTGTCCGCCAAACGAGGGACCACACCCCGTCGGGGGGGCTGGAGCGGGGGCGGAGGCCGCTGGCTCGTATGGACTGGACGCGCACTGCTGTGGGCGCTCATCGTGGTGATTGTCGTAAATGGGGTTCGGGCACCCTTTGAGCGATTCACTCAGCAAAACAATGCCACAGGGGCCACGCCTGGGCCTACTGATTCCGGATTTCCGGTGATTCAGGCATCCGCATTCGCCAATCAGTTCGCCGCTGTCTATCTGAATTTCGACGCGACGAATCCGCAGCAAAGGGCGGAGCGGCTGAAGGCCTTCCTTCCGGAGGGCGCGGATGCGCAGTTCGGCTGGAACGGTTACGGCCGGATGGCGGCCGGGGCGTTCCAGTTCGCCGGAATCAATGTGATCGACGCCGCGAACGCGGTCGTCACAGTGACCTACCAGTCGGGCGGCACCCGTGGACTGCTGTCCGTGCCGATCTACTACGACGGTGGCGGGTTCGTCGTCGCGGGGCAGCCCGGTCTGCTGCCCGCGCCGGGCCCTGCCGGTCTTCCGCAAGTACCCGAGCCCGACCGTGACACCGCAGCCGAAGCCGAGCTCCGGCCTCAGCTCGAAGGATTCTTCAAGGCGTACGCCACGGGCAATCAGATTGATCTGCAGCGGTATGTCGCGAACGGAGTAACGATCGAGGGTTTTGACGGGTCGCTCACACTGGCGCAGTTGAAGGATGTCGTGGTGCCGCCCGGTGGGGAGACCACACGACAGGTGACGGCCGTGGTCGTGTGGGGTTTGTCGTCTGGAGGGGTCGTCGCGGCTCCCACCCCGGAAGCGAACGACCCGGCCACGCAACCGGCGGGTCTGGAGCAGGCCTATCAGCTCACCGTGGAGAAGCAGGGCGGCAAGTGGTTCGTCAAGCACATCCAGGGCGCGAGTCGGCCCGTGGGATAGAGCGTGAACGACCGTGCCGCTGATCCATACCCCCGGGAGGGCGAAAGTTGATACTGAAAACCATTGTGGAAAGCACCTTTGATCTGGCCTCACCATCGGCTCCGCCGACGACCGGCATCAACACCGAGGGCCTGGCGGACTTCCTTCGGAAGTTCTTCGCCCCTCTCTTCCTTGTTGTCGTGTCCGTCGTGGCGCTTTTCTTCCTCTTCACTCGTGAGATCACCAGATTCATGCAGTTCATCATTCTGGCGGTCGCGATCGGCGTGATCTTCTACGTGCCCAACATCATCGAGGTGACGGCGAAGGCGATCGCGGGGGCACTCGGCATCAAGTGAGCCAACGGAGAGGAGGAACAGGTGGACCTGCCCACGTATACCAATATTTGGCGAATTGAGAAGCGGCTCTACAAGCTGTACGACCTACGCCTGCCGACGCCGCTGCCAATCGTCTGGATCGGTGTGTTCGTGGGCGTGCTCGCGCCATGGTGGGTTTTGCTCTACCTCGTGGGCGTCCCGTTCGAGACGCCGTGGCACGTCGTCTACCTGGTTCCGCCCGGCATCGTGACGTGGCTGTCGACCCGGCCGGTCATCGAGAGCAAGCGGCTCACCGAGCTCCTCCAGTCGCAGTTGCGCTACCTGACCGAGCCTCGGGCGTGGTGCCGGATGGCTCCCACCGGCGAGCCGGATGAGATCGGTTTCACAGCGCGCGTCTGGCGGACCGCTCCGCATGCCGCGCCCCTCGTCCGCAAGGCGAGACACGCGGCCGCCGCCAAGGCGACCCCGGCGAAGACGACCGTGCCGGAGAAGACGGTCGCGCCGCGGAAGAGCCGAGGCGAGGGCGCCGAGCCATGGGCTCCCGAGCGTGCCGTCCCGGCCCGCGCGGGCTCGAAGAGCTCAGGGGGCGATGCCTTAGGGACCGTACGACCCGTGGTCGCCGCCGCTGCCGCCGCCGCGGGCCCGGTCACGGAGAGCGCGGCTCCGGTCAGATGGGCCAGAGCCAGCGCCGCCGCGAAAGCCACGGCAGGCGCCGAGCCCGTTTTCAGCCTGCCAGAATCACCCGATCGGCAAGCATCCGCCAGACCGGCCGTCGTTCCCGCCCTCGATGCCGCTTCCAGCAGGCCGAGCACTGTTCGCGCCCTAGAGGCTGTTCCCACGGGACCGGATGCCGTTCCGGCCGGGCCCAGCGCCGGTCCGGGTACCGATCTGGGCGCCGTTTCCGCCGAGGACAGTGCCGTTCCGGCCGTCGCGGCCGAGGCCGCCGCACCGGTTCCGCCCATCGGTACCGAGGCACTTCGCAAACTCCGCAGGCTGGCCGCCTCTGCCGAGGTCCCTGCCGTACGGCGCGGCCAGAACGAGACGGCCGTCAACGGCGGCCCAGATGGCCCCGTCGCCACCGATGGCCACCTGCCCGCGGCGTCGATGTCCGCCGCGACGCCGACGCCCGAGTCCGTGCGGGCCCCCGAAGCGAAGAAGGTCTGGCCCGCTGAGGAACCGCTTCGGGCCGTCGAGGAGCCGACTCGGGCCGGCGAGGGTTCGTCTGGGGCCGTCGAGGATTCGCCTCGGGTCGTCGAAGAGCCGCCTCGGGTCGTCGAGGAGGTGGCTGGGGCTGCTGAGCCTCCGTACGCCGCTCCGGTGCCGCTGTCGATTCGTACCGTCCCGTCTGATGCGGTTCCGGCCCCGCTGCCCCTCCCGCCGACTGCGCTGTCCCATCCGTCGGCTTCGTCTTCCGCCCCTCGGGGGGGCGACGAGCCCAGGATCCGCCGGGTGGAGTCGGTCGTGGGCCGCGATCCTTCGGGTGGGTGGCGCAGGATGGCCCAGGTGGTCGTCGGTGGAGGCGGGAGCCGTACCGACCGGATGGAGATCGACGAGGCGCGGGCCCGCACGGTGCTCACGGCGAGCAGGCGGATCCTGGTTCTCGGCTGCACAGGCGGTGCGGGGCAGACGACCACGGCTCTCATGCTGGGGCACACCCTGGCCGGCTATCGCGAGGATCGGGTGCTCGCGGTCGACGCGAACACCGGCGACAACACGCTGAGCACCAGGATCCTGGTCGAGTCGCCCGAGACGCTGGGCTCCCTGCTGGCCCATTCCGATGGCGTGAACGGATACCTCGCCATGCGGGGATACACGAGCCTGTGCGAGTCGTGTCTGGAGGTGGTGGGTGCCGAAACCGGGCCCGGCGCGGCGCAGCGCCTCGCCGACCGTGCCCTCCTCGACGGCTGGCGGCGGACGCTGGCGGTGCTGGACCAGCACTACCGGCTGACGGTGATCGACCCGGCCGCCGCGCTCGCGGCCCGGCTGTTGCAGTACGCCGACCAGCTCGTGCTGGTGGCCCCGGCGAGCGAGGACGCCCCCGACGCGGTCGCGATGACCTACGAGTGGCTGGACGGGCATGGCAGTTCCGACCTGCGGCGCAGGGCCGTAATGGTGATCAACGGCGTGAGCCGCCGAAGCCTGCCCGACGTGGAGCAGGCCGAGGCGGTGGCCAGAGGCCGGTGCCGGGCCATCGTCCGCGTGCCCTGGGAGGACGAGCTCGCGCCCGGCCGTCCCGGACCGGTTGAACTGGGCCATCTGCGGGAGGGCGGCCGCAGGGCGTATGTCGCGCTCGCGGGAGTGGTCGCGAGTGGCCTGGCCGCGAACCAGCCCAAGCAGGAGGTGGCCAGATGAGCAGGACGCGGAGCCGCCTCGCGGTGCGGTACTTCGACGATCGCGTGCTTCTCACCGATTCGGCGGCGTGGGCCTACTACCGGCTGCCGACGGTCAGCTACGAGTTCGTGACCCCCGAAGAGCGGGAAGCGCTCGCGACCAACATCACGATCGCGCTGGCGGCGATCAGGATGCCGGACGCCGAGGTGCACCTGCGCATCGCCCACCGGACATATCCGGCGGCGGAGTGGGCGATGACCCTGAACTCCACCTCCGACGAGGGCCCCGGCTGGCGTGACTACCTGGAGGACATGTACCGGCACGTCTGGGCGAAGGACTTCTGGAGCAAGGAGATCTATCTCGGCGTACGGCTCGGCCGTCGCGGGGCGCAGCTCGGGACGGGTGTGCTGGCCCAACTGCTCGGCTTCTACCAGCGAAGCGAGAAGGCTCTCGGGATCGACGACGACCACGTCCCCGATCGGGAGATCGAGAAGTGGACCGAGCAGGCCGAACGGCTCGGCCGGGCGCTCTCCTCCAGCGCGCTCTACGCGCGGCACGCCACTTCCACCGAGATCGCCTGGCTGTTCCAGCATGCCGCCTCCGGAGCGTTGGGGGACCCGCCGCCGTCCGCCTCGCCGCGCCGGAGATGGGGAAAGGGTGAGATCGAGGCCCTGGTGGAGGGGCAGATCCACAACGGCCGTTCGCTGCTGCGGATCGAGCAGCCGTCGGGTGACTCGTTCACCGCGCACCTGTCGTTCGCCCGCTTCCCCGACCTGATGGCGTTCCCCGACGGGGAGCCGTGGCTGCACTTCGCCGACCAGATGCCGTTCCCGGTGGAGATCTCCAGCCGGATGCGGCTGATCTCGCCGGTCATGGCCAGCAAGGACGTCGCACGCAAGCTCGCCCACGCCCGTGACATGGACATCCACATCCGTGAGGCGGGGGCGGAGGCGCCGCTCGCGCTGGCGGAGCAGATCGACGCGGCCCGGATGCTGGAGCACGGCATCACCAAGGAGCGCCTCCCGTTCGTGTACGGCTGGCACCGGCTGAGCGTGAGCGCGCCCACGGAGGAGACCTGCGTGCAGCGCGTCGAGGCGGTCGTGGAGCACTACCGCGACCTGGGCATCGACGTGGTCAACTCCACCGGCGACCAGTTCTCCCTGTTCTGCGAGGCGCTGCCCGGGGAGCGGGTGCGGGTCAACGCGTACGCGCAGCGGCAGCCGCTGCGCACGATCGCGGGCGGTATGGCCACGGCCACCGTGGACGTGGGCGACCGGGTGGACGAGGGCAACGCCGGTTGGGTCGGGCCGTACATCGGGGAGACCCTGGGGCGGGCGCGCAGCATCGTCCATTTCGACCCGCTGGTGGCGGCGGCCAGGAACCGGCCGACGGCGATCGCGATCACCGGCGAGCCCGGCGGTGGCAAGACCACGCTCGCGCTGTTGCTGATCTACCAGATGGCGCTGCGCGGCGTGACCGTCGCGGTCATCGACCCGAAGGGCGACGCGGAGTCGCTGGTCAGGCTGTTGCAGCGGCGCGAGCGCAGGGCGCGGATCATCCCGCTCGGCTCGGCCGCGCCGGGCCTGCTCGATCCGTTCTCCTTCGGCGACGACATCGCGGCCAAGAAGACGATGGCCACCGAGACTCTGCGGCTGTTGCTCCCGCGCATGTCCGAGGAGCGTGAGTCGGCGATGATCCAGGCGGTGGCCGCGGTCTCGAACCAGCCGGACCCCTCGCTGGGCAAGGTGATCGACTACCTGGAGCAGTCGGAGGACCCGGCGTCCAAGAACCTGGGCGCGGTGCTGCGTTCGATGTCCGAGATGCACCTGGCCCGGCTGTGCTTCGACCCGTCCGGCGGAGACCAGATCGACACCGAGGGGTGGACGACGGTGTTCACCCTGGGCGGCCTGACCCTGCCCGACGTGGCGACCACCCGGGACGACTATTCCTACGAGCAGCGGCTGTCGGTCGCCCTGCTCTACCTGGTGTCGCAGTTCGCCCGGCGGCTCATGAACGGCCTGGACCGGCGGACCCCCAAGGCGATCTTCCTGGACGAGGCGTGGGCGATCACCTCCACGCCGGAGGGCGCCAAGCTGGTGCCCGAGGTCTCCAGGATGGGCCGGTCCCGCAACACGGCGCTCGTCCTGGTCTCCCAGAACGCCGGTGACCTGCTCAGCGAGCAGGTGACCAACTGTCTCTCCTCAGTGTTCGCCTTCCGTTCCACCGAGCGCGTGGAGGTCGAGCACGTGATGGAGCTCCTCGGCGTGGAGCCGTCCGAGGAACACAAGGCCGTCCTTCGATCCCTGCACAACGGGGAGTGCGTCTTTCGGGATCTGGACGGTCGCGCGGGCCGGATCGGGGTGGACCTCATCTCTGATGAGCTGCTGCGATGGCTCGATACGAATCCAACACACGACAAACCAAGCGAGAACGGGCATGATCTTGTAGGTGGGGGCACCGGTCGGTCGGGGGTCGCGCAGGAGGTGCGGTCTTGAGATTGCGCGTGAACGGTCGCGCTCTCGCGTTGGTGTTCGTCGTCTTCGTGGCGCTGCTGTCGCTGCCGCTGGTCTTTCCGACCGGTACGGCGAGCGCCGCAGGGCCATGTGACCTGTCGTCCGACCTCGCCCCGGAGATCGTGGGCGGCGGCGTGGACGGCCTGGTCAAGGCTCCGTCGCCGGACACCGGCGACACGGGCGCCGCCACCGGCGCCAGCGTGGGCGCGGGAACCCAACCGGGCGTGGCCCCGGCGCCGCAGGCGCCGCTCACCAACTACGACCGGTACGGCATGGCCGGTCAGTTCTGGCACACCTACGACCTCGGCTGTTCGGACGTGACGGCCGTGCTGGGCAACGCCTGGGCCAATACGATCTTCTCCTGGGCCAAGGCGGTCGACCGGCTGACGATCAGCACGTACCAGGCCGCGGCCTCCGAGGGGCCGCTCCGGCCGATCAAGGACGTGGTCGACGACATCGTCACCAACCTCGCCGACGCGATGTACTGGCCGTACCTGCGGCCGATCGTCATCCTCGGCGCCATCTGGCTGGCCTGGTACGGGCTCATCCGCAAGCGGGCCACGACCACCACCGAGGGCGTCATCTGGATGGTGCTCGCGGTCACCGTCGCGATCTGGTTCTTCAGCCGCCCCGGCGACTTCACCGGGATCGGCAAGACCGTGACGGACAAGACCGGTGAGGTCGTCAACTCCGCGTTCTCGGGGCTGCCCGGTGCGGACGCCGCCTCCTGCCTGCCCGCGAAGGGCGACACGAGCGCCCATGCCTCGGCCGCCGGGTACGGTCAGCCGGGCACGTCAGGGGTCGCGCAGAACGCCGACGCCCTCTGGTCCACGCTCGTGTGCAAGCCGTGGCTGATGGGCGAGTTCGGCACCGCTGAGGCCAGCGCGCCGGTCATACGGACATTCGGCGCCAAACTCCTCGATCTGCAGGCGATCGACGCCGATGAGCAGGCCGTCAAGCAGATGCCGAGCAGCGACTCCCACCAGAAGCGCTTCGAGGAGGAGATCGCCAAGCCCCTCGAGAACACGTCGATGTACTTCCTGTTCCAGGGCAAGGACTGGACCAGCCGCCTCGGCATCGCGATCGGCGCGTTCATCGCGGCGATGGTGGCCGGTGTGCTGATCTTCCTGGTGGCGGTGTCCCTGCTCGTGCTGAAGGTCGGATTCCTGCTGCTGCTGATCCTCGGACCGGTCTTCCTGCTGATCGGTGTCCATCCCGGCTCCGGGCGGATCATCGCGATGCGGTGGGTGGAGATGCTCATCGGGACACTGCTGCGGCAGGCCGTCCTCTCACTCGTGCTCGGTGTGCTCGTTTACGGCTACGCCCTGATCATTTCCACCAACATGCCATGGGGCATGCAGATCATGTTCATGGCGCTGCTGACCATCACGGTCTTCTTCTACCGCCGCCCGTTCCAGCACCTGTTCGCCTCGATGGACGGGCACACCCTCACCACCCGGATGCTCGGGGAGGCGGCCAGCGCGCCGACTCTCTCCCGTGCGGCGAACGCGTTGCCGCCGGTGGCGGCGGCCCGGATAGGCCGCTGGGGGCTGCGCAAGGCGGAGCCGGCGATCAGCGCCGCCGCCATGGCGAGCGGGGCCGGCACCGCCGCCGCGGCTGCCGCCTCGGTCGCCCAGGGCAGGGTCCGCGGCGAGGACGGCGCGGGCTCCGCCGTACCCGTCGGGGCGAGAGCCGGTGGGCCGCCGGTGCCGCTTGAGACCGATTCGCAGGGTGCGGGCCGTCGCAAGGCGGGTGGCCCCGTTCCGCGGCCGGGGTCGGCTCCGCCGCTGAACCTCAGCGGCGTCCGCTCGGCGAACACGCCCCGTACTGCTCCGGTCCGCACGTCGTCGGCGACGACCGGGCCGTCCGGATCCTCGGGATCGGGCGCGGGCGCCGGTGGAGGCTGGTTCAGCGGGCGTTCCGGCGGCTGGGCCTCCCGGCCGTCCGCGCCGGGTGGTTCGGGGAGCCGCGGCGGCTTCGGCGGCCGTGGCGCGTCCGGTGGTCGTGCCGGTTCGGGCGGCCGCTCGTCGGGCGCCGCGAGCCTGTTCGGCGGAGGCTCGCAGCAGGGGTCCGAAAGCTCGGCGGGGCGGTCCCGCCCCACGCCGCCGCGCGACAGCGCTCCGCCGCCCACGAGGTCCCGATCCTCCGAGGCGCCGCCCCTGTGGCTGCCGAGCCGCGGCGGCAGCGACGGCCGGGCACCCGGTGACGCGCCCGCTCCCTTCTGGGCGAGATCGGCCGAC
The DNA here is from genome assembly GCA_044868295.1 of Microtetraspora sp. Classification (GTDB taxonomy): domain Bacteria; phylum Actinomycetota; class Actinomycetes; order Streptosporangiales; family Streptosporangiaceae; genus JBIOWF01. The sequence continues at coordinate 4,402 of JBIOWF010000105.1, read as the reverse complement.
CGCGAGGAATGACGATGCAGGGAAGCGACAGCCGGAGGGGGCTGGCCTTCGCCGCTGTGGTCGCCGTGCTCGCCGCCGTCGGCATCTACCTGACCATGGTGTCCTCCTCGGAGCCGGAGGGCGGCGCGCGGGAGCAGGCCGTGAGCGGGTCGGGCGTGCCCAGCGCGGCTCCGAGTCCGGCCCCGAGCCAGGTGGCGAGCACGCCGGCCGCGTTCGACGTCTACTCCTACCTGCCACTGTCCAGGCCGGAGCTCGGCGCGGCGGCGGACCTTGCCCGGCGGTTCACGATCTCCTACGGCACCTTCCAGTACGGCGAGGACCCGGCGGCCTTCGCCGGAAGGCTCAAGGTGTTCGCCACGACGGAGTTCGGGGACGAGCTCACCCGCGCCGTCACCGCGCCCGCGCTGGTGGACCGGAACCGGGCCGACGAGGTGGTCTCCGAAGGGTCGGCGACGGTGAAGTCGATCCGGGACATGACGGCGAACTCCGTCGTGTTCGTGGTCGACTCGGTCCGGCACGTCACCGCGAAGAGCGGCGCCAAGGACCAGAGCGACGAGTACGCGGTCACCGTGATCAAGGTGGGTTCGGACTGGCGGGTCTACGACCTTGAGCTCGCCACTGCCGGTCAGGACGGAGACACCTCGCCATGATCGGGCCCGCCGGATCCAGAGCCTTCGGGAAGGGGCTCTCCTGGCGTGGAATCGCGATCGCTCTCGCGTTCCTTGTGCCGCTCACCCTTTTCGGGTCGATCATCATGATGACGCCATCCCCGTCGATCTTCCTGGGCGGCCGCTCGGCCGAGGACTGCGCGGAGGCGGCCGCCGCCACCGATATGTCCGCCACCGCCCGGGACGACATCCCGGCCGAATACCTGGAGCTCTACAAGAAGTTCGGCAAGGAGATCGGCGTCCAGTGGAACGTGCTGGCGGCCGTCGGCAAGCGTGAGACGGACCACGGCCGCTCCAAGCTGCCGGGCGTGCAGAGCGGCACCAACTACGCGGGCGCCGCCGGCCCGATGCAGTTCCTGGTCAGCACCTGGGGCGGCGCGGCGAAGATCAAGATCTCGTCCGGGGTGAACGGCTACGCCTCCGACGGGGACGGCGACGGATACGGCGACATCTACAACCCCGCCGACGCCATCCTCGGGGCGGCGAAGATGCTCAAGCGCAACGGCGCTCCCGACGATCTCAGGCGGGCCATTTTCGTCTACAACCGTGCCACCTGGTACGTCGACCAGGTTCTGGAGATCGCCAAGCGCTACGCGGCGACAGGGGACATCGGCACGCCGCCCGAGGCGGACCCCGCCTGTGACGCCCCCTACGTGGCGTCCGCGCCCAACGACGTCGTGCGCAAGATCCTGGAATACGCCCTCGCGCAGCGTGGCAAGCCGTACCGCTGGGGCGGGACGGGCCCCGACGCCTTCGACTGCTCCGGGATCATCTACATGGCCTACCGGAACGCCGGCCTGACCATCCCGCGGACGACCTTCGGCCAGTGGCCGTTCGGCGTCCGCGTCGAGCCCGGCAGCGAGCAACCGGGCGACCTCGTGTTCTTCAACGCCGGGCCGAACACCGCCGCCGACCACCCCGGCCACGTTGGTCTGGTCGTGTCGCCGGGCAAGATGGTGGAGGCTCGGTGCACCCGATGTGGGCCCATCAAGGTGAACACGTATAAGGACAGAAACACCCTTGTCGGGTTCACCCGCCCGCTCCAGAACGCCGATGTGCTGGAACAGCTCAAAAGGATCCCTCTAACCTAGGGTGGCATGGACAAGGTCGTCGTCGGGGCCGCGATCGTCGAGTACGGCCGGCTTCTCGCCGCTCAGCGGGCGGAGCCCGCCGAGCTCAAGGGCGGATGGGAGTTCCCCGGGGGGAAGGTCGATCCGGGAGAGAGCGAGCACGACGCGCTGGTGCGCGAGTGCCAGGAGGAGCTCGGCGTCAAGATCGTCATCAGTGACCGGGTGGGCGGCGACTGGCCGCTGAACAACGGCTATGTGATGCGGGTCTGGATGGCGGGCATCGCGGCGGGGGTGCCGGAGCCGATCGAGCACCTGGCGCTGCGCTGGCTGGCGCCGCACGAGTTCTACGACGTCCAGTGGCTGCCGGCCGACCTGCCGATCGTCAGCGCCGTCCACGGTTACCTGAGCGGCCCGTCCGTCACTACCTGAGCGGCCCGTCCGTCACTACCTGAGCGGACGGTCCGCTCCCGCCTGAGCCGGGCCGGAATATGGGCCTGAGTTGTAGCCGAATCGCGCTTTACTGTTTGTTTTGCCCAACTAGACTTTTCCTTGACCTTCACGGGCGGACTGAACAAGGCGACGGGGGCAGAGCGGTGATCGGACGCGCACGGATGAGGGCCGCGTCCTCAGTCGCCGCATCGCTGACCATCACGGCGCTGGCGCTGCTGGCCGCGGCCCCTGTGGTCGGGGCCAACGCGACGGCCATGGGCGGGGCCGGCGTGGCCGCCGACACCGTCGAGCCATGTGAGGCCGGCGAGGAATGCGACCCGGTGGTCACGGTCACCATCACCGAAACGCCCAGCCCCACACCCAGCCCCACACGCTCGGCGGCTCATTCGGCGTCTCCCACTCCCGTGATCACGGAGACCGTCACGGTGACGCCCACGCCCACCACCGCGCCGGTGACGGCTCCCGCACCCGTCCCGACTCTGACGCAGGGCCCGGTTCTCCCGACGGCCCTGGAGACGCCCACCCCCGAGCCGACGATCTCCCTCGCCCCGGCGCAGCCGACGGTCCTGGACACGCCCACGCCCGGCGTCTCCTTCGAAGATCCCGCCCCTGACACGGTCCCCATCGAGATCCGCAACGCGAGCCCCGAGTTCGACCAGGTGACGCTGAGCCGCAAGCTCGCCGCTCCGGCGGCGCTGCTCGTCCTGCTCGCCCTGCTCGGATGGCTCATCTTCGAGGGCCGGTTACGGCGGATGGCGCACGTCGCGGTCGTGCGGAAGGCCGGCCCGCGCGGTGGCCGGTCCGGCGGTGGCCGGGACGACTTCGCCGGCTATCCGGCGGCCCCGGCCTACGCGCAGATGGTCGGCTTCGTGCCCGTGCCGACATACCCGATGGCGTACCAGCAGCACCCGCCGCAGTACATGCCACAGCCGTACGGCTACCCGCAGCCGTACCTGCCGGAGCAGCAGTTTCACGGATATCCGGCGCAAGAACACGGCTACGGGGCTCCGGAGGAGCAGCACGTCGCGCCGTTCACGGAGTCCGCGGACACGTGGGGGGCCGCCGTCGCGGAGCCGGACCCATCGGCCGGCGGGTGGAGCGAGGCGACCGAGTCGCTCCGGCCGGACCAGACGGCCGCTTACCCGCTGTCCGACGATCAGTCGAGCGCCCGCCGCGATCCGGATTCCGCCTGACGGGCGATACTTCGGCTTTCGGGCCGGCCCCAAGGGGCGACCCGGCGTCGGCTCGGGCTGGTGGAATCTCCAGGCGGCGCGCTGGGCAGGCGGACCGTCTCCGGGCAGGGGTTCTGGCAGTGAACCAACTGCGGGCCTGCGCGTGGCCTACGGCGCAGGCGGGGCCTGCGTCGCGCCGATCGCCGACGAGGTCATCCGTACATCACGGGTGTTTTCGCCGTGGTGTGCGGATGACCTCGTCGGAGAAGCAGGTCACTAACTGCTGCGCTTGAAGATCTTGCTGCCCAGCCAGACCAGCGGGTCGTACTTGCGGTCGACGACGCGCTCCTTGAGCGGGATGAGCGCGTTGTCGGTGATCTTGATGTGTTCGGGGCAGACCTCGGTGCAGCACTTGGTGATGTTGCAGTACCCGAGGCCGTGCTCCTCCTGCGCGGAGTCCTTGCGGTCCGCCACGTCATAGGGGTGCATGTCCAGCTCGGCGATCCGCATGAGGAAGCGCGGGCCCGCGAAGGACGTCTTGTTCTCCTCGTGGTCGCGGATCACGTGGCAGACGTTGTTGCACATGAAGCACTCGATGCACTTGCGGAACTCCTGGGACCGCTCGACATCGATCTGCTGCATCCGGAACTCACCCGGCTTGACGTCCTTCGGCGGCGTGAACGAGGGGATCTCCCGCGCCTTCTCGTAGTTGAACGAGACGTCGCACACCAGATCCTTGATGACGGGGAATGTCCGCATCGGGGTGACCGTGATCGTTTCGGACTCCTCGAAGGTGGACATCCGGGTCATGCAGCCCAGCCGCGGCTTGCCGTTGATCTCCATCGAGCAGGAGCCGCACTTGCCCGCCTTGCAGTTCCAGCGGACGGCGAGGTCGGGGGCCTGGGTCGCCTGCAGGCGGTGGATCACATCGAGGACGACCTCACCCTCGTTGACCTCGACCTGAAAGTCCTCCAGTGCGCCGCCGGTCGCGTCGCCGCGCCAGACCCGGAAGTGATGCAGTGCCATGGATCATTCCTTCGTC
>JBIOWF010000104.1:0-7413 GCA_044868295.1 Microtetraspora sp. | reverse complement strand
CCATAGGGGCCTCGTCCGGGCAGAACGTGATGGCCAGAGTCGACCGTCTCGTACGGCCGGGCGCCGACCTCCCGGCACATTGCCGCTACGCGATCGTGACCGGCTCCGTGGCGCTCGCCGCGGCGGCCCCTCTCCTTTGGCTGATACCCCGCTGACGCTTTACTGCTTGCTGGTGTTAACCACACAGTTTGCAATTGCAAGCACCGCGAGGCAGACTAGGGGTATGGAACTGCCCAAGGTCGGCTCGATTGGCGAGTACATCCGCCAGCAGCGGCAGCAGGCGAAGATCTCTCTGCGCCAGCTCGCCGCTCAGGCAGGTGTCTCCAACCCTTATCTGAGCCAGGTCGAACGAGGCCTGCGCAAGCCGAGCGCGGAGATCCTCAATCAGATCGCCAAGGGCCTGCACATCTCCGCCCAGGCGCTTTACGTGCAAGCGGGGCTCATGGAGGACCGCGAGCCCGACAGCGACGTGCTCGCCGCGATCCGCGCCGACGTCACGATCACCGAGCGGCAACGCCAGGTGCTGATTGACATCTATGACTCGTTCCGCAAGGAGAACCGGGTCGACGAGCCCGCTCAGCCGCCGCAATCGGCCGAGGTCGGAGGCGACCCGGTCCCCTCGCGGAACGGAAACACACCGGAATCCAAGGAAGGGTAACCCATGACTCTCGCCACCGAGGTCAAGAAGATCACTGAATCCAAGCCGTTTTACGCCATCACCGGCGCCGGCGACTACGCCGTCGAGAAGCTGCGCGAGCTTCCCGAGCAGATCGAGAAGCTGCAGTCCCGCCGGGGCGAGCTGCGCGAGACCGCCAAGGACCTGCCGGTCAAGGCGCGCGAGTACGCCACGACCGTCCAGATCAAGGCCGAGGCCGTGGCGAAGGACTTCCCGGAGAAGGCCCGCGTGTACGCCGACACCGCCGTCGTCAAGATCACCGAGGTCTACGAGGAGCTGGCCGTCCGCGGCCGCAAGGTCGTCAGCAAGGTGAGCGGCGAGGCCGCGCACGAGCTGGAAGAGGTCTCCGAGGCCGCCAAGCCCGAGATCGCCACCCAGGCCGGTAGCACCCCCGCCAAGAAGACCACCCGTACCAAGGCCACACCCAAGGCCTGACCCCACACCCACGGCCCGCGCTTCTGACCGGAGCACGGGCCGTTCTCTTTGTCCCGTACGGCTCCTGCGGCACAGTGTCGCGACCGGCATGATTTGCCTGGAAGAGCGGCGTCCAGGGGGGCTGGGCGACAACGCGCCAAGGTGCCGCCCTGGGCGAAGCGACGGGGCAAAGAAAGATTGACGGGGGGCATTAGGCTGGGGGCACTGACCATGACCACGCGGGAGTGGCGATGCTTTTCGGCCTGCTTGACCTGATCTTCTGGGGGCTTGCCCTCGCGGCCTTCGTGATGTCCGTGTGCGCGCTGGTGCACGCGATCCGGACGCCCTCACGCGCCTTCCAGGCCGCGGGCAAGCTCACCAAGAGGCTCTGGCTGGTCTTCCTCGGCCTCGCCACGTTCTTCACGCTCGTGGCGGCCAGCGCCTACATGGGAGTCGGCTTGATACAGCTCAATAACCTCTTCACGATCGTGTCCGTCATCGCCTCCGGCATCTACCTGGCCGACGTGAAGCCGGCGGTGAACGACTACCGCGGCGGAAGCAACCAGGGACCGTACGGCCCCTGGTAAGCCTCCAGGGCGTGTCCCGCGGGTCTCGCCACCGCGAGCAGGCCGAAATCCCTAGGACCCGGGCTCGCCCGGTAGAGACCCAGCCCAGGCACGCCCGGTAAGGACACCGCCTAGGCTCGCCAGGTATGGGAACCGACTTCCACGGCCGGACGGAGCGACTGGAGCTCGCCGACCAGAACCTGCGTGACTGGGAGGCCACCGTCCTGGCGGCCACTCCTGACGGGATCGTTCTGAGCAGGTCGGCCTTCTATCCGGGAGGCGGCGGCCAGCCGGCCGACGAGGGGACCCTCCTGTGGCAGGGGGTGGAAACCCGGATCGCAGGTGTGCGCAAGGCAGACGATCTCTACCTGATCCCGATGGAGGGAGAGCCGCTGCCCGCTCCCGGAACCGTGGTAAGCGCCGCGCTGGCCGATGACCGCAGGTCCGCGCTGATGCGCACACACTCCGGGCTGCACGTGCTCTGCGGCGTGGTCTTCCGCGATTTCGGCGCCCTCGTCACCGGCGGCAACATGGAGCCGCTGACGGCCAGGATGGACTTCAACCTCCCTGAGGTGCCGCCCGGTTTCAAGGAGGCCGTCGAGGAAGCCTGCAACGCGGAGATCGCCGAGGACCGGCGCATCGACATCCGCGTCCTGCCCCGCGAGGAGGCGTTCGCGATCCCCGACATCATCCGCACCGCGACCAACCTGATCCCCGAGACGGTGCAGGAGGTCAGGATCGTGGACATCGTCGGCCTCGACTGCCAGGCGGACGGCGGCACCCACGTCGGATCGACCAAGCAGATCGGCCGGATCCGCGTCGCCAAGATTGAGAGCAAGGGCAAGGGCTTCCGCCGCCTGCGAATCGCGATCACCGACTGAACGCCGCGCCCGGCCGAAGGTGAGCGCGGCCTACACGACTGCCCCGCCGTCCTTGACCCGCGCAGCCAACGCGGTCCAGTCGCCATCAGTGAACTCCGGAACCGGACGCCTCGTACACCCGTCGCGTGCGAGGTAACGAGAAGGACCGCCCCACGTCCAACGCTGGGACGGCTCCCAAACACCGCGTCGGGTCCTCCCTTGAGCAACCTGTCCAAAGCCCGCGTCAGCATGGCCGTAGCGGAATAGGACCGCGGCGCGGAGTCTCTCACCGGGTGTCCAAGACGCTCGATGGAGTAGGGGGTTGTCCGCCATTCCGGGCCAGTGATCAGACAGGGGAGGACGGTGCGCGGCCTGCGTGCGCTTCCGCCAAGGCGAATGGCGCTGATCATGATTGCGTAGCGCGGCCGCCCTCCACGACTACAGAGAGTCGTTTTGTCCATTGACAAACTCGGACAAAAACAGTGATCGAAAAGCCTTATGTAGTGAATAGGGGTCGGCAACCTCTAACCCCATCTCCCGGACGCCACGCAATTCGAGGCCAGGCGCGCGGCCGCCCTGCCGAGAGCCGTGGCGGGGCCGGGCCGAGGCCGCCCTGCCCGGTAGACGTGACAACACGTCAGGATGGGGATGACATCGACTTGGGGAGGGGTCAGGCGTGATCGAGCCACGCGGGAAGCGGTACAGGCTGCGCGGGCTGATCTTCATGGCCGTGACCGGCGCCCTGTCCTGGGCGTTGGTCGGCCTGACCGTTTGGTGGTTCTTGTTGCGTTGACTCCCGGCCGGCGAGGACCGCTGGCACCGCGATATGGCGGCTCTCAGACCCCCGGTTCCATGGATAGGGACCCGGGGGTCGCTCCATTTCCGCGAGGCGTTCTCCGCGAGGGGATCGGTCGCGGGTCTCGCCGTTCTTGTCGGTCGCCTCGGCGAGCACGTGGTTGCGCGGGACCTTCTTCGTCCGCGTGGTCTTCACCGGCTCGGTCCGCCACGTGTCGGTGTTCTCGTCCTTCGCCCACGTCTCGGACGGGTCGAGGGTCGGAAGCTTGGAGATCAGCGTGTGGATGTCGGTGAGCTGCTTCTCAAGGAACAGCAGGTAGGTCACCGGGACGTCGGCCAGCAGGACGTTGCCGTCCACCTTGACGCTCGCCTTGGCCGTGCAGTTCGCCCAGTCCTTCGTCGCCGTCACGTCGAACAGCCGCGTCAGCGTCGCGCCGACGTCCTTGAGCACGCCTTCCGCCTGCACCTGGACCTTCGTCGACTCGGGCGGAAGCTGCTCACCCTCGTCGTCGATGGGCTGATATGTGCGGGCGATGCCGGACAGGAGCGGCGCCTTCTGGATCGTGTGGTACGCGTCGGTCACCTTCCGCTGGACGTCGGACTTGACGCCCTTCTCCACGGCGAGGATCTGGTTGAGCTTGGTCACGAGAGACAAGGTTGCCCTAAACCCGATCTTTTGGCCAGCGATATTCAGCTCCGCGAGGTTTCTGGCCCGACAAACTTGAGGTGATATCTGGGCCGGAAGTAAACCGATGTGTCGGCAAGTGCGTCCTACACCGGTCCCGTGCGAGGGAACGAGAGGGGCCGTCCTAAGTCCGGCACTGGGACGGCCCTATTCTCCCCCCGATCCGCATCCGGTAGACCGACGTACTCCTCGAAGCCAGAGCCCTCTTAGCGAGCGTTTGGGGGCGTGTGCACCTATCCGTCCGTGGCTACGAACCGCTCGCGCCCGGAACCGGCAGAACGCGAGTGGGCCACCGGACGTCCGGTGGCCCACTTGGTCGGATCGAATAGTCGGGTTACAGGGCGGCGGCCAGCTTCTTGAGGATGGCGGCCTGGGCCGCAGTGAGGTAGTGGCCGTTGACGCCCGCGGTCACGTGGTCGAGATAGGCGTTGATGGCGTTGGTCTTGGCCGTGGTGTTGCCCCTGTCCTCGGCCCGCTTGGCGGCGTCGAGCTGGGCGCACATGGCGTTGGCCTGGGCCACGCCCTCGTTGGTGACGAAGCGCTTGGTCAGAGTGCACAGGTCGGCATAGGTGACGACCAGCTTGAAGGTGACGGAGGACGCCTCGCCGGTGTTGCCCGCGACGTCGGTGGCGGTGGCCGAGAAGGTGTTGCCCGCCGGATCGAAGTCGTAGGCAGGACCAGAGATGTCCTTGCAGGTGGTGGTGGCGATGCCGGAGAGGTTGTCCGTGGCGGTGCAGGTGATGTCGACGGTTTCGAGAATGCCGTAGGTCTCCTTGGCGCCGGTGTAGGTGACGGTCGGCGCGGTCTTGTCGAGCTTGACCGTCAGGGACTTGGCCTCCTCGGTGTTGAGGGAGCGGTCGGTGGAACGGTACTTGACGGTGTGGACGGCGTCGGTCGAGAGGACGACCGGGTCGGTGTAGACGGTCCAGGGGCCTTCGTTCACGCTGTACTCGGTGCGGGCGAGGCCGGAGACGTCGTCGGTCGCCTTGAGGGTGACGGTGACATCGGTTCTGTTCCAGCCCGCCGCGTTCGGCGCGGGAGCGGCCTCGGCTGTCGTGACCGGGGCCTTGGTGTCGACGGGCAGCACCTCGGAGTTCTCGGGAGGCAGGTCGTCCACCACCGTCTCGATCGGCGGCTCGATGGCGGGCTGGTCGTAGCGGCCGATGTCGCCGCGGGTGATGTCGAGGGCCTTCCAGTCATCATGGTCAGCGAGAGTGTTCCGCGTGTCGGCCGGCTCGTCGTCGCTGAGGTTGATGTCGGCGCTCACCTTGGTCCCGGGAGCATCGGGAACACCGTCGCAGTCCCAGTCGATGGAGTTGCCCGCGTCGGGCACTGGGATACGGGCGGCCGGGACCGGGGCGCCCGCGACGACCTTGGCCGGGCAGTAGTGCGAGGTCGTGAACCCCTTGCCCTTCGTGCCCAGGCCGATGGACTCGTCCAGGCCCGGCGGGTCGACCTCGTTCAGCGGATCCTGGCCACCGTGGGAGTAGTCCCAGGTCTTGACGCCGTTCTTGGTGATGCCTTCGAAGTCGAAGAGATAGTTCATCGCGCTGAAGTAGTTCGGCTTGAAGTTGTTCTTGCTGTCGCCGCCGTGCCCGAGGCCGAGGGAGTGGCCGATTTCGTGCATGAACACGGCGACCTCGTTGTCGGCGTTGTTCGCCAAGCTGTTGAGGCTGAAGATGACGTCCGTGTCCCCGCTCCGGGTGATGCCGCGGATGGCGGCGGGCCCGATCAGGTTGGCCGCGAGCACGTACCGGAAGATCTCCTCGCGTCCGGTCGCGGGGAAGGCGGCGTTCTTGATCGCGTCGAAGGCCGACCAGTTATAGGTGGTGGTGCCGCTCGGATTCTTCGTCGCATTGCCGAGCTGGGCCTGGTAGCCGACCGATCTCGCCTTGCTCAGAGTGCCCCAGGTCGCTCCGGTGGTGCTGTCGAGTGGGCTCTGCTTGCCCGCGTCGATGTGCAGGAAGTAGCCGTTGTCGGCGTAGGTGGCGATGATCCGGCGGAGTGCGGCGGTGCTGAACTGCTCGTTGTGGGTGCTGTCCGCCATCCAGTCGAACTGAACGAAGATGTCCTTCTGGCCGACGGCCGCGCCCATCGCGTTGAGGTCGATCTCCTGCTTGTCGCGCCCGTCCCCGTCGGGATCCATGATGACCGGGTGGAGCTTCCAGATGTCGGGGATGTTGTCGATCGTGGAGGCGTTGCAGGCGACCGTGAAGTCGATGTAGACGTTGTTGCCGTCTCCGGGACCGCTCTGGCTGTGGGTGCAGCCGGGCTTTCCGGTGTTCTGGGCGGTGTTCGTCCCGAACGTGGGGACGTCCCAGTAGAACCGGTAGACGACGTCGTCCGGTGAGCCGTAGGGGCGGTACCAGACCTCGCCTTCCGTCCCCGTCCCGATCGAGAGGTCGCACGACTCGGCGCGCCAGCTCACCTTCTCGCCCGGTTCGATCCGGCTCGGCGGGGCGGCGCCTTCACCCCAGCAGCCGTGATCCAGGTTCTGGTGCACCTTGATCATCGGCAGGATGCCGTCGTTCTTGAGCGTCGAGTTGGCGCTGATGAAGTCGGCGTGCGCCGGTGAGGCGGTCGCCAGGCTCGCCAGAACCAGTACACCGGTCAGCAGCAGCCCCCGGAGCCACTTCGGTCTGGGCACTGAGCACCCTCTTTCCCGGAGCGTTCCAGCGCCCCGCTGGCTCCGGCAACGCCCCTCCTCGCCGCAGAAGATACGGAGGCGCGTTCGGCGCGTCATGAGTATCGCCATACTTAATCCGCGTACGGCTGACGCTTGACCTGCGACTTCACGATCCGGGGACGAGTGCAGCGACCATGTTGGACGAATTGTCGGCATTCGTACAGAGATAGTGCAGCGCCCGAGTGCAGGCTGTTTCTCGCCTGCCGGCCTTTTCCGCTCGCAGGCCATGAACCCTCAGTGTTCCTTCCGGGATGCTCCCTGCTCAAGGAGAGAAATGCGACTTCGTGTGATCGCGGCCGGCGCCCTCGCGGGCATCGCCGCCGCGACAGTGCTCGCCGGCGCGGGACCGGCGCAGGCCGCCGCCGCTCGCGAGGAGAGGACGTGCGTGAGCAAGGCCGGTGTGGCCACGGTGTGCTTCTATCCGAACGGCGACAGGCTCTGCATCACCAACAAGAGCCGCGTACGGGGCAACTACGTCGAAATCGAGTGGTTCACCCGGTACAACGGCCGTGGCGGGCGAGTGGTGAACAAGAAGGGCTACAACAAGACCGTCTGCAAGGGCTATGCCAACGCGATGCAGGAAGGCGAAACGGTCAACTTCCGCGGCTGGCTTTTCAGCCCGACCGGTGTCGCCCTTGACATGACCAACAGCCGCAAAGCCACGATCTGAAACGAGGTGTACAGCATGCGTCTTCACACTCGACTCGGCGCCGTCGCGGCCACCGTGCTGG
>JBIOWF010000103.1:0-22860 GCA_044868295.1 Microtetraspora sp. | reverse complement strand
GCGCATCAGGCCGCGGGTCGCGCGCATCAGCACGTCCACCGCGCGGCTCGCGGGCGTGGAGGCGCCGGGCGGGCGGCGCTCGATGCTGCTTTCGAGGAGGTCGATCTCCTCGCCGACCACCGCCACGACGAGATCCATCTTGGACGGGAAATAGCGGTAGAGCGTGCCAAGAGCGACGCCGGCCCTCTCGGCGACGGTGCGCATCTGCATGGCCTCGACGCCACCGCGCGAGGCGAGTGCCGCCGCGGCCTGGATGATGCGCTTGCGCCGCTGATGCTGGCTGCGGGTCCGGACGCCTGGCATGGCGGCGGTCGAGGTCGGCTGCCTGTCCACGCTGGCTGCCCCTTCCGGGTGCGACATCGGGGCGTCTGCGGTGGCATGCGGAGTGCGCATGAGAACACGTTATCTGATTTCTGGCCCGTCTGAACGGTTACCTGCCAGTCACAAAGGACCCTGCCCTTGCATGCCTTTCGCGGTTCGGTCGAATGTCATGAATTACTCTAGGGCTGGGCCTCCGGACGAAGATTGAAATGTGTTCTAGTTCGCGGATGTTGGTGCGAAGACCCTGTGGAGCCACTCGAATCGCGAGCTGACGATGACCCAGGCCAAGCGAGGGTTGTGGGGAATGTCATGGACTGTCCGCCAGCGGAGGTGGGTATCGGTATGCCGTTGCGTGTACCTGGCGCTACGAGCTGATCCTGCCGACGTGGGCCCACGGGAGTCGTGATGCGGACACAAAGCCATGCGCCCACGGAGATGCGGACACAGAGCCGTGTGCCTTCGGGAGACCAGGCAGACCAGGCAGACCTGGCGGGAAATCAGCCGGAAGACCAGATGGTCGCCGGAAGTGCGCTGCCCGAGCTGTCGATCGAACTCACTCCCACCCTGATCGGCGCGACCGCGCTCGCGACCAGGGACCTCACACCCGTGGGCGCCCGCGCGCAGGGGTCCAAGGACGTCTTCCTCAACCTCCTGACCACGATGGGGCTCGTCGAGCGGTACGTCACCGACTGGGCCGGCCCGGAGGCGCTGATCCGTGGCATCAACGTGAAGCTGGGCGCCCCCGCCCCGGCGGGTGACACGCTCACCTTTTCCGGAACCGTGACCGCTGTCGCGGACGGAGAGCTCACGGTCGAGGTCCGTGGAACGGTCAGCCTGGGAGCCCACGCCACCGGCACCGTCCGCCTGTTCCTGCCCTGAGCGAGCGCGTGCCCGGCAGGGGTCAGGGCGTCACGATTATGGGGACGGCGAAGAACACGATCAAGGCGATGGCGAGGCAGATCACGAAGCCGACGAGCTCCCACAACCAGTCATAGTGGCGCTCGCTGATCTTGATCGGCTTCGTCTTGCCCCGGCGCTCGGCCTCGGCCTTGGCCGGAGTGCGTGGCTTCTTCCCCGGTACGGCTTGCGCCGCGACGTCGGCGGATTTCTCCGCTGTCACGTCGGCGGGTTCCACCACCGCCGGCAATGAGTGGGCCTGCGGCTCGTCGGCCATGCCGGTCCGCTGGTCGTCCGTCTCCACCGGCCGGAACGCGTCGAACGTGCCGAACGCGTCAGCCTGGGACGCCTGGATCTCCGGAGCGGCTTGGCGGTCCGCCTCGGGCGCCGCTATCTCTGGGGCGGCTCGGCGGCGGCCCGTCCTGGGCGTCTGGATCTCCGGCGCGGCCTGCTCAGTGGCTTGGATCTCCGGAGCCGCGGCCGTGTCGACGGCCTCGGTCACGGTGGGGGCCGCCAGCGCCGGTGCGCGGCGCTTGCGCGACCGGTTCTCGGCCAGCGCGGTCAGGATCGCGCCGCGCAGCGTTGGCATCGGCTCGGTTGTCGCCTCGTGCCTGGACCTTCGTCCCGGTTTCGGCGAAGAGAGCGCCTCGGTCTGGACGACGCACGTGTTGGTGACCTGGTTCGGGTCTGCCAGCGGCAGCGGCCACGTCGGCGTCGTGGGCCATAACTTCTTGGTCGGCAGGTTCAGTTTGGCGACAGCCGTACCAGGGTCTTCCAGGGGAAGAGCGGACAGGACGCGGGCGCGTACCGCAGCGACAGGGCTGCGCCAGGGCAGCCGCGCCAGCACGTCGGCGATGGGCGCGACGGTGATCGCGTCGTAGATCTCGGCCACGTCGGCGGCCACGAACGGCGCCGACCGGGCGGCCGTCGTCGCGGTCATGAGCGTCTGGGTGAAGCGCTGCCGGGCGCTGAGGGCCAGCTCTTCGGCGGTGTCGGCGGCCACCTCGAGCACCACGGAGAGCTCGTGGGTGGTCAGGCCGCAGACGGCCGACAGCAGCAGGACTTCACGCTGGTGCGGCCGGATGTCACGGAAGACCCGCTCGATCAGCGCGGTGGCGGGGTCGGCGATCGAGTCCACGGTCGGGAGGGCGTAGCTGACGTCCCGGCGATAGATCTCGCGGCGGGCGAGCGCGAACAGCGTCGCGCGCGGCGGCTCGCCGATCGGCACGCCGGCGAAGACGGCCACCACCGCGTCAGCGGCGGAGCTGGACTCACCGAGCTGGTCGTGGCAGTACGCGAACAGCCCGGCGGCGTGACGTTCGTAGAGCTCTGCGATCAGCTCGCTGCGTGAGCGCTGACCGGTGAGCGATTGGGTCACAGCCGGTTCCTCTGGGGTTCGTGCGTGCTATGGGGGTCGTGAGGATAATCATGCCAAGACACGAGGTTCAGTGCACTATCAGATGCCTTATTGATAGATATTTAGTCGCTCATATATCGGATCATTCTGATGTTCTAATTGCTGCCAGTACGGTTGTGAGCTGATCCGAGGGAACAGTGAGCACGGGCGCGATGTTGCGATGATCGCGAGCTGTCGAAGGACGACGAGGTCTGTGTGATCACATTCGAAGGTGTCACGAAGCGCTACGACGATGGAACTGTGGCCGTGGACAACCTCAGCATAGAGGTGCCCACGGGCGCGATCACGGTGTTCGTCGGGCCCTCTGGATGTGGCAAGACGACGTCACTGCGAATGATCAACCGCATGATCGACCCCACCGAGGGCCGGATCCTCCTCGACGGCCAGAACGTGCAGGAGATCGACCCACCGACACTGCGCCGCGGCATCGGGTACGTCATCCAGCAGGCGGGCCTGTTCCCGCACCGCAAGATCGCCGACAACGTGGCGACCGTGCCGTACCTGCTCGGCTGGGACAAGAAGAGGGCCCGCGACCGGGCGATGGAGCTGCTGGAGCGGGTCGGCCTGGATCCGAAGCTGGCGAACCGCTATCCCTTCCAGCTCTCCGGCGGCCAGCAGCAGCGCGTGGGCGTCGCCAGGGCGCTCGCCGCGGACCCGCCGGTGCTCCTGATGGACGAGCCGTTCAGCGCCGTCGACCCGATCGTCCGCGGCAGCCTTCAGGAGGAGCTGCTGCGGCTGCAGGCGGAGTTGCGCAAGACGATCGTGTTCGTGACGCACGACATCGACGAGGCCATCAAGCTGGGCGACACGGTCGCGGTGTTTCGGGGGTCTGGGGGTCGCCCCTCAGACGAGCACAGTCGCGTCGGCGGCCATCTGGCCCAGGTCGCCGGGCCGGCCACGCTGCTGACCGAGCCGGTCGACGACTTCGTCCGCGAGTTCCTGGGTCGCGATCGGGGCATCAGGAGGCTCTCGTTCATCCCCGCCAAGGACATCAGGTTGAGTACGGCTCCCGCCGACCTCGCGGTGGACGAGGACAACCGGCCTCTTGGCTGGCGTGTCGACGGGGGGCTTTCGCCGTACGGGACATTCGACCCGGAACGGGACGCGCTGCGCGTCGCGCTGGACGCGGCGCTGCTCGCGCCGAACGGCACCGCGATCGCGGTGGACGGTGACGGCCGGGTGAAGGGTGTCGCGACCAGGAAGGCCCTGGACGAGGTCCTGATCCAGTACGCCGCGGATCCCGTCAGGGAGAGCGACGGTGAATGACGAGCCGCTGATCCGGTGGGACTGGATCCTGCGCAACTGGGACAACGGCAGCCCGTACGCCATCCGTACGCTGCTTGAGGACCACGTCGTCATGTCCCTGCTGCCGGTCCTGTTCGGGCTGCTCATCGCGCTTCCGCTGGGCCTGGCCAGTGTCCGCTGGCGGGTGCTCTACCAGCCGTCCATCAGCGTCATGAACGTCGTCTACTCGCTGCCGTCGCTCGCCGTGTTCATCGTGCTCATCCCGGTCACGGGCCTGGCGGAGCGGGCCACCGTGATCGTCCCCCTGACGTTCTACTCGCTGGCCGTGCTGATCCCGGCGGTCGTCGACGGGGTGACCTCGGTGCCCGAGCATGTGCGGCAGTCCGCCGTGGCGATGGGATTCCGGCCGCGCCGCAGGCTTCTCCAGGTCGAGCTCCCGATCGCGGTGCCGATCGTGCTCGCCGGGGTGCGGGTCGCCACGGTGTCCAGCATCAGCCTGGTCAGCGTGGGCGCGCTGATCGGCAGGGGCGGGCTCGGCTACCTGTTCATCGACGGCTGGCAGCGGCAGTTCTACACGCCGATCATCGTGGGCATCGTCGCGGTGGTGGTGCTGGCGGTGCTCGCCGACGGCCTTCTCATCGTGGGGCAACGCCTGCTCACTCCCTGGGCCCGCGCCAGGAGGACCTCGTGAACCGGCTGATCGATTTCTTCGGGGATCCGGCCAACTGGTCCGGGCCCGACGGCATCCCCACGAGGTTGCTGGAGCACGTGGAGTTCTCCCTCGTCGCCTTCGCCATCGCGGCGGTCATCGCGGTGCCGCTCGGGTTGTGGATCGGCCACACCGGGCGGGGAGCGGTCTTCGTCATCGTCTCGGCGAACGCCGCCCGCGCGCTTCCGACGCTCGGCCTGCTCGTGCTGGTCGTGCTCCTGATCGGCGTCGGCACCGTCTGGCCGGTGCTCATCCCCCTGGTCACGCTCGCGGTGCCGCCGATCCTGGTCAACACGTACGAGGGTGTCCGCGGCGTGGACGCCGACCTGCGTGACGCGGCGTACGGCATGGGCCTGCGCGGCCGGCAGGTGCTGCTCCAGGTGCTCGTGCCGGTGGCGCTGCCGTTGATCCTCCTCGGGTTGCGGCTCGCGGCGATCCAGGTGGTCGCCACCGCGACGGTCGCCGCGTTCGTCGGGCTCGGCGGGCTCGGCAGGTTCATCATCGACGGCCTGGCCACGAAGGATTTCGTGAGCACGATCGGCGGCGCCGTCCTCGTCGCGGCACTCGCCCTGGTCGTGCAGCTCGGGTTCGCGCTCCTCGACCGGGTGGCCGTTTCACCGGGGGTACGCCAGGTCCGCTAATCTCGATATTACCTCCCGAAAGTGAAGGGATTGCAGGAATGAGACGTCTCATCAGCGCCGCGGCGGTCGCCTTGACCGCAGCGTTCGCTCTATCCGCTTGTGGCGGTGGGTCCGATCCGCTGGCCGGCGCCACCCCGTCCGCCGCGCCCGCGACCTCAGGAGGTGCGGCCGCCAAGGTGGTCGTGGGCTCCTTCAACTTCCCCGAGAGCGTGCTGCTCGCCTCGATCTACGCCCAGGCCCTCCAGGCCAAGGGCGTCACGGTCGAGGAGAAGCCCAACATCGGCAGCCGCGAGGTCGTCTATGGTCAGATCAAGACCGGCGGCCTGACGATCCTGCCCGAGTACGTCGGCTCGCTGAACTCCTTCGTGGACAAGAACACCACCGCCAAGACCAAGGACGAGATCCTGGCCAACCTCAAGGCGAAGCTCCCCGCCGAGCTTGAGGTCCTGGAGCCGGCCGCGGCCGAGGACAACAACTCGCTGACGGTGACCAAGGAGACGGCCACCAAGAACAACCTCACCACGATCGAGGACCTGACCAAGGTGTCCAAGGACTTCGTCGTCGGGGGGCCGCCCGAGTTCAAGCAGCGCCAGGAGGAGAACTTCAAGAAGGTCTACGGCCTGGAGTTCAAGGAGTGGAAGCCGACCGGCGACACCACCGCTGACGCGATCAAGAGCGGCACGATCCAGGTCGGGAACGTCTTCACCACCGACCCGAAGATCGTCCTGAACGACCTCGTGCCGCTGAAGGACACCAAGAACGCCTTCGGCGCTGAGAACATCGCCCCGCTGGTCTACAAGCCGGGCGTGAACGACACGGTGACCTCGACACTCAACGCGATCTCGGCCAAGCTCGACACCGCCACCCTGGTGTCGCTGATGAAGCGGATCGCCGTCGACAAGGACGACCCGCCGGTCGTCGCCAAGGACTGGTTGACCCAGAACGGCCTCCTCTGACCACCGAAGCCCAGACGGGACACCCCCCCGGAGAACACCACGGGCGACCACGCGCCCCACCGGCGCATGGTCACCCACACGGTTCACCGGGCATCCATCACACGGGCGGTGGGAGATTGAGCGAGTTCACTGAGGCGATGGCCCAGTTGGCGTCCGGGGTGGCCGTCGTCACGGTCAGAGAGGATCGCGACGATGTCGGCACCACGGTCTCGACGTTCATGTCGGTGTCGCTCGACCCGCCACTCGTCCTGGTCAGCCTGGCGTCCGTGAGTTATCTCGCCGAGGTCCTGCTGCGCCGGGACCGGTGGGCGGCGAGCCTGCTCGCGGACGGCCAGCAGGCCATCGCCTCCCGGTTCGCCAGTCCCGGCCGGCCGAGCGCCCGTTTGCTCCTCGCGGGGGTCGGTCACCATCGCGGCCCCCGCAGTGAGGCGTTCATCGTGGAGGGCGGGGTCGCCGCGCTGGAGGCCGAGACCATCCGGGTGGTCCCGGCCGGTGACCATGCGCTCTTCGTCGCCTCGGTGCTCGCCGTGGACTACGTCAACCCCGCCCAGGCCCCGCTCGTACGGCTCCGCGCCCGCTATCGCCCGGTCTCCTGAGGTACAGACAGGCCTGCCCGTGAGTAGTCAAGACTCTCCGCCGGCTTATCCAGGACAGCTTTTGAGAGTGCCTCGGTGACGAGGTGGGTCAAGAGCCGACCAGGCCCGAGGCTGCCGGTCAGCGGATGGTCCAGTGGCCGGGGAGGACGAGGGGGCCGTAGGAGGGCAGGCCCAGCTCGGCGGCCAGACGGGCCATCGGGCCCCAGGCTTCCAGCCGGACCCGGGTCAGCGCGGCCGCCTTGTCCTCGCTGGACTCCGGCGGGCGCAGCCGCTCAAGTGGGTGCATGCGCGGGTATGTCCTGACCGGCGCGTCCGTGGCCAGGCCGGCTCTCCTGCGGGCGAGCGCGAGGGCGTCCTCCAGCCCGCCGAGCTCGTCGACCAGGCCGCCGGCCAGCGCGTCGGCGCCGGTCCATACCCGGCCCTTGGCCAGCCCGTGCGCCCGCTCCCTGTCGAGGCCGCGGCCCTCGGCCACCTTGCCCACGAAGTCGTCGTAGATCCGGTCCAGCCAGGCGTTGACCCGCTCCCACTGGGCGTCGGAGAACTCCCGCGTGGGGGAGAACATCCCGGCGTTGACGCCCTCGGCGACCGATTCGGTCACCACGCCGATCTTGCCCAGGAGTTCGCCGACGACCGGTTTGCCGCCGAACACCCCGATGGACCCGGTCAGCGTGCCGGGCTGGGCGACGATCACGTCTGCCGCCGCCGACACGAAGTATCCGCCGGACGCGGCCAGGTCTCCCATGGACACGATCACCGGCTTGCCGGCCTTGCGGGCGAGCACGACCTCCCGCCAGATCGCGTCGGACGCGACGTACGACCCGCCGGGGCTGTCCACCCGGAACACGATCGCCTTCACCTTGTCGTCGCGGCGGGCCGAGCGGAGCGCCGCGCAGATCGTGTCGGAGCCCATCGCGCCCCCACCGCCGAGCGGGGACCGGCCGCTGCGGCCCAGCTTGATCATGCCGGTGCCGTGGACCAGCGCCACGACGTTCTCACCGGGGTGCGGGAGCTTCTTGGGCAGCGTCGTCTTCGAATAGCGGGACACGAAGAGAAGGTGGGAGCCCTCGACCGTCTCGGCGTAGACCTCGTCCCGGTATTTCAGCGCGTCGACCAGACCGGCCTCGACCGCCTCGGCGCCGATGAAGGGGCCCTGGTCGATCAGCTCGCGCACGCGCTCCGGGTCGAGGGAGCGCGACTCGGCGATCCCGTTCACGATCTGCTCGGTCACGGACTCGGCGATCCGGGCGGCGGACTCGCGATGCGCCTCGGTCATGTGGCTCTGGGTGAACATGTTGGCGGCGGTCTTGTATTCGTGCCGCTGGCCGAGCTGGTATTCCACACCGGCCTTGGCGAGCGCGTCACGGACGAACCGCTGCTCCAGCGAAACGCCGGTCAGGCCCACGTCGCCGGACGGCTGCAGGTAGACCTTCTCGAACGCGCTGGCCAGGTAGTAGGGCACCGTCCCGGCCCCGAACTCCCCGAAGGTCTCGCTGAACGCGACGGTCAGCTTCCCCGCCGACCGCAGGTGAACGACGGCGGAGCGCAGCTCCTGGACCATGCCGAGGCCGAGCGGATGGCCGCCGATCTTGACGATCACGGCTCTCACCCGGGGGTCCTGACGGGCCCGCCTGAGGCCGGACAGCACGTCCGCGAGACGCGGCTTGCGCATCGACAGGAGCGCGGAGACCGGATCGGCGGGCGGCCCCTCGGACAGCCCTTCGGTGAGATCGAGCTCCAGCACCAGCGGCGCCGTACGGCGCTGCCGGAGTCGATCTACGGTCTCGATGATCACCTTGGTCGCGTCCATAACTGTCACCATAAGCGACGGTTTCACCCCCGCGGCCGAGTGATCGGTACGGCTAAGCCGCTATCCGTCCTTTCACCTGCCCGCACGGTCGTTCGCGGGCGGGTGACGCAATGGGCCGAGCCTAAGGTTCCGGCGTCTCGGCGGCCTGGTGGAGCCACACCACGCCCAGCGGCGGGACGCGGAGCCGTACCGAATAGGGGAGGCCGTGGTGCGGCTCCGGGGCCGCCTCCACTGAGCCCATGTTGCCGACGCCGCTGCCCGCGTACTCGTACGCGTCGGTGTTGAGGACCTCCTCCCACGCCCCGCCGGACGGCAGGCCGAGGTGGTAGTCCTCGTGGGCGCCGCCCGAGAAGTTGGCGACGCAGGCCAGCGCCGAGCCGTCCGACCCGCGACGGAGGAACGAGAACACGTTGCCCGGGGCGTCGTCCGCGTCGATCCAGCGGAACCCGTCCGGCGTGTGGTCCTGCGTGTACAGCGCGGGGGTGTCCGCGTAGACCCGGTTGAGGTCGCGGACGAGCCGCTGGACGCCCTTGTGGAAGTCGAAGTCCAGCACCCACCAGTCCAGGCCCTTGGACTCCGACCACTCGGAGCCCTGGCCGAACTCGCCGCCCATGAAGAGCAGCTGCTTGCCGGGGTGGGCCCACATGAACCCGTACAGCGCCCGCAGGCCCGCGAAACGCTGCCACTCGTCGCCGGGCATCTTGCCCAGCAGCGAGCCCTTCAGGTGCACGACCTCGTCGTGCGAGAGCGGCAGCACGAAGTTCTCCGAATAGGCGTACATCAGGGAGAACGTCATCTGGTGATGGTGGTACTGGCGGAAGATGGGCTCGTGCTTCAGGTAGCTGAGGCTGTCGTGCATCCAGCCCATGTTCCATTTGAAGCCGAAGCCGAGCCCGCCGAGATGCACGGGCTGGGACACGCCCGGCCACGCGGTCGACTCTTCGGCGATCGTCACGATGCCGGGCGCCTCGCGGTAGCTGACCGTGTTCATCTCCTTGAGGAACTCGATCGCGTCGAGGTTCTCCCGCCCGCCGTAGACGTTGGGCGTCCACTCGCCCTCGCGCCGGGAGTAGTCGAGGTAGAGCATCGAGGCGACGGCGTCCACGCGCAGCCCGTCGACGTGGAACTCCTTGAACCAGTAGACGGCGTTGGCCACCAGGAAGTTGCGGACCTCGCGACGGCCGAAGTCGAACACGTAGGTGCCCCAGTCGGGGTGCTCGCCCCGCGCCGGATCCGCGTGCTCGTAGAGCGGCGTCCCGTCGAAGCGCGCGAGCGCCCACTCGTCCATGGGGAAGTGGGCCGGCACCCAGTCGACGATCACCCCGATGCCCGCCGCGTGGAACGTGTCCACCAGGTGGCGGAACTCGTCCGGTGACCCGAAACGGGACGTCGGGGCGTAGTAGGACGTCACCTGGTAGCCCCACGATCCGCCGAACGGGTGCTCGGCGACCGGCATGAACTCCACGTGGGTGAACCCCATGTCCTTGACGTACGACACCAGCTCTGTGGCCAGCTCGCGGTAGGACAGCCCCGGCCGCCAGGAGCCCAGGTGCACCTCGTAGGTGCTCATCGGCTCGAACAGGCTGTCCCGCCGGGCGCGCGCCGCCATCCACTCCCCGTCGTCCCAGTCATAGGAGGACTGCTCCACGATCGAGGCGGTGGCCGGTGGCACCTCCGTCCGGCGGGCCATCGGATCGGCCTTCTCGCGCCAGGCCCCGTCGACGCCGAGCACCGCGAACTTGTACCGGGTGCCCGGCCCGACCTCCGGGATGAACAACTCCCAGACGCCGGACCTGCCGAGCGAGCGCATCGGGTGGCCCACGCCGTTCCAGTGGTTGAAGTCCCCGAGCACCCGGACGCCCTGCGCGTTGGGCGCCCACACGGCGAAGGCCGTGCCGTCGGTGTCCTCGTGGCGCATGACGCGCGCGCCGAGCACCTCCCACAGCCGTTCGTGGCGGCCCTCACCGATCAGGTGCAGGTCGACCTCGCCCAGGGTGGGCCAGTGCCGGTACGGATCTCCCGTCTCGTACGGCTCGGAGTCGGGATAGGTGATCCGGATCCGGTAGTCGGGGATCTTGTCCAGTCCCGGCACGACGACCTCGAACACCCCATGGGCGACGTGGCGCATCTCGTACGCCTTGCCGTCCGCCAGAACCTCGACCTTCTCCGCGAAAGGTCGCAGCACTCTGATCGTCACGCCGTCACGTTCGAGGTGGGCGCCCAGTATCGAGTGCGGATCATGATGTGCGCCGCCGGCGAGCCGATCCAAGTCCATCCCCCCACCTTGCCCTAGGAAAGACCGAATCACCCATAACCTTCGCGTTAAAGATCTGCTCATTCAGCGGGATTGCCCGCTGTGACGTCCCTGGGGGTGATCCGGAACCCCTGCCAGTGGGTCGGCATCGGGTCGTGGTCCTCGTCTCGCGGGACGTGGTGGAAGCCGACGTTCACCCACATGACGGGGTCCCGCAGGCGTTCCTTGGACACGTACGCGTCGACGGACCCGGCGCATTTCGGCTCCGGGTTGGTGGTGGCCAGGCGCTCGCACGACCGGTAATTCGTGACGTACACGTCGGCGTGGGTGAACCGCTCGTCTGCCGGTCCCCGGTATTCCGAGCTCTCCGAGTTGTTGATCTCCCAGGAGACGGCGTGGCCGTTCGCGTTGCGCGTGCCGTAGTCGACCACCCGCCACCAGCGCATCCGGCCGTTGACCGCCCGGGCCTCGCGGGTGAAGGTCGTCTTGCCGATGGAGCGCTTGGCCGTACCGGATCCGGAAAAGTCATATTGCTCGACCGCATCTCGGGATTTGCCGGCAAGGTCGAAGTCGAGCCGCCAGAAGATGTTGTGGCTGTGGTTCTCGGAGAAGTTCCTGCGCCCCACACCGACCGGCCAGCCGTGCTTGGGCGTGGTCGTCCAGCCCGCCAGCGAGCCCGTCGCGCCGACGCGCGGAGTGATCGCCCCGTCGTCGCCGAACGCCCATTCGGTCAGGTAGGTGTACCAGCCCACCTGGAAAGCCGCGAAAACCACCAGATCGCGCCCCTGGGCGGACTTGTACTCCGTGGGGTCGCCGTAGCCGGACTTGAGATAGCCGTGGCCGCGCGCCCGTGTCGCAACGCACACGAACTCGCCGCGCCTGCTGCCGTCAGGGCAGTCCCCGGCCTGCAGCGCGACCGCCGACGGCCCGAGCGCGCCGATGTCGTGGAAGCGCGGCTCGCCGCTGTCATAGGGAACGTGGATCTGCGCCAGCGCCGTGCTGCGCAACACGCTGATCGGCCGGCCGCCCCGGGGGGTGTAGATGACCTTGGTCAGGGTCAGGCCCTCGACGTTGCGCATCTCCCAGCACAGCTGCCAGCGCACCCCGTTCGGCAGCGTCTCGTCGATCCGGTACGGCGCGCTGCACGGCGCCGTCGGTTCCGGTACGGCCCGCGCCTGGGCGACTCCCGGGACGACCGCCGGGGCGCAGGTCGCGACCAGCAGGGCGAGGCGGGCGAGGCGGGATGAGAGCACGGTCACCATTCCAGGGTGTAGATCTTGCCGGCGGACAGATCGGCGACGATGCGACTGGTGTCCAGCCACCTGCCGTCCGGCAGCCGGACGAAAAGCCGCAGGCAGCGATGTCTCGCGCACCTCACAGGCGCCCCGCGCTCGTGGCCCGGTGTGAAGATCAGCCCACGTGTCCCCAGCTCTGTCGCCGACCTGAGCTTTCGTCCCGCGGCCTTCTCGTAGGCCTCTCGCAGGCCCTTGCCGTACTTGGGATGGGCGATCAGCAGTTCGGCGGCCCGCAGTTCCTCGCGCTTGGACGGCGGCGGCTGAACGCCACGCCCCCGCCGCTCCGCCACGATCTTCCGCCGGCTCAGATCAACGGTGCGCACGATGAGCCGATCCGAGCCGTAGTCGTAGAGGTACGCGTCCGCCCGCCGGCTCTCTTCAGCCGCCTTGTCGTCGTCCCGCTCGACGTAGAGCAGCTCCGTACGACCCCCGGAAAGATGATCGCGCAGGCCGTCCGAGGCGATCGCGCTCGCCCGTGCGATCTCGTCGCTCGTGAGTGGATCACTCAGCCTGGGAGCGGCCTGTACGGCTCGCGCCGCCTGCGGCGCCTCGTCGGGCCAGAGCACCACCGTCCCGGCCGCCGCCGCCATCCCCGCCACCGCGACCAGCACAGCCAGCCGTCCACGTCCCATGCATTTACCCTTCGTTTACGATCGACCACGAAAAGTAGTCGATCGGAAGGGTCAGGCGGACGGGAATGGCGGAAACGGCAGCCAGATCGAGCCGGTGGATAGAGATCGAGATGGTGGGCGGATCACGCCTTGAAGGCGGCGAGGGGTATAGGGAGCCAGGTGGGCCGGTTGCGGGCCTCGTAGACGACCTCGTAGACCGCCTTGCTCAGCTCCAGCGCGCGCAGCAGCACCGCGTCGTCGGCGCCGATCTTGCCGCCGCCCTCGGAGTAGCCGGCCAGGAACGCCGCTCGATTGCGGGCCGCCCACTCGTCGGCCCGGTCGTAGAGCGACTCGGGACTCGGGTGGTCGGCCAGCAGGTGCCGCGCCGCGTACTCGAACGAGCGCATCATGCCCGCCACGTCTCGGAGCGGCGAGTCCAGGCCCCGCCGCTCGGCGAGCGGCTGGCCCGGCTCCCCTTCGAAGTCCAGCACGACCCAGTCGGCGGGCGTGCGCATGACCTGCCCGAGGTGGTAGTCGCCGTGCACGCGCTGCACCGGCACCGGGTGGTCGATGTCGGCCATCCGGTCGTAGGCGGCGTGCGCGACGTCCGCGTGCGCGGCCAGCTGCGGCACCTCGATGATCGCCTTGTCCAGACGGAGGCGGAACAGCTCGGTCATCCGCTTGATCTCGGGCGGCTCGACGATCCCCGTGGGGAAGGCGGCGGCCAGCTCCCGGTGCACGTGGGCGGTGGCCGTACCGAGACGGAACGCCTCGGCGGCGAAATCGCCGCCCGCGTCCCCGGCGGGCATCTCGGGCGCGACCGCGTACAGGTCGCGGACGCTGGTCAGCGCCATCGCCCAGCCCTCGTTCGCGTTGGTGAGGTACTCCTGCATGATCGCGAGCGTGGTCGGCTGGCCGTCCAGCTCGGTCTCGATCCAACCGCAGGGCTTGGCGATGTGGGTCGATCCGGCGGCGGCGAGGCCGGTGACCACCTCCAGCTCTGGATTGAGACCGGGGTTCACCTGGCGGAACAGCTTGAGTATGTACCGGTCGCCGAATATGAACGAGGTGTTGGACTGTTCGGCGGTCAGCACGAGGCTGCGCAGCGAGGCGTCGATGCCGACGCCGGGCACGTGATGGAACGCGAGCGGCCCGACGCGGGCACCCGACTCCATGGCCCGCAGCAGGTGAGTGGTCAGCGAGGCGTCGTGGGCGGCGTCGTAGGCGTGCCAGGTGCCGCCGGCCCGGTCGCACCGGCCGATGAGGACGTGCTTGAGGCGATCGGGCAGCTCTTCCCGCAGGCCGACCAGGATCTGGTAGCGCGTCGTCCGCGTGCCCTGGTGTACGGACACGAGCAGATGGAGGAGAGCCGGGTCCCCGGACTCGATCTCGTTCTGGATGTCGATGGTCAGGTCGTCGATCGCGCGCCCCTTGCCGGCGAACCACCGCTGCCCGGTGATCCAGCCGGCAAGGAGTCCCTCAAGTGAAGTCGTCACGTCTCCTTCGTCACCGGAAGAGTGAACCAGTAGAACCCATGCCCAGGGAGCGTCAAAAGATACGGAAGTTCGCCAATTGGTGGGAAAGGAACTCCGCCCATGCACTCCACCGGCATGGAACCCTCGAATCTCCGCAGGTCGAGCTCGACCGGCTGCGGGAACCGGGAGAGGTTGTTGACGCACAGGACCCGGTCGTCTCCGAGCTCGCGGACGAACGCGAGCACGCTCGGGTTGGAGGAGTTCAGCTCGGTGAACTCGCCCAGGCCGAAGACGGGATGGCGCTTGCGGATCTCGATCATCCGCTTGGTGAAGTGCAGCAGGGAGCCGGAGCTCTTCTGCTGGGCCTCCACGTTGATCGCCTGGTAGCCGTAGATCGGGTCCATGATCACCGGCAGGTAGAGGCGGCCCGGATCGCAGTCGGAGAAGCCCGCGTTGCGGTCGGGCGTCCACTGCATCGGCGTACGGACACCGTCCCGGTCGCCCAGCCAGATGTTGTCGCCCATGCCGATCTCGTCCCCGTAGTAGAGCACGGGCGAGCCCGGGAGGCTGAGCAGCAGGGCGGTGAACAGCTCGATCTGGTTGCGGTCGTTGTCCAGCAGGGGCGCGAGGCGGCGCCGGATGCCGACGTTGGCCCGCATCCGCGGGTCCTTGGCGTACTCGGAGTACATGTAGTCGCGCTCTTCGTCGGTGACCATCTCAAGCGTCAGCTCGTCGTGGTTCCTGAGGAAGATGCCCCACTGGCAGTTCTCGGGGATCTTGGGCGTCTGCGCCATGATCTCCGAGATCGGATAGCGGGACTCCCGGCGGACCGCCATGAAGATGCGCGGCATCAGCGGGAAGTGGAACGCCATGTGGCACTCGTCGCCGCCGGTGACCGGATCGCCGAAATACTCCACCACGTCGGCCGGCCACTGGTTCGCCTCGGCCAGCAGCACCCGGTCCGGGTAGAGCCGGTCGATCTCGGCGCGAACCCGCTTGAGGTACGCGTGCGTCTCCGGCAGGTTCTCGCAGTTGGTCCCGTCGGTCTCGAAGAGGTAGGGGATGGCGTCCATCCGGAAGCCGTCGATGCCCGGGTCCAGCCAGAACCGCAGGACCTCCATCATCGCGTCCTGCACGGCCGGGTTCTCGTAGTTGAGATCCGGCTGGTGGTGGAAGAAGCGATGCCAGTAGTACTGGCCGCGGACCGGGTCGTAGGTCCAGTTGGACGTCTCGGTGTCGATGAAGATGATCCGCGCGTCTTTGTAGAGCTCGTCGTTGTCGTGCCAGACGTAGAAGTCCCCGAACGGGCCCTCGGGGTCGTGGCGGGATGCCTGGAACCACGGGTGCTGGTCGCTCGTGTGGTTCATGACAAGGTCGGCGATCACCCGGATGCCGCGCTTGTGCGCCTCGTCGACGAGCCTGACGAAGTCTCCCAGGTCACCGAAGTCCGGGAGGATCTTCATGAAGTCCGCGATGTCGTATCCGCCGTCACGCAGGGGGGACTCGTACAGCGGCAGCAGCCACAGGCAGTCGACCCCGAGCCACTGGATGTAGTCGAGCTTGTCGATCAGGCCGCGAATGTCGCCGGTGCCGTCCCCGTTGGAGTCGGCGAAACCGCGAATGAGCACCTCGTAGAAGACGGCCCGCTTGTACCAGTACTGGTCCCGGGGCTTCTCGTGCGTGAAGGTGTTCGGGATGGGATGGCTCAGATCCGGCTCGCCCGGATCCGGGTCGCCCTGGTCGGGCCGGCTCAGATCCTGCCGGCTCAGATCCTGCCGGCCCTGGTCGGGCTGCGGATCCTGCTGGCTTTGGTCGGGCTCGCCCGGATCCGGGTCGCCCTGATCGGGCCGGCTCAGATCCGGGTAACCCTGGCTGGGCTGACTCGGATCCGGCCGACTCTGGTGGGGCTGAGGTGCCGAAACGCTGCTGTCTCTCCTTGTTGGCTCGCCTCGCTCGCTCAACGGTTGACTCCCCGGATGTGCGTGGCCGCGCTCATGGGCGATGCGTCGGCCCATTGCGCAGCGTGAAGATGTGTGCAGGATTGATGTGCGGGTCGAGGCGCACGTAGTTGGCTTCCCGCCACCGGTACGACTCGCCCGACAGCTCGTCGTCGACGACGAACTCGGCTTGCCAGTCGAGACCGAGGGCCGGCATGTCCAGCCGAACCGTCGCCTCATGCGTGTTGTACGGATCCAGATTGACCACGGCAAGAACCACATCGCCTAGGCCGTGCCGTCGTGTGGCCGTGTCATAGGCGCCGGGCAATCGCTTGGAGAAGCAGATCATGTCCGGCTGGTCGACGCTGTGGAACCGTAGGTTACGCAATTCCTGGAGTGCCGGGTGGGCTCTTCTCAGCAAATTGAGATTCGTGATGAACGGCGCCAGGCTCCGCCCCTCACGCTCGGCCGCCGCCCAGTCGCGAGGTTTGTACTGATATTTCTCGCTATCTAGGTATTCCTCGCTGCCCGGGCGAACCGGGACGTTCTCGGACAACTCATACCCAGAGTAGACGCCCCAACTGGGTGCTGTCAGTGCCGCCAGGACCGCCCTGATCTTGAACGCGGGCACCCCGCCCTGCTGGAGGTATTCATGCAGGATGTCCGGGGTGTTGACGAACAGGTTCGGGCGCAGGAAGTGGGACGTCTCCTGGGCCAGCTCCGTGAGGTACTCCTCCACGTCCGGCTTGGAGTTCTTCCAGGTGAAGTACGTGTACGACTGGTGGAACCCGATCTTGGCGAGCGCCTGCATCATCGCGGGCCGCGTGAACGCCTCGGACAGGAACAGCACGTCGGGGTCCGTACGGGCGAAGTCGGCCAGCAGCCGCTCCCAGAAGATCACCGGCTTGGTGTGCGGATTGTCCACCCGGAAGATCCGCACCCCGTGGTCGGCCCAGTGCCTGATCACCCGCTTCACCTCGGCGTAGATCCCCTCAGGGTCCTTGTCGAAGTTCAGCGGATAGATGTCCTGGTACTTCTTCGGCGGGTTCTCGGCGTACGCGATCGACCCGTCCGCCCGGATGTTGAACCACTCGGGGTGGTCCTTGACCCAGGGGTGGTCGGGGGAGCACTGGAGGGCCAGGTCGAGGGCGATCTCCATGCCCAGAGCCCTCGCCTGGGCCACGAACGCGTCGAAGTCCTCGATGGTGCCGAGGTCGGGATGGAGCGCGTCGTGGCCGCCCTCCTCCGAGCCGATCGCCCAGGGCGACCCGGGGTCGTACTGCTCCGGGGTGAGGGTGTTGTTGCGCCCCTTGCGGAACTGGTGGCCGATCGGGTGGACGGGCGGCAGGTAGACGACGTCGAACCCCATCTGCGCGATGGCCGGCAGCCGTTTTGCGGCAGTCTGGAAATTTCCTGACTTGGGGACGACGTCGGCTTCGACGAGGGCGCCCTCGGACCTCGGGAAGAACTCGTACCAGGACCCGTACAGCGCTCGCCGCCGGTCGACGACCACTCGGTGCTTGGCCGACCTCGTGACCAGGTCTCGCAGCGGGTGCGCCGCGATCAGCGCCGCCGTCTCGGGCAGCTGCGTCACGGTGAACCGGGCACGCGGGTCGACGTTCTCGTC
Organism: Microtetraspora sp.; assembly: GCA_044868295.1. Classification (GTDB taxonomy): domain Bacteria; phylum Actinomycetota; class Actinomycetes; order Streptosporangiales; family Streptosporangiaceae; genus JBIOWF01. Next base: position 5,072 of record JBIOWF010000103.1, on the reverse strand, counting down.
CCGCAGCCGCGCCGCGATCGCGAGGAACGCCGCCCGGTGGCCGCACGCCGCGCCTCCGTTCGGGACCGTGCAATTGGCCGCCCGCGCGCCCTTCGCCGCGCGCTCGAACAGCCGCGCGCCCTCCTCGCACATGAGGTCGGCGTCCATGCCCCGGGGGATCTTGATCCCGGCGTCATGCGCCCAGGTGGCGATGGGATCGCTCCACGCCTCGACGCGGAACTGCCACACGCCCTCCTCGGGCAGGGTCACCTCCACGCCCCACCGGTCGGTGCCCGGGGTGAGCTCGCGCATCGGCAGCAGCCGCCCCGGCGTTCCGCCGGGGTCGATCAGCACGATCCCGGCTGCCACCGCGTCGTGTCCTTCACGGAACACGAGGGCGCTGATCTCGAAGGTTTCGCCCGCAGCCGCTTTCGCGGGACGTCGCCCGCAGTCCACGGATGGGTGGATGTCCTGGATTGGGATTCTTCCGATCATCGTCACTTAAGGTAGCGGCGGCACGCCCGGTACCGCCGGAATTCCGGGGCAAGACTTGATCTTTGGTTCTTCAAGTGGTTCTTCGGGTGGTTCGGGCAGCACACGCCAAGACCTGCTTTCCAGGTCTGTGCTGCTCTTCCTAGGGAGTGCCCCAATGCTCTCCTTTTACCCGTCGGTACGAAAGACCGGGCCCGGTTAATTCCGTCGTTTCGCAGAGCCGCCGCCCCGGCTTGGCCGTACGATCAAGATGAGTTCACCGCTGGCCATGTCATTTGGTGAGGTTTGATCTGGTTTCCTAGTGGTGAGAGCGCTAGCAGGAACGCCATCGGAGTGCCTGCGTCCCCGGTCGCTCTGAAGGCACGCTGGAGTGTTTGGTCGCGCATCGTGGCGCTGAGTAACTAGGGTCTGGCCCCGTGAGAGCAATTCGCAGGTTCACCGTCCGCACTGTCCTCCCGTCCGAGCTCGCGCCGCTGGGCGAGCTGGTCCACAACCTCCGCTGGTCATGGCACCCGGAGACGACGGACCTGTTCGCCGAGGTGGACCCGGAGGTCTGGGAGCGGGTCGGCCACGACCCGGTCGCGCTGCTCGGCGCGGTCGAGGCCGACCGGCTGCACGCCCTCGCCCAGGACCGCCGCTTCCTCCGCAAACTCGCGGACGCGGCGGACGACCTGCGGGAGTACATGACCGCGCCGCGCTGGTACCAGTCGCTCGGCGACGCTCCCGCCGCGATCGGCTACTTCTCGCCGGAGTACGGCATCGCCGCCGCGCTGCCGCAGTACTCGGGCGGTCTTGGCATCCTGGCCGGTGACCACCTGAAGGCGGCCAGCGACCTGGGCGTGCCGATCCTCGGGGTCGGCCTGCTCTACCGTCACGGCTACTTCTCGCAGTCGCTTTCGCCCGAGGGCTGGCAGCTTGAGCACTACCCCTCGCTCGACCCCGGAGGGCTGCCGCTGACGCTCCTGAAGGAGGAGGACGGCTCCGCGGCCCGAATCAGGATCGGCCTGCCGGGTCCGCGCACCCTGCACGCGCAGATCTGGGTGGCCCAGGTCGGCCGGATCCCGCTGCTGCTGCTCGACTCCGACGTCGCCGAGAACGACACCGCCGCCCGGGACGTGACCGACCGCCTCTACGGCGGCGGGGGCGACCACCGCCTCATGCAGGAGCTGCTGCTCGGCATCGGCGGCGTCCGGGCGCTGCGGGCCTACTGCCGCATCACCGGCCATCCCGAGCCCGAGGTCTTCCACACCAACGAGGGCCACGCCGGTTTCCTGGGTCTTGAGCGGATCCGTGAGCTGACCGAGGCCAGGCTCTCGTTCGAGGAAGCCATCGAGGCCGTCCGCGCCGGCACGGTGTTCACCACCCACACGCCCGTTCCCGCCGGAATCGACCGCTTCCCGGCCGACATGATCGCCAAGCAGTTCGGCGGGGCCAACGCGTGGCCGACCGTGGACGTGGATCGCATCCTTGAGCTCGGCGCCGAGCCGGACACCGTGGACGGCGAGAAGGCGATCTTCAACATGGCCGTCATGGGCATGCGGCTGGCTCAGCGGGTCAACGGCGTGTCCGTCCTGCACGGCCAGGTCAGCAGGGAGATGTTCCAGGGGTTGTGGCCGGGCTTCGACATCGACGAGGTCCCGATCGGCTCGATCACCAACGGGGTGCACGCCCCGACCTGGGTCGGCCGTGAGGTCATGGAGCTGGCGGGCAAGGAGCTGCCCTCGCTGGTCGACAAGGCGCAGGGCTGGGAGGGCGTGCAGAAGCTCGCCGACCGCGACATCTGGGAGATCCGCGGCAAGTTGCGGGGCCGCCTGGTCGACGAGGCGCGCAAGCGCATCAAGCGGTCCTGGCGGGAGCGCGGCGCGTCCGAGGCCGAGCTGGGCTGGACCGACGACGTGCTGGATCCGGACGTGCTGACGATCGGCTTCGCCCGGCGGGTGCCCTCCTACAAGCGGCTGACGCTCATGCTCAAGGACCCCGACCGGCTGCGCGAACTGCTGCTCGACCCGCACAAGCCGGTGCAGATCGTGATCGCGGGCAAGGCCCATCCGGCGGACGAGGGCGGCAAGAAGCTCATCCAGCAGATCATCAAATTCGCCGACATGGAGGACGTACGGCACCGCATCGTCTTCCTGCCCGACTACGACATGGCCCTCGGCCGGCTGCTCGTCACGGGTTGCGACGTGTGGATGAACAACCCCCTGCGCCCGCTGGAGGCCTGCGGCACCTCCGGCATGAAGGCCGCCCTCAACGGCGGCCTCAACCTGTCCATCAGGGACGGGTGGTGGGACGAGTGGTACGACGGCAACAACGGCTGGGCCATCCCCACCGCCGACGGCGTCGAGGACCCCGACCGCCGTGACGAACTGGAGGCGGTCGCCCTCTACGACCTGATCGAGCGAGAGGTCGCCGACCGCTTCTACGATCGGGCCGCCGACGGGCTGCCCCGGCGCTGGCTGGAGATGGTGAAGCACACGCTGAGCTCGCTCGGCCCCAAGGTTCTCGCCGGGCGCATGCTCCGCGACTACGTCGTCGACCTCTACAGCCCGGCAGCCGGGTCCGCGCGCAGGCTCTCCGCTGACGGCTACCAGAGCGCCAAGGCGTTCGCCGCCTGGAAGCTGCGGGTCAGCCGGGCGTGGCCGGGTGTCCGGGTCGAGCACGTCGAGGCCTCCGGGATCGGCGACACGCCGGAGCTGGGCGCCCGTCTCGAATTGCGGGCGACGATCGCCCTGGGGGAGTTGTCCCCCGAGGACGTCCAGGTCCAGGCCGCCTACGGGCGGGTGGGCGCGCACGACGAGCTGATCAACCCCGCCTACGCGGTGCTCAAGGCCGACTCGGCCGGTGACGACGGCAGGGCGTACTACACCGGGATCCTGCCTCTCGACCGCACCGGCGCCTTCGGCTACACCGTCCGTGTCGTGCCCTCGCATCCGCTGATGGCGTCCCCCGCGGAGCTCGGCCTCATCGCCGTCCCGGAGGAGCCCGCCGGAATGACCAACGGCACTCTGCGGTAGTCCACTCCAGATCCCGTACGGCTTGCCCCACCCGAACGCCGGTCTCGCCGGAGACCGGCGTTCGCGGCCCGGATCAGCCCTGGTTCGGCTGGTCCGGGGCGTTCTGGCTCGCCACCCATGCCGCGATCTGGGCGCGGGAGGTGAACGACAGCTTGGCCAGGATGCGCTCGACGTGGCCTTCGGCGGTGCGCTGGGAGATCACGAGCTTGGCGGCGATCTCCTTGTTGCTCAGCCCCTGGGCGATCAGTGCGGCGATCTCGTCCTCGCGCCGGGTCAGCGGTGACCGGGTCCCGCCCGGCGTGGGCGGCTGCCGCGGTTCCGCCTGCCGCTCGCCCAGCGCCTCGCCGACGGTCTCCTCAAGGGTCAGCCGGCGGCCGAAATCGAAGGCGTGGGTGAACTTCGCGTCCCCCATCACCTCGCGCAGCAGCTCTTCGCACCTCTTGTGATATTTGGCATGGATAGCGAAGTGGAGCACGGCGATCCCGACCGTGTGGGCCACGCTCTCGGCGGCACCCAGCAGCCGGGCCGCGTGGACGTGCTCGCCGACGTCGGCGGCGATCCAGGCCAGCACCTCGATGTCGAGCGTCATGTTGTGCCGGTCGTCCAGCGCGCGGTTGAGCAGCAGGCTCTCCCGCGCCAGGGACGTCGCCCGGCGGCTCTCCCCGCGCCGCCACATCTCGATGGCGAGCAGGGTCAGCGCCCAGGCCCGGCACCAGCTCTCGCCGTGGGCCTCGGTCATCGCCAGGCAGTCCTTGAACAGCACCACCGGGCGCTCGGTCTCGCCCTGCCTGTGCAAGGCCAGGGCCAGCGGAAGTTCGGACATCACGATCCCGAACCGGTCGCCGCCCGCGGTGTGCCGCGTCAGCGCCTCGTCGAGCCGTCGTGCCGCTTCCGGCATGTCGTCCCTGAACACCGCCGCCATGCCGTGCAGGTGAGACACGTAGGCGAGGCTCTGCGGGTCGGCGGTCCGCGTGGCCAGGACCTCGCTTTGGTCCAGCATGGGCAGGGCCATCGCGTTGTCGCCCTGGATGAGGGCGAGCCAGGCGTACGTGTAGAGGCCTCTGGCCTGGGCGACGGTGCCCTCGGGCGCCGCCCGCAGCAGGAGGTCCAGCCAGTGGCGTCCCTCGTTGAAGAAGGAGTTGGCCAGCCAGTGGGGCAGGTTCAGCCGGGTGGCCATCTCCAGCCCGGCCTCCTCCTCTCCCGGCTCGTGCAGGCAGAACGCCAGAGCGGCGCGGATGTTGGACTGCTCCAGCCGCAGGCGGTCGAACCAGGACACCTGCTCGGGTCCGAACCACTCCTCGGCGGCCTGCTCGATCAGCCGCCGGTACCAGTCGCGGTGCCGGCCCGCCAGGCGCAGGCGTTCCTCGGGGCCGCCCAGCTTTTCCTGGCCGAACTGGCGCAGGGTCTCCAGCATGCGGTAACGGACCTGGCCGTCGTGTTCCTCGCGCAGCAGCAGCGACTTGTCCACGAGAGCGGCCACCAGATACAGGACCTCCTCGGCCGCGATCTCCCCGTCGGCGCACACGGCTTCGGCGGCCGGGAGATCGAAATGGCCGGAGAAGATCGACATTCGGGCCCAGAGGGTCT
>JBIOWF010000102.1:0-2563 GCA_044868295.1 Microtetraspora sp. | reverse complement strand
GCCACGAGGCGGACGAGTCGCGCGCTCTCGCGTCCGTCGAGCTCCCCCACCGTGAGGCGGTTGAGCGCGTTGTGCCGGATCACGCCCGGCGCCGTGATCTCCCCGTTGATCACGACGACCCCGCCGACGACGTGGGGCCGGCCATGGAGGCGGGCGACGATGTCCGTGGCATCGACGCCGTTCTGCAGGCACACGATGGCGGTCTCGTGGCCGAGCATCGGCCCGAGCCCCCGCGCGGCGGCCTCCACGTCGTAGAGCTTCGTCCCGAGCAGCACGGCATCGACGGGCCCCACCGCCGCCGGATCGTCGGTGGCGGCGGCCGGTGCGATCAACAGGTCCCCGAGGGGGCTCAGGATCGTGAGACCCCGCGCGCGGATCGCCGCCAGGTGCGGGCCACGCGCGATGAAGGTGACCTCGGCGCCGGCCGAGGCCAGTCGCGCGCCGATGTAGCCGCCGATGGCGCCGGATCCCATCACGGCGATCTTCATCCCTGGCACCTCCCGGAGCGAGTTGAGCCTCGCGGTAGAATCCGCGCCGCGCCAATGCCGCTACCAGCCGACTGGCGCTCTCCCCTCGCCGGAAGCGAGGCGCTCCTGGCCGACCCACCGCCGGCGAACGGGGACGGGGGCGGTGACCGCCGGGTTAGTCAGTATCGTGCTGGTAGTACGGCATCCACGTCACTATCGTCGCGACCAGCTTGAAATAGCGGCGCTCCGGGAGGGCAGGTAAGGCCGCAACTAGCGCGGAGGGAAACGGCTGGCCTCAGCGAGCGTCCCCTGAAAGGAGGCCGCGGGCTCGGCGCGGCTCACGCATGGGCTGCGCCGTCGACAGCACGGGCACCTCTGTAGCCACACGTGGTTTTCCGGGCCGCCGCGATGCTCCGGGCCGCCTCGATCCACCACGCGCGGGCACTGCCGCGCGGTCAGATCACGCGGTCAGTCGCAGGACGTCGACCCGTTGTAGTCGTTCGCGTAGTTGATGCAGTGCACCCACGTCGCTCGATACAGAGAGACGGTCCACGCCGGATCACTGGCGGGGTCGGTGAACCCCGGAGGTGGCGACGCGTTGCCGTAGGTCGAATTGTAGGCGATCCGAGTCGCCGTATTGCCGATGTTGACGTCCCACCCGATGACGCCACCGTCGACGTTGATCGGACCGAAGGCGGCGGTCCCGCCCGTGTAGATGATCCCCCGCACGATGGCGGTCGAGTCCGACATACTCAAGTAGATCGTCTGTCCCGTCGCTGTGGTGGGCGCCGGCTCATTGGGATTGTACGCAAGGATGGCGAGAGGGTACCCGCAGCCTGGAGCCGGAGCGGGCGACCCGGCCACGCACGGGAAGCTCACGATCTGGACGGTCCCCGTGAGGCCGAGGTCAGCGTTAGAGGGGCTGCTGCCCGCCGTCTGATTTCCATGCAGCACCAGAGTGCCGTAGACGCTGATGTTGTTCGTGAGCCTGACCTTCCCCATCACATAGGCGACGGCTGAGCTGCTGGCGGCAATGGTGGCGTCGTAGCAGTTCTCGGTCGGCCGGTCCCGTTGCTTGCCGATACACACCGCATCATCGTTGGTGTTCGTCCCGAAGGCCACGTCGGCGCCCGTCACCACGTTGTTGCCTGGCGTTGAACTGTTGCCGGGCCCGAAGAAGACCGCCCCGTGGCATTTCGAAGGCGTCGCCACGCACGTTGCATAGTTGGGATCCAGCGGGTTTGTTGTCCACGCATACGTGCCCGGTGCGACGGAGCTGCAATGGTCCGTGCCATAGCCGGGGTTAGCCGAGATGACGGTCTTGCAGACTTGACGGGTGGGCAGCGCCTGGTGGAGAGCCCAGGTGTAGTACGGGTAGATGACGCACGGCCAGGTGCTGGTCCAGCCGGCGGCGTTCGCCACGTCCGTCGGGATGTCCGAGCTCGGAATCTGGCTAGTGCCACACTTGATGTCGGTCAGCCCCGGAAGCGGCCCCTTGGCGGGTCCGTTCGGGTTCTCGGGGTCGCTCGGGTCGATGCATGGATTGTTGTTGCAGCCCCCGACGTCGTCCTGGATGCATAGCTGGTCGTTGCCGTTGTAGCAGGAGTGCCCCCATGCGCCGCCCATCGTGTAGTGCGCCCGCACCCGCGCTCGACCGATCACGCGACCCGCGCCGTCGGTCGCCTCGGCCCACGCGGTCAGGACCGCCGTCTTGTTGGTGTCCGTGACGTCTGGACAGACCCCTCCGGGTGTGTCTTGAATAGCAGCGGGTACGAGGGGCGGGCAGTCGTTGTCGACCCGGACCCAGTAATGGCCGGAGCCGAGGCTGATCCCCGCCGCGGGGATCCCGAGCTGCCGGGCCGACGCCGAGCTGATGAAGTTGGTGAAGTCCTTGAAGTTCCCGGCGGTCGCAGCGCTCTTGATGATGTTGCGCCCGTGCTCCAGCGCGGCCTCGGTGAGCCCGAACGCCTGCTGGGCCGCCTTGTGGTTCCCCCCCACCCGGGCCTCGAGGTCGGCCAGCACGGCCACCGACATCGCGAAGATCGCGAGGATGAGCATGCAGAGCACCGCGGTCATGAGCGCCGCGCCGCGGTCGT
>JBIOWF010000101.1:0-2493 GCA_044868295.1 Microtetraspora sp. | reverse complement strand
CGGCGACGTACAGGACCGACCGTCGCTCCGGGCAGAGGCGCGGCGTGCCTTCGGGACCGGGGAGGTGCGGGTCCAGCCGGCTCAACGGACCATAGGACCGGTGCGTGAGCCCGTCCGGCGTGCGCTGGGATCGGTGGTAGATCCGACACCAGCGCCAAGGGCGGCCGGGTCCGGGATCGCGCCACCGCCAGATCCAGGACCGTCCGCCTGTCAGTGGTCGCGACGGAGCAGGAAGCGGCGTTACCACGCCGTGGAGGTGCCGGCGCGAGCCACCCGCACGACCTCGTCGACGCGACCAGCGGCGAGTGCCTCGGCGGGAGTCGCACCACCAAGCTCCACGTTTGCGGCGGTTGCCCACTCAGTCAACGACACCGCGCCGCCGGGGAAGACCCGACGCAGCTGCGCCAGTCCCGAGACGAACCCCCGCTCCGTGTCGGGGCTGAACTGCCAGGCCGGCAGCCGCCACTCCCGGCCCTTCTTCAGACCGACCAGATCTCCGGCCTCCAGACGATCCAGCACCGCCTGTGCGGACACGTCGAGCAGCTCCGCGGCCTCGGATCGGGTTATCGACGTAGCCGCCACCGCACGCCGGGCCGCATACTGCCGCCTCAGGTTCTCCAGGGCGGCCTGCTTCCGCTCGGAGGGCGACGGGCCTCGACCCCACAGCGCGGCGGCGACCTGGTCGTCCTTGCCGCCCAGCACGCTGAGGACGAAGCCTTCGCGCGCCGAGTCCGGCACGCCGCCGAGCACCTCCTTGAGCACAGCTGAGAAGCCAGCCGTCCCCCGCGCCACCGTCGGGACGGCGCTCTGACGCCGCCTGCGAGTCTCCCGCGCCGCAGTCGTCCCCGCCGCCACCCTGCGGACCTTCGTCGCAGCCACTCGCCCGGTCACGTTGCGCTTGACCGTGGACGACGCGGCGCCCTCCCGCACGACTGGGCTCTTCGCTGCCATGAGGCCAGCGTAGTGCGCACAAACAAGGATAACCAAGATGAGCAACCCAGGGACGCCCACGCAAAGGCCCTCCGCCGTCCAGCTCATGGGGTGCGCTACCGCCGCCTCACCGACGGGCTTGGGCAAGACAGCCCGTTCGGCGTCGTCGAAGGTCTCGCTCATGCATTCGCTTTTAGTCGCGAAGTCGTTGAGCGTCCAGCCAGCACCACTCCCTGGGGACTACGCGAGTCCTCCACGCGACTGTCCGCCCTGTGGGTCAGGATGACCGCATGCTGCCCGGGGACACCGCGACCCTGAGGAAGGCGCGCGGCGCCTTCTTCACTCCGGCACCGGTAGCGAGGTTCGTCGCGGACTGGGCAATGCGCGGGCCCGAGGACGCGGTTCTTGAGCCCTCCTGCGGTGAAGCCGTCTTCCTGCACGAGGCCGGACGGCATGGTCACACGGGACGCCTTGTCGGCGTCGAGCTGCACCAAGCGTCAGCGTCACTGGCGGAGCGGACGCTCCGCGCCGAGGGGATCTCCGCGAAGGTATGTGCAGGCGACTTCTTCGCTCTCGACCCGGACGGGTCGTACGACGCCGTGATCGGCAACCCGCCCTACGTCCGCTACCAGGACTTCACCGGACACGCTCGGGCTCAGGCCCGGGCCGCCGCACTCCGGGGAGGCGTCACGCTGACCGGGCTCGCCTCGTCCTGGGCCGCCTTCACCGTGCACTCCGCCTTGTTCCTGAGGCCAGGTGGCCGCCTCGGGTTGGTCCTGCCTGCGGAGCTGCTGACCGTCAACTACGCCGCCGACGTACGACGGTTTCTCATGCAGCACTTCGTGTCCGTCGGGCTGGTCACGTTTGACGAGCGGGTGTTCCCTGGTGTCTCGGAGGAGGTGGTCCTGCTCCTGGCCGAGGGCTTCGACCCACACGGGAGAGTCGGCACCGACCGCTGTGACGTCTTCCAGGTGCGAGACGCCGAGGCTCTCCGGGACTTCACCGTCGCCAAGACCTGGAGACCCCCGTCCCGCAGCGGCAAGTGGACCGCATCCTTGCTTTCAGGACCTGCTCTTGAGGCGTTCTCCGAGCTGTCGACCGGCTGGGGATTCGCACCGCTTGAGGCGTGGGGCGACACCACGCTCGGCATGGTGACCGGGAACAACAAGTACTTCGCGCTCTCGCCACGCCGGGTGGAGGAGCTCGGGTTGGCGCCTTCGGACGTCCTGCCGCTGTCTCCCCCAGGCTCTCGGCATCTCCGTGGTCTGACCTTCAGCCAGCGCAGACGAGAGACCTTGGGCAGTGAAGGCGCGGCGACCTGGCTCTTCCGACCTGACCGAGACCCCTCCCCCGCGGCGGCCCGCTACATCCGGGCGGGCGAGGACACGGATGTCCCCACGGCGTACAAGTGCCGGGTGCGCTCTCCCTGGTGGCGGGTGCCGCACCTTCGGCCCGCCGACCTGCTGTTGACCTACATGAACGCCGACACCCCGCGGCTGACGACGAACCGCGCCCGCGCCCATCACCTCAACTCCGTCCACGGCGTCTACCTCCGCCCCGGGC
>JBIOWF010000100.1:0-12092 GCA_044868295.1 Microtetraspora sp. | reverse complement strand
CGCCCCCTCACCAGCTCCAACTCTTCCGGAGCAAGCCAGCCGGGCGCGGTCTCGGTCGTTTCGGTCACCTGACGATCGTACTTCCCAGCCGATCCCCGGCCGATGTGACGGTGGCCGACACGCACTGTCCCCGCCAAGCCGCACCGCGACGGCCTGGGACGTCAGGCCGCCGTCATCGAAACGGTCGGCTATCGCTGAGGACCTCGGCCACGGTGACGACCCGGATGATCGGGGCGTAGTGCCGCAGGATCCCCAGGGCCTGCCGGTGGCTGGAGTCGTTGACGCCGGCGCAGGCGTCGGCGACGACGAGGACCTCCGTCCCGGCGTCCGCGGCGGCGAGGGCGGTGGACAGCACGCAGCAATCGGTGGACACGCCTGCGAGAACGAGTCGTCCACCTTCACCGACCCTGGCGGCCAGCTCCGGCGTCCATTTGCCGAACGTGGTGGCGTCAAGCGTGGAGCCCGCCAGGGAGGCGGAGGCGAAGTCGTCGATCAGCTGGTAGATCTCCGCGTCGGGTTTTCGCAGCGCGAACGGCCACTGGGCGTAGTACTCCACCCAAGCCCCGGAGGGGGTGTCGGGGGCGATGAAGCGGGTGAAGGTGACCCGAGGGCCGAACGCGCCGACCAGTTCCCTGATCGGGGCGACGGTTTCGGAGAATCGAGGGGTGAACCACTCGCTGTCCGGTTCGGCGAACACCTTCTGCATGTCGATGACCGCCAGCCAGGGCTCACGCTGCCGGTCCCGCGAGTCGGTTCCGGGTGCGTACGGAACAGTCATGGTCGAGCGCCCCGCGCCGAGGGAACCCCTGGTTCAGCGGCATCGAGACGTTCCTGAGCATGTACGCGGTTGAACACCAGCGTGGCCACGAATCCGATGAGGAGTGAGAGCAATACGCCGAGGTTGGCGAAAGCCCACGGCCCCGACTTTCCGCCGAGGCCGAGAGGGCCGAGCAGGTAGCCCTGCCAGCCGAGCCAGCCTGCCGAAGCGTTGGTGACCAGGCCCCAGCCGAGTGCGGTGCTGACGAGGATGACGGCGAGGGGTCGCAGTGGGATGTCGCCATAACGGCCGGAGGGCCGGAAGAGATCGGCCTCGTCGTAGTCGCGGCGTCGCAGCACGAGATCCGCGAGCATGATGCCGCACCACGCGGCGATCGGGACGCCGAGCGTGGTGAGGAATCCGATGAACGGACCCAGGAAGCCGTCCGCGAAGAACACGATGTACACCGTGCCCGCGACCATGAGCACGCCGTCCAACAGCGCGGCGAGGTAGCGCGGCACCCGCAGCCCGGCCGCCAGCAGTGAGAGCCCGGAGGAGTAGATGTCGAGGACAGCGCCTCCGACCAGGCCGAGGACGGCCACGGCGGCGAAGGGGATGAGGAACCAGTCGGGCAGGACGGTTGTCAACGCTCCGATCGGGTCGGCCGCGATCGCCGTGTTCAGGCCGGGCGAGGACCCGGCCAGGAGCAGGCCGGACACCAGCAGCACGAGCGGCGAGACAGAGGCTCCGAAGGTCGTCCAGCCCACCACCCCCGCGCTGGACGAGTTCCGCGGCAGGTAGCGGGAGTAGTCGGCGGCCGCGTTCACCCAGCCGAGCCCGAACCCGGTCATCATGAACACCAGCGTCCCGATGAACTCCTGGGCGGAGCCGGCCGGTATCCGTGCGACGGTGTCCCAGTGGATCTGATCGACGACGAGGACGATGTAGGCCACCGTCAGCACACTCGTCACGATCGTGATAGCCGCCTGCAGGCGCATGATCAGGTCGAAACCCATGACACCGGCGATGATGATCAAAGCGGTGACCACGACCAGTGCGATGATCTTCGTGGATGCCCCGCCGCCCCAGCCGAGCCGCTCGAACACGGTCGCCATCGCGAGTGTCGCCAGCGCGGTGAGCACCGTCTCCCAGCCGACCGTCAGCATCCATGAGATCGCCGACGGCAGCCGGTTTCCACGAACACCGAACGCCGCCCTGCTCAGGACCATTGTCGGAGCCGATCCTCGCTTGCCTGCCACGGAGACGAAGCCGCACAGCAGGAAGGAGAAGACGATCCCGATGGCTCCGGCCGCGAGCGCCTGCCAGAAGGAGATCCCGAATCCGAGCGCGAAAGAGCCGTAGCTCAGCCCCAGGATCGAGACGTTGGCGCCGAACCACGGCCAGAACAGCTGCCGTGGACGGCCCTTGCGATCGGCATCGCCGATGACGTCGATTCCGTGAAGTTCTACCTTGAGCGCCCCGGTACCACCGGACGGCTCGGCCGCGCCTGTGCGCCGCGTGTCCGCCATGGAACCCACCTGCCTCCGTGTTCGCCGAACGGCCGAACGGTAAGAGATCAGTCGGCACCCGTCAAGATCGGTGCAGCGGGTCGTCGGAGGCCGAGCACGATATGCGAAAGCCAGCAGAAGATCCGCCCTGACCCGGGTCCACGCATCGCGGTCGGCGAGCAACCGATGAGCCGCCTGCCGTACGTGCCGGGGATGTTGGTCTCCAAGCAGCGACCACAACCGCTCGACCGGCACGGCCGGACCGGAAGCCCGCAGGTTGTCGACCATGTTCCGGACCACCACGGGCGCCGGATCCTCCAGCATCGCGGCGAGGTCGGTCTTCGCTCCCACACGGCGCATCGTGCGCACGGCTTCGGCCCGGACCCGAGGCCTCGGATCCCCCAGATAAGGAAGAACCAGGTCGGCATCGGCGGGCACGCCGCAGTCGCCGAGCCCGGCCAGCAGCCCGCGCGAGAGCGGCACGGCGGCCCTGGACCCTGGGAGGCACCAACCGCTTGATCGAGTCCACGACCAGATCACCACGCACGTCCTCATGCCCAATGACCTGCTGGAACCAATCCCTGACGCCCATCACGCGCCTATCGTTCCAGCGACGAACGACGCTTTTCGACCCGATTATCCGGGCTGGATGACGATGGCGGCCTGGCCCGGGTGTTCCGCACGCCTTCGGGGAGTCACGAGAATCACATGTTGTGCCTTGTGCGGATCGGATCGCGCCAGCCGAGCATCGCCTCGGTCATCCGCACGGCCGCCACCGTGGCCCGCACGTCGTGGACTCTGACGATTCGTGCTCCGTTGAGGATGCAGAAGACGGCCGCCGCCAGAGAACCCTCAAGACGGTCGTGCTGCGGCCGGTCGAGGGTCTCTCCGATGAAGTCCTTGTTGGACAGGGCCACCAGGAGGGGGTAGCCGATCTCGGCGATCTCGGGGAGCCGACGGGTCAGTTCAAGGCTGTGACGAGTGTTCTTGTTCAGGTCGTGCCCGGGATCGATGATGATCTTTTCAGGGGCGACGCCCGCGCTGAGCGCGAAGGCGACGCGGTCACGGAGAAACTCGGCAACCTCCGTTGTGACATCTTGATAGGTCGGGCGTGGGTACCGTACCCGCGGACCGGCCAGACTGTGGGTCACCACGAGGGAGGCACCTGTCTCCGCGACGACTTCCACAAGCTTGGGATCCTGGATTCCGCTGGTGTCGTTGACCACGTCCGCACCCGCCGCGAGCGCTGCACGAGCGACCTCGCCCCGATGAGTGTCGACGGAGATCACGGCGTCCGTCAGGGGCCGAACCGCCTGGATCACCGGTGCCACCCGGTCGATCTCCTCCGCGACACTCACAACTGGACCATCGGGACCAAACGGCACTCCCCCGATATCGAGCCAGTCCGCCCCCTCCTCTACCGCCGCTCGCATGGCCTCAGTCGCCTTCTCCAGGGAGAAAGTACGGCCTTGGTCGTGGAAGGAGTCCGGCGTCCGGTTGACGATGGCCATCACCGCCACCTGGCGAGAGAAGTCGAAGGTTCGTGCGCCGATCGTGCGGCGGGGGTGAATCACGTTTGGTTACTCCCTGGTGAGCCCGGCACCTGTATCGGGCAACGGCGCCGCCGCCGCCTCGAACAGACGCTCACGGTAGGTGTCTCCGTCCAAGAGATCACCTCGATGTCCTGCCATGACCTCGACGAGGCGATCGACCCAGAGATTCCACGCCGAACGCCTCTCCTGGTGGAGTCTTCCATGCTCGGTCGCCACGTCGAGGATGGCCCGCCCGATCTCACGCCCCATATCGGGCTTGTAGCGGAAGCGCTGGCGATAGAGGCCGATATGCGTCAGCGAGAAGGGGCGCCCCGACATGACCGCGGTCAGGTTCAGGTACGCCTCTGCGCCGAAATCCGGCGGCAACCCTTTGGTCAGTTCCGGTCGTACCGCTCGAAACCCACTGAGCGGCCGGGTCCCGAACCGGCCATCCGCCTCGGGAAACAGTGCTCGCACAAGAGTCGGATAAAGCGCGATCGTATTACTGAGAAGCGGTTCGGGCGGAGGATCCGTAAACTCCCCGACCACCATCGCGTGGTCGGGACTCACGTGCGTCACGGCATCACGCAGAACATGCGCCACATTGCGGTCCGTCTCCACAAAATCCGCATCGAGATAGCAGATCCATGACGTGTCCACCCGCTCCGCCGCGAAGCGCATCGCGGCGCCCTTCCCCAGCGGCCCCCTCAAAACCTCAGCTCCAGCCTCACGGGCCCGCGCCACGGTATCGTCCGTCGAAGCGCTGTCCACGACCACCACACGATCGTTGTTCTCCGCTGCGGCAAGGGCCTGCGCTACCGCTCTTCCCACCGATTCGGCCTCGTTGTGGGCTAGTATCGCGAACGTGATCATGCTCGATCCTTTACCCCAAACTTGGACAGTTAGCTGGTTTCGCGGTTACGATCTCGGAAGGTTCGCGGACATGTCTCCGCATGACCTTCTCACTTTGGGCGGTCCACCCGGTAGCCGACTCCTCGACATGAACGCCGCCGCTTTCTTCGATATTCAAACTCTCCGGCTTGGCCACGTGGCCCGGGCGAAGATCCCGCCAGTCGACTTCTCCGGAACGATTCGGCTGGCGCGCGGCGATCGAGAGATCACTGGCAAGGTCATTGTCCACATATTGGCACACGCATCGGGATTCATCGTCATCCGCCCGACAATTCTCGCTCAGACCGTAGAGGTGGCGAGTGGGGCGGGGGTCGAGGCCCTCCATCAGCTGGAACGGGCATTCTGGGATGTCGATTATCCCCTTTCCTGGCATGTGCCCGGCGCTGACACCCCCGTCCGTGGCGGCGTGCGCCACCTGATGAACTGGGTCTTCCTGGACATGTACGAGCGCCTGTGCGGCAGACCCGACTCTCCACTCACATCGTGGGCGACAGAGGGCGCAAAAGGATGTGAACGCCTTCATGAGATGGCGGCAAAGAAGCTATTGTTTTATCCTTTTCCAGTTAGTTTCGGCACACAGATCGAGATCATCGACCTGGAGCTCGCACCTCTGATCACGAAGGATCCCCGGCGATCAGCGCAAGCTCTGGCGCAGCGCCTGCTGTCTCCTGACGATCCCTGGTCCCGGCCCGACCCTGTCGACCTTGGTCAAGGCAGCCCAGAGGCGTGGTGGTTCCTCACAGAGTCCGTCTCGCTCACGCTCGGCACGGAAGGCGGCATCGACGCACGACTCGACTCGGTGGACGTCGACCGGACGCAACTCCTGGAATTCCTCACACTGCGCCGCACCACTCTCACCTGCGTCCAGCGGGACACGCAGCGGGTCCTCACCGAACGGCACCAGGTCAGCCGGGGCCAGATCGAACGCTGGCAGCACATCATCGCGAGCACCACCGACGACTACGTCGTCCACTCTCGGATCGGGCGCCTCCTGGCACCGGTAAAACGCCATCATTCATCAGATGTGCGCATTCGCGACCTGGTGGATCTCGAGACTCAGGTGCGTGAGAACCTCGCGTGGTTCCAGCAACGGCTGGACACCCTGTCTGAGTGGACGGGAGGGCTTGTCGGCGCCACAGTGGGCGCCGCCGCGATGGTCCTCAGTCTGCAGGAGGTCGTGAAGGCCTTACTCGCGAACCTGGAGGGCTTGCCGGAGGACCGCATCCTCGACGATCACGGAATCCTCTTCTCCCTCATCATGCTGGGATTGATGGCCGGATCCTTCCTCTTCTCCGTGACCGCCATCCGCGTCGTCACCTCGAAGCTGCGGCCGTTCACCTTCCGGCTGTCGTCAAGGCGACGGCGACGGCCGCGCCGACGGAAGCCCTCCGTGTCACGTTCCCTAGAGCCGACACACGGAGCGTCCGCGGCGATTGATCGTGAATCACCGATGTCGGCGGAGACATCCGGCTAGTGAGTCGCTCTCGCTCAGGCCTGAGCGGCGTGGCGCTCCAGGAAGGCGTAGACGTCGGCCTCGTCGACGCCGGGGAAGGACCCGGGCGGCAGCGCGGCGAGGACGTGGGAGTTCGCGCGGGCCGACGGCCACGCGTATCCCTCCCACCGCTGGGCCAGCTCGGTCGGCGGGCGGCGGCAGCATTCGCCGTTCGGGCAGTTGGACTTGGTCCGGTTGGTCGTCTCCCGGCCGCGGAACCAGCGTGACTCGCGGAACGGCACGCCGAGCGTGATCGCGAAGTCCTTCTCGTGCGACGGGTCCACGTGGGCGACGCAGAAGTACGTCCCGGTCGGCGAGTCGGAGTACTGGTAGTACAGGGAGAACCGGTCGGGCGAGAGGAACACCTGGCGGCCCGACCACTGCAGGCACATCCGCTGGCCTTCGATGGCGCCCTGCTCGTCGGCCGGGAAGACGATCCCGTCGTTCTCGTACGCCTTGTAGATGATCCCGCCGGCGTCGTTCCGGACGAAGTGGCAGGGCAGGTCGAGGTGGTGGGTGGACAGGTTGGTGAACCTGTGGGCGGCCATCTCGTAGGAGACCGCGAACACGTCACGAAGGTCCTCGACGGACAGCGCGCGGTCCTGTTTCGCCTCCCGCAGGTACGGCGCCGCGGCGGCCTCCGGGACGAGGACGGCTGCCGCGAAGTAGTTGGCCTCGACCCGCTGTCGCAGGAAGTCGGCGAAATCCCGCGGCTTGTGGTGCTGGAGCGCGAAATGCCCGAGCGTCTGCAGCAGGACGGTGCGCGGCGTGTGCATGCCGAGTTGCTCGCGCTTGAGATAGATGCGCCGGTTACGCAGGTCCGTGACCGAACGGGCGGAGCGCGGCAGATCGGGCGCGGTGTGCACGGTGAATCCGAAGTACGCGACCAGGGCCTGAACGGTGCTCTCCGAGAGCGCACCCGTCCGGTAGCCCACGGCGGCCAGCGCCTCGGCGGCCGCCTTCTCCGTCTCCTCGAAGTAGTTGCCCACCTCGCGCTGCTGGCGGCGAAGGTCGGCGTTGGCGGCTCTGGCCTCCTCTGGAGTGGCCGTGCCCTTGGCCTGCCGCGCCTTGAGCTCCTCGAACAGACCGAGGATGTGCTCCAGCACATCGTTGGTGACCCGCGCCGACACCTTCAGCTTGCTGAGCCCGAGGCTCGTGTAGAGCGGGTCGCGCTGCGCCTCCTCCAGAGCTATCTCCAACTGGGCCCGCCGGTTGGGCGCCTGCCGGCGCAGCAGCTCCTCCACGGGCACGTTCAGCGCGGCGGCCAGCGACTTCAGCAGCGAGAGTTTGGGCTCGCGCTTGCCGTTCTCGAGCAGGGAAAGCTGGCTGGGCGCACGCCCGACGCGTTCCCCGAGCTCGGACAGGGTGAGGCCGCGCTGTCTCCGAAGGTGCTTGAGTCGCTGGCCGAAGGCCAGCAGATCGAGCTCCTGCGTCAAAGAGAGCGGTTCTTCGCCGAGCAAGGAGGGCATACGTCGATCCTAGGCGAAATTTCACGGCTTCTTCCATCCTCATGTGACGGACCACACATGATGCCTGCCGTTGACCTTCTTTCCCAGCCTGAGAGACTCCGTACCGGCCGCGAAAATGCCTACAAACAGGCACATACAGGTCGATACAACCCCCGAAACGCCCCGAAACCAAGTGATCTAGGTCACATACATTGGTCTAGTCCATATGGAAAAGTCAGCGTTTCTTTACGCTCAAATACCCACCAGTCTTCTCAGAAGAAAAATTCTGTCGTTCTTTCGCACAGGTAGCTCCTTGCTGGGTCTCTCGATGTCGACACAAACTCAGAGCAAGCACCCAGGTGACGACAGAGCACGCCAAGCGGGGACAGGCCCCAGGTGCGCCAGCAACAAGGGAGTGACAGACATGTCTGAGCGCCTCAAGGCAGCGGCCAAGCAGCTGCAGCACGACTGGGACACCAACCCCCGTTGGGCGAACGTGGAGCGCACCTACACGGCGGAGGACGTCGTCAAGCTGCGCGGTTCCGTGCAGGAGCAGCACACGCTGGCCAGGATCGGCGCCAAGCGGCTGTGGGACCTGCTGCACACGGAGGACTACGTCCACGCGCTCGGCGCGCTGACCGGCAACCAGGCCGTGCAGCAGGTGAAGGCGGGCCTGAAGGCCATCTACCTGTCCGGCTGGCAGGTCGCCGCGGACGCCAACCTCGGCGCGCAGACCTACCCGGACCAGAGCCTCTACCCGGCCAACTCGGTCCCGGCCGTGGTGCGCCGCATCAACAACGCGCTGCTGCGCGCCGACCAGATCACCTGGTCGGAAGGCGATGACGACGCGCCCCACTGGATGGCGCCGATCGTGGCCGACGCCGAGGCGGGCTTCGGCGGCGTGCTGAACGCCTTCGAGCTGATGAAGGGCATGATCGCCGCGGGCGCGGCGGGCGTGCACTGGGAGGACCAGCTCGCCTCCGAGAAGAAGTGCGGCCACCTGGGCGGCAAGGTGCTGATCCCGACCGGCCAGCACATCAAGACGCTCAACGCCGCCCGCCTGGCGGCCGACGTCGCCGGCGTCTCGACCCTGGTCATCGCGCGGACCGACGCTCAGGCCGCGACCCTCCTGACCAGCGACGTCGACCCCCGCGACCGCGAGTTCGCGACCGGGGACCGCACCGCCGAGGGCTTCTACCGCGTCCGCAACGGCGTGGACTCCTGCATCGCCCGCGGCCTCGCCTACGCGCCGCACTCCGACCTGCTCTGGATGGAGACCTCCACCCCGGACCTGGACGTCGCGCGCGAGTTCGCCGAGGCGATCAAGGCGCGCTACCCGGACCAGATGCTCGCCTACAACTGCTCGCCGTCGTTCAACTGGAAGAAGCACCTGGACGACTCCACGATCGCGAAGTTCCAGCGCGAGCTCGGCCACATGGGGTACAAGTTCCAGTTCATCACCCTCGCCGGCTTCCACTCGCTGAACTACTCGATGTTCAACCTCGCGCGGGGCTACGCCGAGGAGGGCATGACGGCCTACGTCGAGCTGCAGGAGGCCGAGTTCGCGGCCGAGTACCGCGGCTACACCGCCACCCGCCACCAGCGCGAGGTCGGCACCGGATATTTCGACCTGGTCAGCACGGCCATCGCGCCGGACTCCTCCACGACGGCCCTCAAGGGCTCGACGGAGGAGGAACAGTTCGCTGAGGCTCACTAACCACCGGCGAGCCGGCCGCGTCCCCGCGTGACTGGGACCGGCCGGGCCGGGTCGAACAGCAGAAGGCCCCGCGAGGGCGCCGCAGGTCACCCCCGGACCTGACGGCCGACCGCGGGGCCTTCGGCATTCGGTATTCGGCATTCCG
This sequence comes from Microtetraspora sp., assembly GCA_044868295.1. Lineage (GTDB taxonomy): Bacteria > Actinomycetota > Actinomycetes > Streptosporangiales > Streptosporangiaceae > JBIOWF01. The sequence goes on along the minus strand of JBIOWF010000100.1, from coordinate 2,581 downwards.
CTAAGGCGACGGACTAAGGCGACGGACTCGGGCTCGGGGCGGGCGGCTGGGTCTGGCCCGGGGCGGGAGTCGTGGGCGTGGGGGTCGGCTGCGGCGGCTCTCCGTCGCCCCACTGGGGTTCCGGGCTGATCCCGCCGGACGGCACGGGACTGCGCGTGACGCAGGGCCGGGGCTTCCCGCTCACGTCGAAGCACTGGTTCATCGGAGGCGCGCTGCCGGAGGTGCTGGGTGGCGGGGAAGGGACGGTCGTGCTCCACGGGTCGTCCGGTGTGGACGAGGACGGCGAGACCGTCCGGGTGGACGTGATCGTCACCTGGGCCGCGGGCGTTGCGGAAGTCCCGGGCGTCCGGGACGTCCCGAGCGCCCGCCCCGGCGTGATCGTGCTGTCCTCACCGGGAATCAGCATGGGAACGGCCGGCGGCGGCTCGGCGGCGCCTTCCATCCGGGCGGTGCCCGTGCCCGCGGCGATCACCGTCATCGCCGCGATCGTCACGGTCGCCAGCGCGGCGAACCCGGCGTGGGACCCATGGCCGCCACGGGTACGGCGGCGGGACCTCTTGGCCGGGGTCTGGGCGGGGAACTCGGACGAGTGCGCCAGCCGTACCAGACCTCCGCCCGCGGGGTAGGGCACCGGCTGCCAGATCTCGTCCAGCACCGACCCGACCGCCTCGCGCGGGTCGGACGGGACGCCGACGCCGCCCGCCGCGAGCAGGGCGGACAGCAGTTCGGCGGCGTCCGGGCGCTCGGCGGGCTCCTTGCGCAACGCGACCGCGACCGTGTCCCAGAGCAGCTTGGGCACGGCGGAGATCCGCGGCCGCTCGACCAGGATGCGCCGGGTGAGGACGTCGAGCTCGCCGGTGCCGAACGGGTGATGGCCGGTGGACGCGAACGCGACCAGGCAGCCCCAGGAGAAGACGTCCGAGGCGGGGATCGCGGGCCCGCCGGTCAGCCGTTCGGGCGCGACCCAGCCGGGGCTGCCCATGATCTGACCGGCCTGGGTGTGCGCCCGGACCGTGTCGACGTCCCGGGCGATGCCGAAGTCGATCACGAACGGACCCCTCGGGGAGAGGAGCACGTTGCCCGGCTTGAGGTCACGGTGGACGAGCCCCGCGCCGTGCGTGGCGACCAGGGCGGCGGCGGTGCCCAGCGCCACACCGTACGCCAGGTCGAGGGTCAGCGGCCCTCTCGCCATGACGACCTGTGAGAGTGCCGGCCCGGGGATGTACTCGGTGACGAGATAGGGCCTGTCACGGTCCAATCCGTCCTCGATCACGGCCGCCGTGCAGAACGGCCGCACCCGCCGGGAGAACTCGACCTCTTCGGTGAACCTCGCCCGGAGGGTCGGATCGGAGAGATGCACGGAGTGCGGCGTCTTCAGCGCGACGAACCCGCCCCGGGGGTGCTCGGCCAGGTAGACGACGCCCATGCCCCCGGTGCCGAGGCGGCCGAGAAGCAGATAGCGCCCGATGATCACCGGGTCTCCCACCGTCAGCGGCCGCACGCCAGGAGGCATGCCGTTCTGGGACCCAGTTCCGCCTCGTGCCATCCGGAGGTTACCTCTCTTACCAGAAGTACGGCACAGCACACTGTCGTCCTCTGGAACGGGCCATGCGGCCAACTGGTCACAAGCGGCATGACAGGTAAGGCCACTGGCACCGAAAGGTAAGAAATCGCAAGAAAGCGCAGGTAACAGGAATTAAAGCCAATCCCTGGCGTAACACGAACACCACCCCATGCCCGCGTCTACGCCACGCCTACGCCACAGCCGCGTCCGAACCGGCCGCACGGGCCTCGACCGCCGTGAGGAAGCGGGAGATGTGGTGGAAGAGGAGTCGCGCCTCGGGGAGCACGTCGGCGAAGACGCCGAAGGCGTGCGGCATCCGGTTCCACTCCTCGTAGGTCACCGGGACGCCGTTCTCGCGGGCGCTCAGCGCGACCCGCCGCGCCTCGTCCCGCAGCACCTCGGTCGAGCCCGTCACGATCATGAGCGGCGGCACTCCGGTGTAGTCCCCGTACACCGGCGAGACCAGGGGGTCGCGGCAGTCGAGCCCGTCCGTCCAGCGCCTGGCCAGCCAGTCGATCCGGCTGGCGGGCAGCATCGGATCCAGCCACCGGTTCACCATCCGCCTGCCTTCGCTGAGATCCGTCCACGGCGACATGCAGACGGCCGCGGCGGGCAGCGGGAGGGCCCGGTCCCGGAGCGCGAGCAGGGTCGCCAGCGTCAGATGGCCGCCCGCGGAGTCACCGGCCAGCAGGATGTCCTTCGGCTGGTGCCCCCGGTCGAGGAGACACCGGTAGGCGTCGAGCGCGTCGGTGAGCGACTCGGCCAGCGAGTGGACCGGCCCCTGCCGGTAGTCCAGCGCGAGCACCGGCCGCTTGGCCACGGCGGACAGCCGCCAGGTAACGGGACGATGCGTGGCGGGCGAGCAGATGAAATAGGCGCCCCCGTGGAAGTAGAGGAGCACCTTGCCCTCGTCGAGGGCCGATCCGCCGCGCACCCACTCTCCGGAACAGGCGCCGAGACGCTCCGGGGCGATGGTGACATCCCCGGGCAGCCGGCCGGGCACCCGCTCACCGAGCG
>JBIOWF010000099.1:0-7476 GCA_044868295.1 Microtetraspora sp. | reverse complement strand
CAACGGCGCGACCCGTCCGGCTTCCGGCTAACCGGAAACCATCGGCGACTCCCCCGGCGGCCGCCTGTCGTGAGCGCGGCCTTGTGGTTCAGGTGCCCAGATAGCGGAGTACGGCCAGGACGCGTCGGTGGTCGTCGGGGGAGGGCGGGAGGCCGAGCTTGGCGAAGATGCTGGAGACGTGCTTTTCGATCGAACTCTCGCCGAGGAACAGGGCTTGGGCGATCGCGGAGTTGGAGCGGCCCTCGGCCATGAGTTCCAGGACCGCGCGCTCCCGTTCCGTGAGGGTGTGCAACGTGTCCGAATCGCCCCGCCCGGCGGCCAGGAGTTGGGTGACCACCTCCGGATCGAGAACGGTCGCGCCGGAGGCGATCCGGGTGAGCGCGTCGATGAAGTCACTGACGTCGGCGACGCGGTCCTTGAGCAGGTAGCCGACTCCGCATGCGCCGTCGGCGAGCAACTGGGCGGCGAACCGGGTTTCGACGTACTGGGAGAAGACCAGGACGCCAAGGCCGGGATGGTCCCGGCGCAGGGCGAGGGCGGCCTTGAGGCCTTCGTCGGTGAAGGTGGGCGGCATGCGGATGTCGGCGATGGCGATGTCGGGCCGGTGTTCACCGACTGCGGCGCGCAGCGCGTCGCCGTCGCCCACCGTGGCGACGACGTCGTGGCCGTACGCGCTGAGCAGCTGGGCCAGGCCGTCGCGCAGGATGACGGCGTCTTCGGCGATGACGATGCGCATAAGGAGCGGCTCACACGTGTAGGGGGTAAATCGACGGTGACCACCGTAGGTCCTCCGTGGGGGCTGTCCATCCACAGCCGCCCGTCGACCGGCCAGAGACGTTCGGTAAGCCCGGCCAGGCCGCCGTTCTCCTTCATGCTCCCGCCACCGGTGCCGTCGTGGACGACGAACCGGAGCAGGCCGAAGCCGACGGCCCCAGGATCGGCCTCCACAGCGGATGCGATTAGGAGGCCGAAACGTGGACGTACCACACCGAATCCGATCCGGGTTGTAGTCGAATACGTGGATTCCCGGATACCTGGACACCCGCGCCGATGACACATTGACGTCGAGTGATTACGCCAAGTAAATGTCACTCAACACCATCGGCAGCGCACATCCCCCGCTCAACCAAGGAGAATCATGCGAGTAAAGAGCGTGTGCTCAGGTATCACCCGGTTCGCGGCGATCGTCGCCGTCGCCTCGGCGGCGGCCGCGTCCATCGGCGCCTCCCCCGCTTCGGCGAGCGCTCAACGGGGCCCCTGCGGATACATCGGACCCACCTGGACCGACGACCCGGCCTACGAGCACTGTGCGACGGACACCAACGTCTGGATCCGGGTGGACCGGGTCTTCCGGGACGACTACGACCGCTGTGTGGGACCTGGCCGGACCAAGCTCGACAAGGACGCCATCGGCGCCTGGTACATCGGCGAGCTCTGCTCCCACCCCGGCGACACGCGTGGCATCTAGCGGCGCCTGAACCGATCCGCCCGACCATCGAGGCCCCACCGGCGACCGTGCCGCTGGTGGGGCCTCCGCGCTGGGAGCCCCCGATTCCGGGGGTGCGGGTCGGGGTCGGGTCAGGGGTTCCCCGGATGGTGGGTGACCGTGGCGTAACGCCACGATGGAGCCATGACCGAGGCACCACCCACCCCCACCGAGGAACCCGCTTCCGGGCCGGAGCCCGAGCGGGTGCTGAGCCGCGCCGGCCAGGGCCGCATGCTCACCGGCGTCTGCGCGGGGCTGGGAAGGTACTCGGGCATGGACCCGGTCCTGTTCCGGGTCGGCTTCGCCGTGCTGGTCCTCGGATCCGGCATCGGGATCATGCTGTACATCGCGGCCTTCCTGCTCATGCGGGAACCGGACGGGAGACCCGGCTACCTCGAACAGTGGACGCGCCGGATCTTCGGCACCGAGACGGTGCTGGCGCTCCTGGCGGCGGTATTCGCGTTCGGCCTCATCATCAACCTCGCGTCGGGCGGGATCGGCACCGGCACGGTCGTCGTCGGGACGCTGCTCGCCATCGCGCTCCTCGCCGCGCACTCGCGGGGCGTGGACCTGCTCGCAGTGGCCAAATCGCTGCCCGAGCTGATGACCGGCCGCCGCGGGATGACCCAGGCGTCCGACGCCGCGTTCGCCCGGCCGCGACCTTTCTCCCCGCCCCCATCCGGCTGGTACGGCATGCCGCCGCAGGGGGCTGCGCCAACGCGGACGAGCGGCTACCGGCGGCTCTCGGACCTGGCGAAAGAGGCGCGTTCCAGCACGTACGAAGGCCCGACAAGCTACTCGTCGAGTGAGCCTTTCGCGCCACACGGCCCATACGGCCCGCACCGCACCTACAGCCCACCCAGCCCGTACGGCTCACCGAGCCCGTACAGCCCGCCGAGCCCGTACAGCGGCGCACATGGGCATAAGCCGTACCCGCCGGAGGAGCCGCCACCGCCGCGTACGAAGCAGAAGCAGCCCAAGTCGTTCATCGGCGGACTCACCATCTGCCTGGCGCTGATCATTGGAGGGGTCATGGTCTCGGTGCATCAGTCGAGCACCGGTTCGGTCAGCGTGCCGGTGATCGGCGGGGCGGTCCTCATCACGATCGGGGCGGGGCTGCTCGTCGCGACGTGGTTCGGCCGGGGCGCGGCGCTGGTCGCCACCGGCACCATCGTGTCGCTCATTCTGGTCGCGGGGTCGACGATGAACGGAATTCCCAAGAAGATCGGCAGCTACGCCTGGCATCCGGTGAACACCACCCAGGCGGCCAAGAACTACACAATCGGGATCGGTGAGGGAAAGCTCGACCTGCGCGATTTCGCGCTGGCGCCGGGAGCGCGGGCCCGCTTCTCCGCGTCGGTGTCGATGGGGCAGCTCACGGTGATCGTTCCCCCGACCGCGAGGATCGAGGTGTACGGCTATACGCGGCTGGGCGAGGTCAAGATCGACCACAAGGTCAAGGACGGCGCGGACGTCCAGTTCGATCGGGTCCTGGAGCCCGAGGTGAGTGGGACCGGTGACATGGCCACGATCGAGTTGCACGTGAAGGCCGGCATCGGCGACGTGGATGTGCGCCGTGCGGCCTGACCGGGTGACCGAGCGCCCGCGCCGCGTCCACCGGACCGACTGGCTGGCCCTGCTGTGCGGGTTGCTGTTCATCGGGATCGGCATCCGCTATGTGACCGGGCCTTCCCCCGACCCTGTGATCATGATGCCGGTGCTTCTGGTCGGCCTGGGCTTCGCGGGCTTCGTCGCCGTCATCGCCCGGGCGATCCGCCGCCGCTGATCCATTGCTCACGATCGAGTGGCCTCATACCTGGCGATCCGCCGCCGCTGACCCCTTTCTCACGGATCGACCCGCTGAGACTAAAGAGTGGCCCATACCGGCTTGCCGGGTCTTGACCGCCGGGTACAGCGGCGTACGTTCTCATGTGTCGGCTCTCACTTCTCTGTACCACCATTGGTGCGCCCGCAATGCCCTGGCCGCGCCCCGCGTCAGATGATCCGCGGTCGGCCGAACGCCACGCGATGCCATGACGCATCCAGGCGATCTCAGAAGTGGGTATGAGGTCGCGTGAAAAGCGGACCGGCGCCTGGAGGACGTATGCCACGGATCACGATCACCGTCGACGACATCAAGTACGAGGAAGAGGTCGAGCCGCGGCTGCTCCTCGTGCACTTCCTGAGAGATCGATTGGGGAAGACGGGAACCCCCATCGGCTGCGACACCACCAACTGCGGCGCCTGCACCGTGCTCCTGGACGGCAGGAGCGTGAAGAGCTGCTCCGTGCTCGCCGTACAGGCGGATGAGAGTGACGTCGTCACCATCGAGGGCCTGTCCAGCAATGGGACGTGGCATCCGATGCAGAAGGCCTTCCATGAGGAGCACGCGCTGCAGTGCGGCTACTGCACGCCCGGCATGATCATGGCCTCCATCGACCTGCTGCGGGACAATCCCGACCCTTCGGAAGACGCCATCCGTGCGGGCCTGGAGGGAAACCTCTGCCGGTGCACCGGCTACTGCAACATCGTCCGCGCCGTACGGCGAGGCGCCCAGGAGATGTCGCACGAAGGGGTGACGACAGCATGAGCGAAGAACTCGACGCGGGCGTGGTCGCACAGCAGATCAAGGAGAGCGACCGGCTCGGCAGGCCCGAGGGCGGGCGCGAGGTCGGCCGGGCCCGCAGGCGTAAGGAAGACGCGCGCCTGGTCACCGGCCGCACCCAGTGGACCGACAACATCCAGCTGCCCGGGATGCTGCACGTGGCGTTCCTGCGCAGCCCCATGGCGCACGCGCGGATCACCCGCGTCGACACGTCGGCGGCACGCACGCAGCCCGGCGTCGTGGCCGTGTTCAGCGGCCAGGACTTCGCGGGCGAGCAGGGCAGCCTCCCGTGCGCGTGGCCGGTCAGCGAGGACATCGTGATCCCCGACCACCCGCCGATGGCCGTCGCCGAGGTCCGGTACGTCGGCGAGGCGGTGGCCTGCGTGATCGCCACCGATCGGTACAAGGCGGCCGACGCGCTCGACTTCATCGAGGTCGACTACGAGCCGCTCGACGCCGTGCTCGACATGACGAAAGCGCTCACCGACGGCAGCCCCAAGGTGCACGAGGCCGGCAACAAGGCCTTCACCTGGAAGTTCGCCCAAGGAGACATCGACGCGGCCTTCAGGGACGCGCCCGTGGTCATCGACCGGAACTATATCCAGCAGCGGCTCATCCCCTCGGCCATGGAACCGAGGGCGGTGGTGGCGCAGACCGACGGCGACTCGTTCACGCTGCACTCGGCCACCCAGATCCCGCACGTGCTGCGGGTCATGCTGGCGCTGACCACCGGCATCCCCGAGCACAAACTGCGCGTCATCGCGCCCGACGTAGGCGGCGGCTTCGGCTCGAAACTGCAGGTCACCGCGGAAGAGGTGCTCTGCCTGCTGATCACCCGCCGGATCGGGAAGCCGGTGAAGTGGACCGAGTCCCGGTCCGAGGGCAACCTGACCGTGCATCACGGCCGCGACCAGATCCAGCGGATCGAGATCGCCGCCGAGCAGGACGGGCGGATCCGCGGCGTGCGCGTCGATCTGCTCGCCGACATGGGGGCCTACCTGATGCTGGTCACGCCGGGCGTGCCACTGCTCGGCGCGTTCATGTACAACGGCATCTACAAGATGGACGCCTACGACTTCACGTGCACGGGCGTCTTCACCACCAAGATGCCGACCGACGCCTATCGGGGCGCGGGGCGGCCGGAGGCCACCTTCGCGATCGAGCGTGCCATGGACGAGCTCGCGGCCGAGCTCCACCTCGACCCGATGGAGGTCCGGCGCCGCAACTGGATCCGGCACTCGGACTTCCCGTACACGACGATCTGCGGCCTGACCTACGACTCGGGCAACTACGAGGCCGCGACCGACAAGGCCCTGGCGCTGTTCGGCTACGACAAGCTCCGGGCCGAACAGGTCGACCGGCGCGATCGCGGCGACCCGGTCCAGCTCGGCATCGGCATCTCGACGTACACGGAGATGTGCGGCCTGGCGCCCAGCCGCGTTCTCGGCTCGCTCTCCTACGGGGCTGGCGGCTGGGAGCACGCGACCGTCCGGATGCTCCCGACCGGCAAGGTGGAGGTCGTCACCGGCACGAGCCCGCACGGCCAGGGGCACGAGACGGCCTGGAGCCAGATCGTCGCCGACTCTCTCGGGGTCCCGTTCGAGGACATCGCGGTCATTCACGGCGACACGTCCTCGGCGCACAAGGGCATGGACACCTACGGCTCGCGGTCGCTGGTCGTGGGCGGCATCGCCGTGGTCCACGCCTGCGAGAAGGTGAAGGAGAAGGCCAAGCAGGTCGCGGCGCACCTGATGGAGGCCGCACCGGACGACGTCGAGTTCTCGCAGGGCGAGTTCCGGGTCCGTGGCACCGGCACGTCCCGGACCATCCAGGAGATCGCGCTCGCCACGTTCGCGGCGCACAACCTCCCGGACGGCTTCGAGCCGCGTCTGGACGCCAACGCGACCTTCGACCCGGACAACTTCTCGTTCCCGCACGGCACCCACCTCTGCGCGGTCGAGGTGGACACCGAGACGGGCGCGACGAAGATCCGTTCGTATGTCGCGGTGGACGACGTCGGCAACGTCGTGAACCCGCTGATCGTCGAGGGTCAGGTCCACGGCGGGATCGCCCAGGGCATCGCCCAGGCGCTGTTCGAGGAGGCGGTGTACGACGCGGAGGGCAACCTGCTGACCACGACGATGGCCGACTACCTGCTGCCGTCCGCCGCCGACCTGCCCGACTTCACCACCGACCGGACGGAGACCCCGGCGACCACCAACCCGCTCGGCGTCAAGGGCGTCGGCGAGGCCGGGACGATCGCCTCCACCCCCGCGGTGGTCAACGCGATCGTCGACGCGTTGCGCCCGTACGGCATCCACGACGTGCGCATGCCGTGTTCACCGGAGCGGGTCTGGCGCACGCTCAAAGAGGTCGGCACCGGAACGTCCGGCGCGGCTCCCGCCACCGGCATTTCCGGGACGGCTCCCGCGCCCGGCTCGCCCCGTACGCCTGCCGAGGAGGGAGGCCTCGCATGATCCCCGCATCGTTCGACTACTTCAGGCCGTCGACCGTGGAGGAGGCGCTCCAGGCTCTCGGCGACGCCGGGGAGGACGCCAAGATCCTCGCCGGTGGCCAGTCGCTGCTGCCGCTGCTGCGGCTGCGACTCGCCTACCCGACGGCGCTGATCGACGTCGGCCGCGTAGCGGAGTTGCGCGGCATCGAGGACCGGGGCGACCACGTTTTCATCGGTGCGATGAGCACGCACGACGACGTGGTCCACTCCTCGGTCGTCAGAGAGCACTGCCCGCTGGTCGCGATGGCCACGGCGACGGTCGCCGACCCCGCGGTACGGCACCGCGGCACGTTCGGCGGCTCGCTCGCCCACGCCGATCCGGCGGGTGACCTGCCCGCGGTCGCCCGCGCCCTGGACATGGGCTTCGTGGTCCGGTCGCCGGGCGTGGAGCGGACGCTCGCGGCGGCCGACTTCTTCCTCGACTACCTGGAGTCCGCGATCGGGCCCGGGGAGATCCTCGTCGGTGTCCGGGTGCCCAAGCTGGGCCCGGGATGGGGCTTCCACTACGAGAAGTTCCACCGTACGGCGCAGGCATGGGCGATCGTCGGCGTTGCGGCGGCCGTACGCCGGTCGAACGGGACCGTCGAGGAGGCGCGGGTGGCGCTGACGAACATGGGGCCGACGCCGGTGCGTGCCGTGGCCGTCGAGGAGGCGGCCCGGGGCGCCGAGATCGGCGCGAACGGCTCGCTGCGCGAGGCGGCCGCGCGGGCGGACGAGGGCACCGAGCCCCCATCCGACCTGCACGCGCAGCCCGACTACCGCAGGCACCTGGCCAGGGTGCTCACCCACCGCGCTCTCCAGAAGGCCGCCACCTGAGCGGAGCCGTGCCAGGACCCGGGTTGTGATCACACGCATCCCCTTCGGATGCGT
>JBIOWF010000098.1:0-10858 GCA_044868295.1 Microtetraspora sp. | reverse complement strand
GCGACCAAGACAATCGGCTTCGCAGTGGGCGATGAGGATCGGGCTGACCTGGACGAGCTGGTCGAGTACTTCGGTCAGGGCAATCGGTCCGCGTACCTCCGGGCAACCATAAGGATCATGAAATCTGTGAAGCTGGCCGAGGAGCTTCGGGAGCTGCAGGCCTATGGCCAGGGCAGGCTCGGTGAGCAGGGCATGGCGTTGGAAGACATTCCGGAGATCACTCGGCGGATATTGAAGGGATAGCCGTGGCGGACCCCGTACCTGTGGTTTTCGATGTGAACGTCCTGGTCGGGGCAGCTGCGGGTGGCAACAGCCCGTTCCGGTCGTGGCCTTCCCCGCCGCCCACGTCCGGGAATCCATACGCGGACTGTCTCGGCATCGTCGTCGATGCGGCGGAGTTCGCCCTGTGGGTGTCGCCGCACATCTTGGAGAACACCGCTCGCGTCCTGGCCAAGGGGCTCTTCTGGGAAGAAGAGAAGATCGAACAGTACATGTCCGTGCTGATCAGAGTCGCGCGCCATAGCGGAGGAGACACTGTAGATCCGCCTCAAGTCGTGTCCGACTGCGCGGACTGGGAGGACAACCGCATCCTCGACCTGGCCGCGCATGTGGGCGCGCTGTTGGTCGTTTCCGAAGACACAGACCTGACGGCGATGTCACCTTGGCGGGGGACACCGATTCTCCGACCCCGGGAGTTCGCCGCGAAGGTCGACGGTATGCGGCGAACCCGTCGCAGGTCGCGTTGACGTCCCGGACGATCCAGGTCCGCCGCAGACGTCCCTGGTGATCAGACCGGGCGCTGGGCGAGACAGGCGGGGGGGGGCGGGGCCGGTTGCCGTAGCCGTGATGTCGCTGTGCCCGGCGCCACACCGGGTGAATCCGTGCCGAGGTGGCTCATCGTGCGTCCTGGGAACCTCGGTGATCAAATCAATGACGATCTTCTTTGATCGCGCTGTGCAATCCGGCGATCGGCTTCCGGGGAGGTCTGATTTGCCGGCGTTTCTTGAGCGCCATGTCGATCTGGCGTTGCATGGCGCGGGCACGATCATGTTTACCGTCGGCGTGAGTGGCCGCGGTGAGATCACGAACGACGCGTAGCACCGCGCCCGCGACCTCCTGAAGATGCGTTTCCCGTGACCAGGTCTCACTGAGGGGATCCAAACCAAGGGTATTGAGCATCGCGCGCACCGAACGGCATTTCCCGGCGGCCTTTTCCCGGTCCCCGGAATTGATCGCGGCGTGGCCGTCACCGACCGCCCGGTGGACGGCCGACAGCGCCTGCGGCACGTTCAGGTCGTTGTCCATGGCCTCGCTGAACTGCGCGGGAAGCTCCGGGTCGCGATCTGAGCCGAGGTCCGAGCCAGAGCCCGAGCCATGATCTGAGCCGTGCCGCAGGACGAACCGCTCGATTCGCCGATACGCCGCGGCCGACTCCTCCACCGCGTCGATGGAGAATTCCATGGGGGAGCGGTAATGGGCGGCGGCGAGGTAATAGCGGAGTTCCACGGGACGGATGCGATTGAGTAACGCCGTCACCGCGAGCGGATTGCGGACGTCTTTCCTGATCTTCTCGCCCCGGTGCGTGACCGGCCCGTTGTGCACCCAGAAACGCGCGAACGAATAACCTGCGGCGCGTGACTGCGCTATCTCGTTCTCGTGGTGCGGGAAAATCAGGTTGGCGCCGCCGCCGTGAATGTCGAATTCCGCGCCGAGATATTTACGGGCCATTGCCGAACATTCGAGGTGCCAGCCGGGCCGGCCCTCGCCCCAGGGGGCGGTCCACACCGGCTCGCCCGGCCTGGCGCGCTTCCACAAGGCGAAATCGCGTGGATCCCGCTTTCCCCGATCGTTTTCTTCGGTGATTCTCATGTGCCCGGACCGCTGGCGGGACAGCGACCCGTAACCGGGGAACGAGTCGACGGCGAAATAGACGTTCCCCTCGGACTCGTAGGCGTGCCCGGCGGCCAGGAGTTGCTCGACGAGCTCGATCATCTCGGGGATGTGCCCGGTGGCCCGTGGCTCCACGCTGGGCGGAAGGCAGCCCAGGGCCGTATAGGTGCGGTCGAAGGAGCGGTAGACCGGATCGGTTATCCGCCACCACTGAATTCCCTCGGAGCGGGACCGGCCGATTATCTTGTCCTCGATGTCGGTGACGTTCCGGCAGAAGAGGACTTTGTCGTCACCGCGTTTCAGCCACCGGTGCAGGATGTCGAAGTTCACCTGCGATCTGATCTGGCCGACATGTGGCGGGACCACCACTGTGGGGCCGCAGAGATAAACCGAGACCATTCCGGGAATTCGCGGAATGAAATCGCGGACGGTGCGGCTGAAAGTATCGTAAAGGCGGAGACCCACCTAGACGAGGGTAAGCGACTAATCCACCCGCTGTCGACAGGAATCCACCTTTCCGCGCCTGCACATCACGAAATGGAGATTGTGAGACAGGAGCTATGGGGAATAGTGGACCGAAACGACCGGTTCGCCGGAACATGGAACGTGACAGAGCTCAATCGGTACGGCTCGCGCCCCGGGTGCGGGGGGCAGGGCGGCGGAAGCGCGAGCCGTACCAGCTCATCCGCCCGCTACCGCCGGATGACGTGCAGCACGCTGGCGATCCGCTCGGCGGCGGTGACCACGTCCGAGGCGTGCCCGATCCGGCCGGCCCACGAGAGCCAGTACCACCACTCCCCGTCGTTGGCGTTGGAAGCCAGCACGTCCTCGGCCACGGCGGGAGCCATGGGATTTACTACGCGCAGGCGTGGGTAGAGGCCGGCGGGCGCCGTCAGGCGCACCTGGAACGAGTGGGCCTCCAGCTGAGCGGCGAGCCGCTCCAGATGGTCCATCGCCTCGCTGCGATCTGCCTTCATGGTGGTCACTCCGGGGACGTTGGTACCTTTCCTCAGCAAAGGGTGAACCCGACCTGACCGACCGGCAATCCGACCTAATCCACGAAACCGTGCAATAGCCAGGGAACTCACCGGGATTCCGTGGAACATCCCCGGATCCCCGGCCACGAACGCATAACGGTGGTGGCCATTGGGTGCGTGCCAGTTAACCTGAGGGAAATGTCCATATAGGCCAACACTCCAGCAGCGGAGGGCAGGCATGGCACGAGGAGAGCACTCGCCCGCGTGCGCTCGTCGCTGGCGTGAGCAGGCCGAATCACGCCAGTGGACGCTCTGGCAGACGGTCCAGGCGATCCACGGGTGTTGCGGCGTGAGCATGCTGAAGGCCCACCGGCTCGGTCGCGGATGGTCCGCCAGGCAGGCGATCGAGGAGCTGGAGCACCTCTGCGAACAGCACGGCCTGGGCCTGCCCCGCGCCAGCATCGACCTGCTGAACGCCTGGGAGAACAACCGGGCACGCCCCCGCCCGCAGACCATCGACCTGCTGGCCAGGCTCTACCGGGCCAATGCCGTACGGCTCGGTATGGCCGCCGACTACTGCGAGGACCTGGGCGGCCAGAAGGTGATAGTCGTCGCCTCCGGCCAGTCCGACGAGAACGTCCACGTCGAGGACCCGGCCGACGACGACACCCAGCGCCGGGCGCTTTTTCACCAGGCGATGCTCATGGGGACGCCGAACGGCCGGTTCTTCGCCGAGGTCGAGGGCACCCGGCATGACGTCGACCGGGCCCTCGCCACGGGTTCGGTGACCGAGGACCAGCTGGACCGGCTGGACGAGCAGGTGCTGCGCTACCGCCGCGAGTACATGACCACGGCGCCGATGCCGATGCTCTGCCGCGTGATGCTGGAGATCTCCGACGTCCGCAAGCTGACCGCGGCCCGCCAGCCCTCCTCCGTCCAGCGCCGGCTGCTGACCGCCACGACCATGCTCTCGCTGCTCTCCGCCGACGCCCTGATGAAGCTCGGCGACACCCGCCAGGCCCACGCCTGGTACGGCACCGCCCGCGCGGCCTCGGACGACGTCGGTGACCTGCGGCTGCGCGCGCTGGTCCGGGCACAGCAGACGATGCTGCTCTACTACTACGGCGATCTCAACGAGACCGTGCGGCTGGCCCGTGAGGCCCGCATGCTGGCCGGGTCCGCGCCCAGCTCACCCGCCGCGCTCGCCGCCGCGGCGGAGGCCCGGGCGCTGGCCCGGATGGGCGACGGCAAGGCGGCCCGGACGGCGCTCGCCGAGGCCGAGCAGATCTTCGCCCGCATGCGCGGCATGAGCCAGGACGACCTGGCCTTCGTCTTCACCGAGAAGCGGATGATGTTCTACCGGACCGGAACGCTGATCGAGCTCGGCGACGCCCAGCAGATCCAGAGCATCCAGTCGTTCCCGCCCGGGTTCCACACCATCGACCCCGCGCTGATGCTGCTCGACCAGGCGGCGCATCTGGCCAGGCACGGGGATCACGAGGAGGCGTGCCGGATCGCCGCCGAGGCGCTGAGCCAGGTCCCCGCCGAGCACCGGACCTCGATCGTGATCACCAGGGCCAAGGCGCTGCTCGCGGACGTCGATCCGCGGATCCCCGCCGTACGACATCTGAACAAGGTGCTCTCCGAGTCGTCGCCCCGGCTCGCCATGGACAGCCGATGACGAGGCTGATGACCGGCCCGCTCGCCGAAGAGGCGTTCGCGGTGCTGCGGGAGGTCTGCGGCCAGATCGGGATCGACGCGCGCGGCGCCCGGCTGATGCGGCTGCGCAGCAACGCCGTCTTCAAGCTGCGCAGCGAGATGGTGGTCCGGATCGCGACCGCCCCCGACGCGCTCACCCGGCTCCCGGTGGTGCTGGCGGTCGCCCGCTGGCTCGCCGACCGGGGTTTCCCGACCGTCCGGCCGGTGGACGAGATCCCGGGCCAGCCCATCGTGCACGGAGGCCGGGCCGTCACGTTCTGGCGGTACGTGCGGTCGAGGGGCAGGCCCACCACACGCGAGCTCGGCCGGGTGCTGCGCAACCTGCACCGCGAGCCGGTGCCGCCGATGGCGCTGCGCCGCCTCACCGACCCGCTCGCCGAGGTGCGGTACGCCGTACAGCATCGGGCCGAGGTCCTCACGGCCGGCCAGCGGGCGTGGCTCAGCGGCCGGATCGATGATCTCACGGTGCGCTGGCAGGCGCTGGAGACCGGCCCTCCGGTGCTGCTGCACGGCGACGCGTGGATCGACAACCTGCTGCGCTGCCATGACGGACACGTCGTGCTGTGTGACTGGGACGGCGTCGCGGTGGGGCCGCGCGAGTGGGATCTCGTGCACACCTACCACGGGCAGCGCCGGTTCGGGCTGACCGCGGCGGACGTCGACGAATTCGCCCACGCGTACGGTTCCGATCTGCGGTTGTGGCCCGGCTACAGCACCCTGATGGAGGTCAGGGACATGTACGCGGTCGGCGTCCACATCCGCAACGCCTCCGGCGACCCGTTCTCCCGGCAGGAGCTGCCACGCCGCCTCGACTCGCTGACCAGCGGAGACGGCCACGCGCGGTGGTACATGGCGGCGCCCGTATGACCTGCGGGGAGGTGTTTGGAGATCTACGCGGGTGCGTATAGGCTGGCCATGTTGCAGTGGTAGTTTCCTCGAACGTTTTCTTAGAAAAGCGCACTCGGGAATTTCCCGACAGCGGGCGTGCTTGCTTCTTCAGCGTATTGCGCGGATGCAGGGTAGGGTCCGCTACGCAGCCCCGTGTCTCCGACCTGGTGGCACGGTGAGGCTCCCGAAAAGGAGAAGCAGTTGTCTGAAGGCACCGTCAAGTGGTTCAACGCCGAAAAGGGCTTCGGGTTCATCGCTCCGGACGACGGTACCCCTGACGTGTTCGTGCACTACTCGGCGATCACCACGAACGGTTACCGCAGCCTCGACGAGAACCAGCGCGTCAGCTACGTGACCGTTCAGGGAAACAAGGGTCCGCAGGCCGAGCAGGTCACGCCTCTCTAGTCCTGACAGTTCCAACACTGGGCCCGCACCGCTCCGGCGGTGCGGGCTCAGGCCTTTGTCCGGCCCTTGATCCGATGCCCTTCGGCAGGGCGATCTTGGGCATCACGTGCACGGGCCCGCCGAGCTCGCGCACCACCATCCGGTCGTCGCTCTTGCGGTAGTAGGCGACCGCCTGACCGTCGCCGCTGACCGCGATGGGTGCGAGCAGCAGCTTGCTGACCTTTCCGCGTCTGTCCCGCGGAGCGACCCGCGCGTCCTTGAGCGTCATCCGCTCGCCGCTGTGCAGGTCCAGCCGCCAGGGCCCGCACGGGACGCTGCCGTTCTCCTTGTCCGCGCACGACTTCACCGAGGCGTACCGGATCGAGTCGTGGGTGTGCGCCTGCGCCGGTGTGGCCGCCGCTCCGAGGGCGAGCCCCGCGATGGCCAGCGCGGCGACGGCGAGACCGGCCGGCTCCCGTGTGGCCGGTCGAGTAAGTCGAGTTAAGCGCTTCATTGTGATCTCCCTTCCGCACTGAATTAGACCCGGGGGCGGGGTGTGGGGTTGGTCACATCTCGGCATCAACGTTCAACTCGAGTTCGCATAAATGGCAAATGGTGTCAATGACATGAAAGATCTCTTACAGGTACGAAGGAGCGGCACCCTTCACTGAGGAGATTTTTCGTGACCACAGCCAAGCGCGCCGCCGCGGCATTTCTCGCGGCCGCGCTCGCATCCGGTTCGGTCGCCGTCGCGGTTCCCTTCTCCGCTTCGGCCGCCTCGGCGAACATCGTGATCAGCCAGGTCTACGGGGGCGGCGGCAACACGGGAGCCACCTACAAGAACGACTTCATCGAGCTTTACAACGCCGGTTCCGACCCCGTCGACCTCGACGGATGGAGCGTCCAGTACGCGAGCGCCACGAACACCACGACCTTCAGCGGCGTCACCAAGCTGTCCGGTGTCCTGGCCCCCGGCAAGCACTACCTGATTCAGGAGGCCGCCGGCACGGGCGGCACCGCCGACCTGCCCACACCTGACGCCGTCGGCTCGATCGCGCTCGGCGCCTCCGCGGGCAAGGTCGCCCTGGTCTCCAGCACGACGGCGCTGGCCTGCGGCAAGGCCTGCGGGACGCCGAACGCCGCCGCAGTGGTGGACTTCGTCGGATTCGGCACCGCGAACGACTACGAGACGGCGGCCGCCCCGGCCCCCTCGGCCGCCAACGCGATCCTCCGCGCCGGCAACGACACGGACGACAACTCGGCCGACTTCGCCACCGGCGCGCCCGACCCGCGCGCCGCGGGCACCGGCGGCACCGTCCCGGCCGTCGCGATCCACGACGTCCAGGGCGCCGGGCACATCTCGCCGTACGACGGCAAGGCGGTCGCGGTCCAGGGCGGCATCGTCACCGCCGCCGCGGCCAAGGGATTCTGGATCCAGGACCCCAACCCCGACGACAAGATCGCCACGAGCGAGGGCGTCTACGTCTTCACCAACAGCAAGCCCACCGTCGTGGCGGGCGACGCCGTGAAGGTGGTCGCCACGGTGGACGAGTACCGCTCGTCCTCCACCAACCTGTCGCTCACCGAGCTGACCGGCCCGAAGGTCACTGTGCTCAGCCAGGGCAACACGCCGCCGCCGTCCACGCTGATCGGACCCGGCGGGCGCGAGGCCCCCGCGGTGGCGCGGACCGACAGCCCCGGCGACGTCGACGCGGCCGCCGCCTTCGACCCCCAGGCGAACGGCCTGGACTTCTACGAGTCCATGGAAGGCATGCTGATCAAGATCACCGACGCGGAGGCCGTCGGCCCGACCAGTTCCTTCGGCGAGATCCCCGTGCTTCCCGGCGGAGCCGCAGCCGGCACCCGCACCGCGCGCGGCGGCATCGTCTACGGCTCCTACGCCAGCCAGAACGCCGAGCGGCTCTTCATCGACGACGCCATCACGACGACGCCCAAGGTGAACGTCGGCGACAAGATCCCCGGCACGATCCACGGCATCCTCGACTCCTCGTTCGGGAACTACAAGTTCGACGTCCTGTCCACGCCGACGGTCACCGACAACGCGCTGGCGCGGGAGACCACCCGAGAGGACCGCAAGGGCGAGCTGTCGATCGCGACGTACAACGTCGAGAACCTCGACCCGTCCGACCCCGACGACAAGTTCGCCGAGCTGGCCAAGGGCATCGTCACCAACCTCAAGAGCCCGGACATCGTCGCCCTGGAGGAGGTCCAGGACAACAACGGCGCCACCAACGACGGCGTCGTCGACGCGGACCAGACCTACGGCAAGCTGATCGCCGCGATCACGGCGGCCGGCGGCCCGACGTACACGTACCGTCAGATCAACCCGGCCGACGACACCAACGGCGGTGAGCCCGGCGGCAACATCCGGGTGGGCTTCCTGGTCCAGGCCGCCAAGGAGCTGCGCTTCGTGGACCGGGGACAGGCCGACGCCGCCACCGGGACCACGGTCGTCGGGAAGAACGGCAAGATCGGCCTCGGCCTGTCGCCCGGCCTGATCGACCCGACGAACGCCGCGTTCGCCGACTCGCGCAAGCCGCTGGCGGGAGAGTTCCTCTACCGGGGCAAGCAGGTCTTCGTGATCGCCAACCACTTCGGCAGCAAGGGCGGCGACCAGCCGCTGATGGGCCGCTTCCAGCCGCCGACCCGCTCCAGCGAGACCAAGCGGGAGGTGCAGGCGCAGGTCGTCCGCGACTTCGTCAGCCAGATCAAGGCGGCCGACCGGAAGGCCGCGGTCGTCGTCCTCGGCGACCTCAACGACTTCGAGTTCTCCAAGACGGCGAACATCCTGGTCGGGGCCGACAACTGGCTGACCGACCTGCCCAGGACGGTCAGCGCGAAGGAGCGCTACACCTACGTGTTCGAGGGCAACTCGCAGGTCCTGGACCACATCCTGGTCTCCGCCGCGCTGACCCGGGGCCCCGGCGTCGGCTACGACATCGTCCACATCAACGCGGAGTTCGCCGTACAGGCGAGCGACCACGACCCGCAGATCGTCCGCCTGCCGTTCAACGACGGCCACTGGAACTGATCTCGGGAGCGGAACGGGCGCGGCGACCCCGCGCCCGTTTTCGTGCCCGCCGCGCGACGGAAGCCTCTAGCCCAGGGTCTTCAGGGCTTCGCCGATGGCCCGGTGGAAGGTCGGATACGCGTAGATCATGTGCCGCAACCTGTCGGTCGGCACCTTTCCGTGTACGGCGACCGCCAGCGCGCTCAGCACTTCGCCACCGGTGGGCCCGACGCTCGTGCCGCCGACCAGCACTCCCCGGTCGGCGTCCTCCACCAGCTTGATGAACCCGTCGTTGCCCGCCTTGTGGATCCAGCCGCGCGTCGACGCAGGCAGCCGGGTGAAGCCGACTCGCACGTTGAGGCCCTTGTCGTGGGCCTGCTTCTCCGTCAGGCCGACCGCGCCCACCTCCGGATCGCAGAACGTCACCCGGGGGAGCGCGGCGTATTCGGCCGCCGGCCCGGCCACGCCGAGGATGTCGCGGACCGCGACCCCCGCCTGGTAGACGGCGATATGGGTGAACGCGCCCCTGCCGGTGACGTCTCCGACCGCCCAGACGCCGTCCGCGGCGCGCATGCGATCGTCCACCTCCACGAACCTGGCCTTCTCGTCCAGGCCGATCGAGGAGACGCCCAGCGATCGGAGATCGGTCCGGCGGCCCGTCGCGACGAGGAGCCGCTCCCCCTCCAGCGTCCCGCCGCCGTCGAGGTGGACGGTGAACCGTCCGTCGACGCGGGTCACCTTCGCCCCGGTGCGTACGGCGATGCCCTCGCGCGCGAAGACCTCGGCGAGCAGCAGCCCCGCCTCCGGCTCCTCCAGCGCCAGCAGCCGGTCGAGCGCCTCCACCACGGTCACTTCCGCGCCGAAGCGCCGGAACATCTGCGCGAGTTCGAGCCCGATCGCCCCGCCCCCGAGGACGATCAGCGACTCGGGCACGCTTTTGGTCTCGATCGCCTCGCGATTCGTCCAGTACGGGATGCCGTCCAGGCCGTTGATCGGGGGAATGGCCGGTTCGGTGCCGGTGGCGATGACGATTCCGCGGCGGGCGCGGAGCACCCGCTCGTCCACGGTCACCTCGTTCCGCGCGGTGATCCGGCCCCTGCCCCTGACGAAACGGCCACCCTTGCCCTCGAACCGGTCGACGGCCGCCCTGTCGTTCCAGTCGTCGGTGGCCTCGTCCCTGATCCGCTGGGCGACCGGTTCCCAGTCGGGGGTGACGACCGACGACCCGGACATGCCCGGGATACGCCGGCCCTCGGCGAGCAGGTCGGCGGCGCGGATCATCATCTTGGACGGCACGCAACCCCAGTAGGGGCATTCACCGCCGAGCAGCTTCGCCTCCACGCCGGCGACGTCGAGCCCGGCCTCGGCGAGCCGGCCCGCGACCTCCTCGCCCCCGGGGCCCATCCCTATGACGATGATGTCGAAGTCGGTCATGTTGCCTACTTGCCCGGCGAGAGCCGTACCGAACAAATAGTCACCGGAACCAAGTGGGGCCTGAATGTCCGGCAGCCCGGTCTTAACAGAGGGCGGCCGGGCCTGAACAGGCGGCGGTCGGTTCGGGCCTGAACACCCGGCCGTGCCTGAACAGGCGGCGACATGCCTGGCGGCGGGCGTGCCCACCTGGCTCACTCGTCGTCGTCCGCTATCCAGGTGCCGTGGAAGCCGGTGGGGACCCGGCGCGGGAGCCGTACCGAAGCGACCTGACTCAGGTCGGCCGCGTCGAGAACGAGCAGTTCGGCCCGGGAGCCGATGATGGACAACAGCCACCCGTCGTCCTCGGCCGCCGCCGAGCTGCGAGGAACGAAGACCGCCTCGCCGGGACCTCCGTCGGCGCGGTGAGCGTGGCGCGCTCCGTCCCGTACGTCGTATTTCACGATCGCCTCGTCTGTCACCGAATAGAGGTAGTCGTTGGCCAGCCCGGTGCGTAGCTCGTTGATGGTGGGGAACTCGACGTCGAGATCGTCAAGCG
>JBIOWF010000097.1:0-17661 GCA_044868295.1 Microtetraspora sp. | reverse complement strand
GGGTACATCCTTTTTGTGCACGTCTTTTCGTCAGCGGGTGGTGACGGATGAGTGAGTCAGGTGCGGCGATCGAGAAACTGCACGCCGAGCTCGCGGGGCTCGGTGTGCCCGATGCCTACGAGATAGGCGACGAGGCCACCCTTTCCGTATGGATCGGTCTGGTGGTGAGCTACCGGGACGGCCTCTACCGATGGCAGGAAGGCGATGTGAAACGACGCCATTTGGGTACGGACCCTCTTGGATGTGCCCTCCGGGTGGCCCGTAGGTATGCCGAGCTGCAAGCGGACGTGCCGGCCTGGTGGGAGGAGCTGGCCAAGATCCTGCGGGGGGATTCGGCCCAGGGCTATCCCTAGTCCCCGCCTACTTCGGGGGGAAGTATGCGGATCGGGTTTGTTTTGCTGTCGCTACTTATGGTCACAGCATGTGGCGGTGCCACCACGACGGCGACGCCGATCGGCTCTCCCCGCCCCCCGAAAACGGCCGTCCGGCACCACGATCCGGCCGTCCTCGGCATGCAACTGGCGGCGGCACAGCCGGGCTGGCCCGGGCCTCGCATGCCGGCCGCGCCACCCCGCCGTCCGATCGACTGCAAGCACCTCAAGTGCGTGGCGCTGACCTTCGACGACGGGCCCGGCGAGTACACCGGAATCGTCCTCGACAACCTCGCCGAGCACCATGCCAGCGCGACGTTCTTCCTGGTGGGGCAGATGATCACCAAGGAGACGGAGGGGTACGTCCGCCGCATGGTCTCCGAGGGGCACGAGCTCGGCAACCACTCGTGGGACCACCCCGATCTCACCACGCTGTCCCCCGGCGCGTTGCGGCACCAGCTCGTCCGCACGCAGGAGATCGTGGAACGGGTCAGCGGGGTGCGGATGCGGGTGATGCGACCGCCGTACGGCGCGACCGACAAGCGGGTGACGGCCGAGACCCGGCGAATCGGGCTGGCGCAGATCCTCTGGTCCGTCGACACCTTCGACTGGCGGGACCACAAGCCCGCGCTCGTGGCGGAGCGGAGCGGACGGGCCAGGCCCGGCGGGATCGTGCTGATGCACGACATCCACAAGACCACGGTCGAGGCCCTGCCCCGGCTGCTCGACCGGCTCGATCGCAAGGGGTACACGTACGTGACCGTTTCCGAGCTGTTCGGGAACCTCACGCCCGGAAGGCGGTACTT
Organism: Microtetraspora sp.; assembly: GCA_044868295.1. Lineage (GTDB taxonomy): Bacteria > Actinomycetota > Actinomycetes > Streptosporangiales > Streptosporangiaceae > JBIOWF01. The sequence goes on along the minus strand of JBIOWF010000097.1, from coordinate 16,484 downwards.
CGACCGATGAAGGGTTACGACTTCCAGGGGCCCGCGCTGGAGCTCGGCGCGCTCGTGACGGACGGCGCGGCCGACCCCGCGGCCCGGATCCGCATCCCGCTCGGCATGATGAACCGCCACGGCCTCGTCGCGGGCGCGACCGGCACCGGCAAGACCAAGACGCTCCAGGTCATGGCCGAGCAGCTCGCCCCCCAGGGCGTGCCGGTGTTCCTCGCCGACATCAAGGGCGATCTGTCCGGCATGGCCTCGCCCGGCGCTCCGTCCGACCGTGTCACCCGGCGGGCCGCCGATGTGGGCCAGTCCTGGTCGGGTACGGCGTGCGCCACCGAGTTCTTCTCCCTCGGCGGCCTCGGGGACGGCGTCCCGCTGCGGGCGACCATGACGTCCTTCGGGCCCACGCTGCTGTCCAAAGTGCTCGGCCTCAACGAGACCCAGGAGTCCTCACTCGGCCTGATCTTCTACTTCGCCGACAAGGCCGTCGGTCCTCGAAGGGGTGCTCGGCTCGTCGGCGTTCAAGTCGTTCGCCCGCTCGGCCGCGTCCGCGCTCGGCCGCGAGATCACGCGATCCATCTTCGGTACGGCCAGGCGCCGCCGCTGAACACTCTTTCGATTCGTCGGTGGGGCATGCCAAGCTGGGAGGCATGGGATTCAGCGGGTTCCCCGACGAGGCGCTCATCTTCTACGAGGGCCTGGAGGCGGACAACTCCAGGGGGTACTGGAGCGCCAACAAGCATGTCTACGAGAGCGCGGTGAAGGCGCCGATGCTCGCGCTGACCGATGAGCTGGCCGACGAGTTCGGGCAGCCGCACCTCTTCCGGCCGAACCGGGATGTGCGCTTCGCCAAGGACAAGTCGCCGTACAAGACCCATCAGGGCGCCTACGTCCCGGTCGGGGTCGATGGGGTCGCCTACTACGTGCAGATCGATGCCGACGGGCTCTACATCGGAGGAGGCTGGTGGTCGCAGGGAGACCAGATCCTGCGGTTCCGCGAGGCGCTCGACCATGACGAGATCGGCACCCAGTTGGAGAAGATCATCGACTCTCTGCGGCCGGATTTCACGATTGGCGGAGACCGTCTCAAGACCCGCCCGCGTGGCGCTCCGGAGGACCATCCGCGACTGGAGCTGCTCAAGCACAAGTGCTTGCATGCCGGTCGCCGGTTCACGCCGGAGCCGTGGTTGCACACGCCCGAGGTGCTCGGCCGTGTCCGTGACACCTGGCGGTCCCTGAGCCCACTGGTCGACTGGCTCAGGATCCATCTGAGCTGACCATCGGCTCGCGTCCCCCGAGACACGAGCCATGGGCGGGTCGGCAACGCGCTGCCGGACGACTCGCTGGAGTCGTGTCCGGATTGATCCTGCCGCCGGATTCGTCGAATGCCTCCAGCATGGAGGCCTCCGCCGCATGCCCGGGGCGGATGTCAATGGCCGAACAGCAGCGCCAACAGCGCGACGATCATCCAGGCGCCGATCAGCGCGGCGTAGATGCCGCCACAGACGATCTTCATGGTGGGGTACCCCGTTCCTTCGGTGCCCGGCGGGGGAACGCGGTATCGCGGTTCCGGCCGTCGGCGCTCTCCAGAGGGTGACGCGGGCCGGTTGTGCGCCAGTTGGGATTGACTTGGGCTACCGGATCACGCCGCATGCGATCCGCGCGCCGGAGTCTCCTGCCCGCCGGGTGGCCACACCGGCACCGCTTGTCCCGGTGGTGTCGGCGGGATGGGTGTAACGGCCGGGGATGTTGGCGAAGTTGTCGGGCAACTCATGGATGACGATGGCGCTGCCGTCGCTGTCGTCCAGTTGCGCCACACGGAACCGATCCGTGATGAACGACGCGGCGCCCGTGCCGTCGGCTCCCACCAGGAGAGGCGGAAGGTCACCGGAGTGGTCGCCGTGCTCCTGGTTCGAGCCGAGGTCGAAATGCGCGCCCGACGAGAAGAACGGGCTGCCACTCGCGGGATCGAGGGCCTTCGGGTCGCACACGCCGGCGGCGTGGATGTGGAAGCCGTGATAGCCGGCCGGCAGGCCCTGGACGGTTACCTTGACCCGCGACTTGGCGAAGCCTTCGCGTTCGATCCGAAGGTTGCCCACCCGTGTTCCCTGCGCGTCCCGGATGACGGCGTGCGCGGGCCCGGGGGCCGCCCAGGGCGATGCCTCCGCGACCGCGGCCACCGCCACACCGGCCACTCCCAGGCCGAGCGTCGCGGTCAGGGCGAGATGAGCTTTGCGAAGCATGAGCTGACTCCTTCGTGTGCGCTCGTTCCTGCGCACAGAAGAACACAGCGGGTGACCGCAAGCACCCGGAAACGCCGCCCGTGACGCCAGCTTGGGCAATCCGGGAGGTTCTTGCCTTCGCCAGACGGCGGAGCGGGCATGGGCGTGCGGCGCGGCGTGGCGTGCGGCGCGGGTATGGCGTGCGGCGCGGGCATGGGCGGGCGGCGCGGGCATGGGCGGGCGGCGCGGCGTGGCGGAGCGGAGGCATCGATCCCCGCCCCTGAGCACTACAGAAGATGGATTTGCCCGCCCGCAAATTTGGACAAATCGGTTGATCAAAAATGGCTCTGTAGTGAAATCGGGCGGGCCGGCCCTTAGGTCAAGGCGGAGAGGTTCGGTGTGGGGAGGGGTCGGGTGACCCCTCCCTCTACTCGATGGTCAGTTGGACCGCTTGGCGCGGGCGGCGCTGCGGCCGCGGGTGGCGGCGTCCAGGACGACCTTGCGGATCCGGACCGTCTCCGGGGTGATCTCCACGCACTCGTCCTCGCGGATGAACTCCAGCGCCTGCTCAAGGGAGAGCGTGCGCGGCGGGATCACCTTCTCCGTCTCGTCGCTGGTGGACGAGCGCATGTTGGTGAGCTTCTTCTCCTTGGTGATGTTCACGTCCATGTCGTCGGCGCGTGAGTTCTCACCAACGATCATGCCCTCGTAGACCTCGGTGGTCGGCTGGACGAACAGCGTGCCGCGCTCTTGGAGGTTCAGCATCGCGAACGGGGTGACCGGGCCGGAGCGGTCGGCCACGAGAGAGCCGTTGTTGCGGGTGCGCAGCTCGCCGAACCAGGGCTCGTAGGAGTCGAACACGTGGTGCACCAGACCGGTGCCGCGGGTCTCGGTGAGGAACTCCGTGCGGAAACCGATCAGGCCGCGCGCCGGGACGACGAACTCCATCCGGATCCAGCCGGTGCCGTGGTTGGTCATGTGCTCCATGCGGCCCTTGCGGACGGCCAGGAGCTGGGTGACCGCGCCGAGGTATTCCTCGGGGCAGTCGACGGTGAGCCGCTCGACCGGCTCGTGCACCTTGCCGTCGATCTCCTTGGTGACGACCTGCGGCTTGCCGACGGTCAGCTCGTAGCCCTCACGGCGCATCTGCTCGACCAGGATGGCCAGCGCCAGCTCGCCACGACCCTGGACCTCCCAGGCGTCGGGCCGCTCGGTGGCAAGCACGCGCAGCGACACGTTGCCGATGAGCTCCTTGTCGAGGCGGTCCTTGACCATGCGGGCGGTGACCTTGGAGCCCTTGACCTTGCCGACGAGCGGGCTCGTGTTCGTGCCGATGGTCATCGAGATGGCCGGCTCGTCCACGGTGATCAGCGGCAGCGGGCGTGGGTCCTCGGGGTCGGCCAGCGTCTCACCGATCATGATCTCGGGGATGCCGGCGATCGCGATGATGTCGCCGGGCCCGGCCTGCTCGGCGGGCTTGCGCTCCAGCGCCTCGGTCATCAGCAGCTCGGAGATCTTCACTCGCTGGATCGTGCCGTCGGTGCGGCACCAGGCGACCTGCTGGCCCTTCTTGATCGTCCCCTGGTGGACGCGGCACAGCGCGATCCGGCCCAGGTAGGAGCTCGAGTCGAGGTTGGTGACGTGGGCCTGCAGGGGGGCGGAGGGGTCGTAGACCGGAGCCGGCACCGTCTCGCGGATCACCTGGAACAGCGGCTCCAGGTCCTCGGCGTCCGGCATACCGCCGTCCTCCGGGCGGTTGAGCGAGGCCCGGCCGGCCTTGGCCGACGCGTAGACGATCGGGAAGTCGATCTGCTCCTCGGTGGCGTCGAGGTCGAGGAAGAGCTCGTAGGTCTCGTCGACGACCTCGGCGATCCGGGCGTCGGGCCGGTCGACCTTGTTGATGCACAGGATGACCGGCATCTTCGCGGAGAGCGCCTTACGCAGCACGAATCGGGTCTGCGGCAGCGGCCCCTCGGAGGCGTCGACGAGCAGGACCACCGCGTCGACCATCGACAGGCCGCGCTCCACCTCGCCGCCGAAGTCGGCGTGGCCGGGGGTGTCGATGATGTTGATGGTCAGATCGCCGTGCTTGACCGCGGTGTTCTTCGCGAGAATCGTGATGCCCTTCTCGCGCTTGAGGTCGTTGGAGTCCATGACGCGGTCGTCGACGTCCTGGTTGGCGCGGAACGCCCCGGACTGCCAGAGCATGGCGTCCACCAGCGTGGTCTTGCCATGGTCGACGTGCGCGATGATCGCGATGTTCCGCAGGTCGTCGCGGCTGTTCAAAGGCATAGTGGAGTCTCGCTCTGGTTAGGTCGGGTTGCCGTCCGCGTCCCGGGACTTGTTGCGAGACGCTCCTGCCGCAGAGTGCGGCCTTCCCATTTTAGTTGATCCGTGTTACCGCCATGTGCCACGTAAGCGCAAACCGGCACAGATCACAGCCGGAGATGCCGGTCAGGAGATACCGGCCAAGAGAAAGGCGACGCCAGAGGGAACGCCACTTCTCGCAGTCGAATTCCTGAACAGGTCCTGTTCGGTTGCTGTCCGGCGGGCGCGTCCGGGCCTGTCGCTTGCCCTCGCGGGCTTTCTCGTCTACTCCTTGTGCCTTGGCCGTACGTCACAAGCAGGGGATTAGGGTTAGATCATGCCTTTTGCTCCTGATTTCGGGGTGATGTTGCGTACGCCGGACGGCGTGCGAATCGACGGGTCTCACACGCCCAGCGGCTCGCTCGATCTGGGCATCGTGGTCGCCCATGGGTTCACCGGGTCCTGGCGGGAGCGGCCGACGCGGCGCATCGTGCACGTCCTGTCCGGCTTCGGCGGGGTGCTCTCTTTCGACTTCCGCGGCCACGGGCGCTCCACCGGCGAGTCGACCGTGGGGGATCTGGAGGTTCTCGACCTCGACGCCGCGGTCAAGCACGCCCACGCGATCGGTTATCGGCGTGTCGTCACCGTCGGCTTCTCGATGGGAGCCGCCGTGGCCGTACGGCACGCGGCGCTGCACGGGGGCGTGGACGCGGTGGTCGCGGTGAGCGGCCCGGCACGGTGGTACTACCGGGGCACCCGGCCGATGCGCCAGGTGCACTGGGCGATCGAGCGGCCGGCGGGGCGGTTCATGGCGAGAGTGGCGAAGCGCACCCGGATCGCCGCCGGGACGTGGGACCCGATCCCGCTGCCGCCCTTCGAGGCCGCCGCGCTCATCTCCCCGGTGCCGTTGCTGGTCGTGCACGGGGACGCCGACTCGTTCTTTCCGCTGGAACACGCACATCAGCTGTACGGCGGAGCCAAGGACCCCAAGGAGTTGTGGATCATTCCGGGGTACGGCCACGCCGAGTCGGCGGCGACTCCCGAGCTGATCCGGAAAATTGGTCAGTGGATTTCGCGAACCAAACCGCAATAACGGTCGTCTACATCATTTGTACGGATCTGCTTGCCTGAAGAGTGGGCCCGAACCGCCGATTCGCGGGGATCGGCGCGCACCATTCGCGTGGTGTGGCCCAGCGTCGCGGGGGCGCGCTGGGCGCGGCCTCCGGTCCTGTAGGCCAGCGCGGCAGCGCGACGCCGCGCTGGCCTACAGGACCGGGCGGATGCCTCCCAACCCGGGGAGGGCTCACCCAGAGGTGGATGCTTCCCCGCGACCGGCCCGCGACGCTGCGCGGGCCGGTCGGGCCGCCTACCGGCCTCATCGGCGGCTCACAGGCCTCAAAGCCTCAGAGCCTCAAAGCCTCAAAGCCTCAAAGCCCCAAAGCCCCAAAGCCCCAAAGCCTCAGAGGGCTCACGGTCTCAGGGCAGGGAAGTGCCGAACAGGTGGGCCATCGCACGCTTGACCAGGTCGGTGCGCAGTGCCTGGGTCGTCGCGCCCTCGGCGCCGAAGCCGAAGTAGACGGTGTCCTTGGTCACGACACCCGCGCCGTCATCCAACGACTGGTCGCTGCGCGCCCAGTCGTTGATGCCCGTCGCCGAGCCCTCAGGCGGACCGGCGACGGTCCAGCCGCCGAGGTCTGACTCGAACGACGTCTCCGCCGCGGGCGCCCCGTCGGCCGTGATCTTCGCGTCGTCGAGCCAGACGCCGAGGCCCTGCGTGCCCCAGTCGCTGATGTAGGAGATCGAGACCTCGACCTGCTTGCCCGCGTAGGCCGACAGGTCGATCGACCACTGCTGCCAGCCGTTCGACGAACCCGAGGCCGCGTGCCACGCGCCGGTGCTGCCGGTCGCGGTGCAGGCGGACGCGCCGTCGAACGTCTGGTACCGGGCGGTGAACGGGTGGATGGCCACCCAGCCGCTGGCACAGCTGTCGCCGGGCTCCTCGCTCGTGTGCCCGTTGGCGTCGGGCAGTGTCGTCCAGTCGTTCTGGCCCGCCGTGTGCGCCTCGACGGTCAGGAAGTCCCAGTTGGGCTCGGTGTCGAAGGACGTCCAGAACGACAGGTTGCCGCTGGTCTTCCCGGTGAGGTCGATCGTTTTGGTCAGCCTCTTCCAGGACACGTCCGCCTGGCCGCTCTGCACGTCCCAGGCGCCGGTGTGCGGGCTGAACGGCGCTCCTCCGCTGTACTCCCACTTCAGCGGGGCCGAGCCGGCGAACAGCGGGAACTTGTCGGCCGGCAGCACCGGCGAGGTGCTCACGAATGTGGACGTGTGGTCCTGGTTGCCGGGGGAGTCCCCGCCGTTCAGGGTGCCGAGGAAGCCGGAGAAGGCGCCGCCGGTGCCCTTGAGCGGGAGGGTGTTGCCCGAGGCGTCCTGGCCGCCACCGTCCACGAAGGTGTAGGCGCCGAGGTAGTACTGCGCGAAGTCGTTACTCAGCGCGAGGCACGGCGGCTTGGTCCGGACGGCGCACTCCGACTGGGCCGGGTAGTCCGGTTCGTACCAGTAGGCGCCGTTCACGTTCTGCCCGTAGAGGGCGTACTTGCCGGTGGCGAAGAGCTTGCCGCCCTCGTTGAGGTAGTCGCGGAAGGCCAGCTCCAGGGTCTCGGCCAGGTTCGCGGCGGTGCCGCCGGGCTGGCCGACCGTGCGCGGGATGACGTCGTCGCCGGTCTCCCAGACGACGGCCTTGTAGTGGCTGAGCACGCCGAGCGGGTGCGGCGCCTTGCGGCCGTTCTTGTCCACGTCGTAGACGTCGGAGGTGTAGCCGGCCTCCGTCAGGGCCTTGGCGTAGTCGTCGGCGTACTTCGCCTCGGTCACGCCCTGCGCCGGGCCGGCGCCCGTGACGTCCTCCGCCGCGACGATCAAAACCTTGCCGTCGATGTCGTCCGCGACCTTGTAGGTGAACTCCTCGCTCTGCTTGCCGGCCGAGACGAACCGGACCTTCACGCTGTCACCCGGATTGGCTCCCTTGACCTTCCCCCTGAGCTGGTGGAAGTAGGTGTTGTAGCCCTGGCCGTACCGCTCGCCGCCGCCCCACTCGGAGGTCAGCGCGATCTTCGTGGCGCCGCCGTTGATCTGGTACTTGAGGAGGACGGGGCCGAGCTTGCGCTTGGCGTCCACCTGGACGACCTGGTCCTTGCCGTAGCTGACGTCGAACTTGTCGACGACGAAGTCCGCCACGGTGTTGCCCAGGTGGCTGACCGGATCGCTCGGGTTCAGCGCCGACTTGACCACGTCGAGCGCGAACGGCAGCTGCTTCTCGAACTGGGCCTGCACGAGCGCCTCATCGTCGGGGAAGACGAAGCCACAGCCTTCGCAGCCCTCCTCCAGCTCCGGCGTCCAGGCGAGCGTGCCGTACACCTTGTGCGCGTGGTCGGTGGTCTCGCCGTTGGTCGTGTAGAGCTCGGCGCCGACGCCGGGGTCGAAACCGGGCACCGCGGGCTTCTCGTCGGTGCCGGTCAGCGCGAGGTAGACCGGGTCGTCGGCGGTCTTGGTCGCCACCTGCCAGCCCTCGGGATAGAGCAGCAGCGGGCCGAACGAGTGGTAGTTGACCTGGGCCTTGAACTTGATCCGCTTGAGCAGGCCGTCCATCGCCTTGGTCTCCGGCTCGGAGGAGGGCGCGGTGCCGCGGTAGGTCTGGCTGCTCAGGACGCTGGAGGAGCCCTCCTCGTCGTAGTGCCAGTTCGTGGCGAAGTTACGGTTCGGGTCGACGCCGTCATTAGCGGTGATCGCGCCGTCGCCGTCGTTGTCCCGCAGGTTCTTACGCCAAAGCCGGTTGCCCCCGGTGAAGGTGAAGTCGTAGCCGTCCGGGTTGGCCACCGGGACGAACCAGACCTCGGTCGTGGTCAGGAGCTTGTTGATCTCCGGCGTGGCCTTGTTGGCGACCAGATACTTCAGCAGGCGCATGTCGACCTCTGGCGCGATCCACTCACGCGCGTGCTGGGTCGCCGAGTAGAGCACCGCGGGCTTGACGCCGTCCGGCAGGACCCGCGCGAGCTTGCTCAGCTTGATCGCCAGGATGTCCTTGCCCTGGACCGTCTTCCCGATCGACTCCAGCTTCGCGATCTCCTTGTTGCCGTCCGCGATGGCCTTGAGCTGGTCGGCGATGCCGCCCGACTCGGAGTAGGACTTCCAGACGGTGTAGCCACCGGCCGCTTGGGCCTTCGCCGCCTGCTGCTGTGTTTCACCCTTCGGGTTCCGTACGGGTTCCGGCTTGTGGCCGAGGCTCCGCAGCTTCTTGAGCTCGATCGGGGTCGCGGTGAGCTCGATGTGCTCCTTGTCGCCCACGATCTCTTCCTGGACGACGTCGAAGCCCTTCTCGGTCAGCTGACCCGCGGTTCCGGGTGTGCTGTCCAGCTGGTAGAGATCACTCCGGTCCTTGGGCGGGAGCGGATCTCCGGACACCGCTTGAGCGCCGGAGATCGGCAGGAGCATCGCCGCTCCCAGCGTGCCGGCGGCGAAGACTGACAAGATCAGTCGTCGGGACATGGATGGGCCCTTCGTGAGGGTGACGATCAACCGAATCTCGCTCGCTCTTCGGTCTCGTACAAGTCACGTCAGGACTCGCGAAAGTCTCAAGTTGGTAACGGCGCGTAAATGCCCAATTCTCCAAATCGCCCCAAAGTCATAGATACTTCGTCAATGGTGCGTCAGTTCCTCCGTTCCGGTGACAGGCATCAAGATCGTCTTCTATAGTTTCGGTCCGTCTGTGAGTGGAGGTCGCGTGCGGCGCTGGGTCGGTCTCGCGGTGGTGGCCACCGCGCTGCTCGGCGTGCCGGCCGCTCCCGGCGCGGAGGCCGAGCCCGATCGGCAGGCGAAGATGCGCCTGCTCACCAAGCAGGCCGCCGATCTCTCCAAGGCGTACCGCGGTGAGATCGTGAGCCTCGAGGACACCAAGAGCGCCGCCGAGAAGGCGTCCGCGCGGGTCAGAAAGCTCAAGCGCGACCTCAACAGCGCCGAACAGCAGGTGGTGCACTTCGCCCAAACCACCTACATGGGCGGCGGCGTCGACGACACGCGGCTCTTCACGATGGAGGCCAGCCTCGGGACCATCTCGACCTTGGTCTACCTGTCCAGCGAGAAGACCGAGCGGCTCACCAGCATCAAGTGGCTGATCGCGCAGCAGAAGAAGGCCGCCAAGGACGCCGACGCGAAGATCGTCAAACTGCAGAAGGACATCAAGGAACTGCAGGCCAAGAGGCGCGAGGTCGAGGCGCGCCTGGCCAAGTACGGCTTCCAGGCGCCCGACGCCGGCACCGGCCTGACCCCTCGGATGATCACGGTCCGCAACGCCGTCCTGCAGAACTTCCCCATGCCCTTCAGCTACGGCTGCTTACGCCCGGGTGACCCGGGAGAGCACGGCAAGGGCCGGGCCTGCGATTTCATGATGAGCAGCGGCGGTCGCCTGCCGGACGCCGTGGCCAAGGAGCGCGGCGACGCGCTCGCGCAGTGGTGCATCGACCACGCCTCCCAGTACGGGATCATGTACATCATCTGGCAGCAGCGCTTCTACGACATGCGCACCGGCACCGGCTGGCGGATGATGGCCGACCGCGGCAGCACCACGGCCAACCACTACGACCACGTCCACGTCTCAGTGCTCTGAGGCGCCCTGCGCCAGATCACGTGTCGGGTCTGTCTCAGTGTGCTCGGGCGGTCGAATCGCCGCCGAACCTAGTGTCCTGACGCGCCGGAGCTCGCGATGAGCGTCTTCAGCCAGTGGTAGGAGGCTTTCGGGGTGCGCTTCTGGGTTTCGAAGTCGACGTGGACGAGGCCGAAGCGCTGGTGGTAACCCTCGGCCCATTCGAAGTTGTCGAGCAGGGACCACACGAAGTAGCCGCGCACGTCCACGCCCTCCTCCTGCGCCCGCCTGACGGCCTTGATGTGGCCGTCGAGGAAGTCGATGCGCTCCTGGTCCTCGATCCCCTCGTAGGAGCAGCCGTTCTCGGTGATGTAGACCGGGGGGAGCGCCGTGCCGTACCGGGACTTGAGGGAGGCGAGCAGCTCGCGCAGGCCGTCGGGGACGACCGGCCAGCCGAATGCGGTCGTGGGATATCCGGTGATTCCGGCGTCCTCGAACGGCAGGCCGTCCGTGGTCGGCGCGGAGATCCTCGTGGGGTTGTAGTAGTTGATCCCCAGGCCGTCGAGCGGCTGGGCGATGGTCTCCAGGTCGCCCGTACGGACGAAGTCCAACTCTTCCAGGCCATACGCCGAGAGGTCGGGATATTTACCGAGAAGGATGGGGTCGTTGAAGAGCCGGTTGTGCAGCGCGTCGTAGGCGTCGGCCGCCGCGAGGTCCTCAGGCGCGTCCGAGGCGGGCCAGACGGGCGTGCAGTTGTTGGTGATCAGCACCTGCCCGTCGCCACCCGCCCTGAGCGCCGGTACGGCGAGGCCGTGCCCGAGCAACTGGTGATGGGCCACCGGGAGGGCGTCGAGGAGCAGCGCCTTGCCGGGAGCGTGCACGCCCAGGCCGTAGCCGGAGGCCATGTGGATGAACGGCTCGTTGAGCGTGATCCACATCTTGACCCGATCGCCGAGCCGGTCGGCGACGATGACCGCGTAGTCGGCGAAGTATCCGGAAACATCGCGATTCAGCCAGCCACCTTCGTCTTCCAGGGCCTGCGGCAGGTCCCAGTGGAAGAGCGTCGCCGCCGGGGCGATGCCCTGCTCGCACAGCCCGTCGACGAGCCGGTCGTAGAAGTCGAGCCCCGCCTGGTTGATCTCGCCCCGCCCGGTCGGCAGGATTCGCGGCCAGGCGATCGAGAAGCGGTAGGCACCCAGCCCCGCCTCCGCCATCAGTGCCACGTCTTCGGGCCATCGGTGGTAGTGATCGCAGGCCACGTCGCCGGTGTGCCCGTCCCTGACGCGTCCCGGCTCGTGGGCGAAGGTGTCCCAGATCGAGGCCCCCCGGCCGTCTGTGGAGACGGCGCCTTCGACCTGGTAGGAAGCGGTAGCCGTACCCCACAGGAACATGTGTCACCCTCGCTTCTGCATATGAGTGAAGCTCATGTTAACGCGTCGGCAATCGCGGTGATGGACAATGTCTCAATGACGAACCTCGCCGGTGCAACGCTCCGCCGCCGCCCCGCCCAGCGGCGCAGCCAGGAGCGGGTGGAGCGCATGCTGGACGAATGCGCGCGGCTGCTCGACGAGGTGGGCTATGACGGGCTCACCACCAAGGAAGTCGCCCGCCGGGCCGAGGTGCCCATCGGGACCTTCTACCAGTTCTTCAACGACAAGCAGGGGCTGGTCCGAGCGCTCGCGCTGCGCAACCTCGACGCCTTCCTCGACCGGATGGCGACGAGGCTGGCGGGGGCGTTCCTCTCCCACTGGACCGACGCCGTGGACCTGGTCATCGACGAGTTCGTGCTCATGAAGCGGACCACGCCCGGCTTCGGAACCGTCGACTTCGGCGAGATTCTGGCGGCGCCCGGCGGGCCCGCCCTGCCCGGCACCCAGCGCATGCTCGACGCCGCGCTGGAGAACAACGTCGTCGTCGCCGACCGGCTGCGGACGCTGACCGTGGAGTTGCTCGACGCGCCCACCAGCCCAGGCCTGGACCGCGCCTTCATCGTGTCCGTCGAGGCGGCCGACGCCGTCCTCAAGCTCGCCTTCCGCGCCCACCCCGAGGGCGACCCCGACCTGATCACCGAGTGCAAGCGACTCGTCCGGCGCTATCTCTCGGAGCACCTCCCGTGACCTCGCTTCCGGAGGTGGCGGGATTCAGCTTGACCTGGAGTCCACTCCAGGTGCCAGGATCGGACCGTGGCTGTCTATACACCGGGACAGGTCGTCGAGGAGACGGGGTTCAGCCTCGACACGCTCCGCTACTACGAGCGCATCGGGCTGCTGGAGCGGATCGGGCGTAACGCCTATGGTCAGCGCCGGTTCACCGAGGACGACGTGGGTTGGCTCGGCATGATCCGCTGCCTGCGGGACACCGGGATGCCGATCGCCGAGATGTTGCGCTTCGCCGAGCTGGTACGGCAGGGCAGGCACACCATCCGGGACCGGATCGCGCTGCTGGAGGCCCACGACCGCGAGGTCGAGGAGCAGATCGCCGATCTGCGGCAGAAGCAGAGCGCGATCCAGCGCAAGATCCAGTACTACAAGGACACGGTGGTCGTCCCGGAGACGATCTACGGTTGCGAGGGCGAGCGAGCCTCCTGATTCAGGTGGTCCGGTATGCCTGTGCCTGGAGGTTGTAGAGGTCGGCGTAGACGCCGTCCAGGGTGATCAACTGGTCGTGGGTGCCGTGCTCGATGACCTTGCCGTGGCCGAGCACGTAGATCCGGTCGGCGTAGCGCACGCTGGCCAGCCGGTGGGTGATCAGGAGGACCGTGCGGCCGTCGGCATGCCGGCGGATCCGCTCGAACAGAGCGTGCTCGGCCCGGGCGTCCAGCGCCGCGGTCGGCTCGTCGCAGATCAGCAGCGGCGCGTCCCGGTAGAAGCCGCGGGCGACGGCGATCCGTTGCCACTGGCCGCCCGAAAGTTCCTGGCCGTCCTTGAACCGCCGGTCGAGGAGGGTGCGGTAGCCGTGCGGCAACTCGTCGATGACCTGGTCGGCGCCCGCGACCTCGGCGGCGTCGGCCACGGCGTCCTCACCACGGACGGTCCCCATGGTGATGTTGTGCCAGGCGGTCAGCGGCCAGCGGGTGTGGTCCTGCGCGATCACCGCGATGTGGCTCCTGAGCCTGCTCGGATCGACCTCCCGCAGGTCGGTCTCGTCCCAGCGGATCCGCCCGCCGTCCGGGTCGTAGAGGCCCGCGAGGATCTTCGACAGCGTGGTCTTGCCTGAGCCGTTCTCGCCGACCAGCGCGACGACCTCGCCGCGCTCGATGTGGATCGACACCCCGCGCAGCGCCGGTGTTTCGCTACCCGGATAGGTGAACGTCACATCTTCGGCGGTGATCCGGTTGAAGCGCTCGGGGACCTCGTGGGTCCGCTCGTCCGTGATGCGCTGTTCCGCCTGGTGCGTGAAGTCGAGGAAGTCCGTGAAGTACAGCCCCTCCTCGTAGAGACGGTTCGTGGCGTACATGAAATTGGCGAGCGACTGCTGGCCCGCCCGGATGGCCAGCACCGCCGTCCCGGCCACGGCCAGCGGCACCGCGCCCATCGCCAGCAGCAGGCCGAGCGCGACGTAGACGGCGCCCTTGCCCACCCCGCCGAGCGCCTCGCCCACGATCCGGGCGAACGTCTGCCGCCGGGCCAGGTCGAGCATGACCCGCTGCTCGGACTGGGCCACTTTGTCGTACATCCGCATGAGGAAGCCGCGCATGGTGAAGGAGCGGACCTCGGCGGCGGTGTCCTTGTCCGTCATCAGGTCCGTGATGATGTACTTTCGTCGGCGCGCGGGGACCAGAGTCAGGTCCGTAACGTAGCCCATGCGCGCCGCCCGGATCGCGGCCCAGGCGTCGGGAACGACGGCGAGCACGAGCAGCGGCAGCAGCACGGGGTGCAGCAGGCCGAGCACGCCCGCGGCGGCCGCGATGCCCACGACCCCGGTCAGGGTGTCGATGGCCGGATCCACCACGTATTTCGCCATCGCCGTGCCGCGTGACCTGGCCCGCTGCAGGGAGTCGTGGAACTCGGGATCGTCGAAGCAGACGAGGTCGACCTGGCTGGTCAGCCCGTAAAGTCGCTTCTCGGTGATCCGGCTCACCTGCGGGCCGAGCCTGGCCTGCGCCCAGCCGGCCCCGGCTTGGAGCAGGGTGCGGATCGTGGCGGCCGCGCCGACGACGAGTAGCGCGGGCAGGGCGGCCCGGACCCGCTCGGGCGTCGGCCCGGCGGCGAACAGCGCCTCAAGCACGCCGGTCGTGGCCAGCAGCCCGAAGGCGGTGAAGACGCCGCCGAGCAGGCTGAGACCGATGGTGAGGACGGTGTCACGAGGGCTCGCCTGCCAGGCCATCCGCACGGCCTGCGAGATCAGCCGAGGCAGTCGCCGGGCGACGGTGAGGAAGCCGATGCGGGACAGGTTGCCGCTGTGGGCGTACCAGATCGGCGCGCTGAGGTCGGCGAGGTCGGGCAGATCGTCATAGGCCGGGGCAGTGTCTTCCCCGGGGTCCTTCGCGGTGGGGGTGGCCGCCATGTCGCCAGTGTGCGCGGCGGCACCGGCGATTCGCCAGCGAATTCTTCCGGCGCGCCTCGCTCGGGGAGGAGAATGCCGTCCCAGGTTCCGGATGTCCAGTCCAAGATCTATCCGATTGGTGTAAAAAAGGAGCAATCGTATGTATAGGCGTTATAGGTGCAAAACCTTGTGTTCGCTGGGGCGAGGTGGGTTGATGGGCCTGCCGTACTGACACCTTGTCAGGAGTTTTCCAGAGCAAGAACGTCTACCCGAACCCCGAAGGGAATGTTGCGATGAGACGCCGGTGGATGGCAGCCGTCGCGTTCTCCGTGGCCGGCATGCTCACTCTCATCGCCTGTGGAGGCGCCGAAGAGGCGAGGGGCGGCGACCAGCCCACCCGGAGGAAGGTCGAGGTCTTCTCCTGGTGGACGGGCCCCGGCGAGGCTGACGGCCTGAAGGCGATGCGTAAGATCTTCGAGAAGGAGAACGCGGGCTTCGCCTTCTTCGACGCCGCCGTCTCGGGCGGCTCGGGTGACCAGGCCCGCGCTCTGCTGTCCAGCAAACTGCAGGCCGACCAGCCTCCCGACACATTCCAGGGACACGCGGGCGCGGAACTGCAGGGGCACATCAACAACGGCAAGCTCGAGTCGCTGAACTTCCTGTACGACGAGCTGAAGCTGAAGGACGTCTTCCCGGAGGAGCTCATCGACCAGATCTCGGTCGAGGGGCAGATCTATTCGGTGCCGGTGAACATCCACCGCTCCAACGTCCTGTGGTTCAACCCGGGCGTGCTGAGGGAAGCGGGGATCGCGTCGGTGCCCAAGACGATCGAGGAGTTCATCACCGACCTCCGCAAGGTGCGGAGCATCGGGAAGATCCCGCTGTCGATCGGATCGCAGTGGACGGTGGTCCACCTGCTCGAAAGCGTGCTGCTCGGCTCACTCGGCACCGACGCGTACAACCAGCTGTGGACGGCGAACGCCGACTGGTCCGCGCCGAACGTCACCAAGGCGCTGAACGACTTCAAGGCCGTCCTTTCGTACACGGTGACCCCGCAGGAGGACTGGCAGCCCGCGGCCAAGCAGGTCGCCGACGGCGAGGCCGCGTTCAACATCATGGGCGACTGGGCCTACGGCTACTTCCACAACCCGCCGGACGGAGGCCTCGGCAAGACGTCCAAGACCGACTTCTACTGGGCCGCCTCGCCGGGGACGGACGGCACCTTCATGTGGCTGTCGGACAGCTTCACCCTGCCCAAGGGCGCGCCCAACCGGGACGGCGCCGTGGCGTGGCTGAAGGTCGCGGCCAGTAAGGAGGGCCAGGACGCCTTCAACCCGAAGAAGGGCTCCATCCCGGCCCGCAAGGACGCCGAGAAGTCCCTCTACCGGGACTACCTGAAGTGGGACCTCGGCCAGTGGGCCAACAGCAAGCTGGCCGGCTCGATCCAGCACGGCGTCGTCGCCAACGACGCCTGGCGTAACGCGATCAGCGTCGCGGTCGAAGTGTTCCAGCAGGACCGGGATGTGGCCAAGCTCCAGCAGGAGCTCATCGCGGCCGCCAAGAACAATCGTCAGTGACTTGATCTTTCCCGTACGTCTCACGCGGGGTCATCCGCGCTCGGCCTGTCGCTTTTGAGCCGTCTCAGGACGTATTTCCCCAGGTAGTAATGTGTTTAATGCCTTAACGCTTGAACTGTTTAGTGGCTAAGGTATGCTCATGATGTCGAGCAGGGAAGTGATCAGGGCAATTCTCCAGGCCGGCGGTTACAAGGTTCGGCAGCGAGGAAGCCATGGTTTCTACCGGATAGATGATGTCGATGACGAAGGAGCCGAGATCACTGCGCAGAC
>JBIOWF010000096.1:0-7543 GCA_044868295.1 Microtetraspora sp. | reverse complement strand
GCTGCCCTTCGGGTTGCACAACCGCTTCCCATCGAGGTCGGCAGCGGTCGCGATCTTGGATCCCCTGAGCACCAGGACATCGGTGTGCGCGGTGTAGTACGGCCCGGCGAAGGTGACCGCGTCGTTCCTGTAGTGGTTGTAGGCGTACGTCGCGACGACCAGGTCCACCGCCCCAGAAGCCAGCGCCTTCACCCGGTCCGCCCGTTTGACCGCTTTGAAGGTGATCCCACTCGCCGGAACGCCCAACTGCCGCGCGACGAACCTGGCGACGTCGACGTCGAAGCCCGTCCAGACCCCGTTCTGCGGAAAGCCGATGCCGGGCAGGTCCCCCTTCACGCCGATGGTCAGCTTCTTCGTCCTGGCCGCCTTGTCCACGATCGAGGAGAACGTCGGGGACCCGGATGGCCCCGCGCTGGAATTCGCGTAAGTCGTGGCGGAGGGGCTTGCCGTCGTGCCGCCCGGCCAGAGCTGGGTCACGGCCACCACCGTGCCGAGCACCACCACCGCCACGCCGGTCATGGCCACGGCCATCCATTGATGCTTCGATGACCGCCGATCCGGCGGGGGCTGCGGCCCCCCGCCCCGGATCCCGGCCGGGGGCCCGCCGGATCCGGCGCTCCCCTGCGTCGCCGAGGGGCCGCCGGGCCAGGCACCCGTCTGCGTCGCCGGCGGCCAGCCAGGCCCAGCACCTGTCTGCGGCGGCGGCCAGCCGGGCCCGGCACCCGTCTGCGGCAGCGGGCCCTCCGGGAGGCGGGGCATCCGGGTCGCGTCACGCGGGTCGGCCACCTGGACGCCCTGGGTCATCACGACCGTCGACGCGCCCCCGGAGTCGGAACGGCCGAGAAGGCGAAGCAGGATCTGGTCTGCCGTCGGCCGGGTGGCCGCGGCCTTGCTCAGGCAGGATCGCACCACGCTCCGCAGCGGCTCCGGCAGCGGCGTCACGTCGATGTCGTGGTTCAGAATGCGGTTCAGCACGACCGCGATCGAGTCGCCGCCGAACGCCGCCTTCCCCGTCGCCGCGTACGCGATCGTCGAGCCCCAGGCGAACACGTCGGTCGGCGGGCCGATGGTATCCCCGGAGATCTGCTCCGGCGCCATGTACGCGGGGGTGCCGATCGCCCGGCTGGTGATCGTGCCCGTCGAGTCGATGATCCGGGCGATGCCGAAGTCGACCACCCGGGGCCCGTCCGCGGCGAGCAGCACGTTGTCGGGCTTGAAATCCCGGTGCACGATCCCCGCGTGGTGGATGGCCGTGAGCGCCGTGGCCGTACCGATCGCGAGACGCTCCAGCGGCGCCGCCGTCAGGGGGCCGGTCGCCTCCACCGTTTCCCGCAGGGACCGGCCCTCGATGTACTCGCTCGCGATGTACGGCGTGTCGCCTTCGAGATCGGCCGCGATCACCCGAGCGGTGCAGAAGCTCGCCACCCGCTGGGCCGCGCGGAGCTCACGGGCGAACCGGGACCGGGCCACCGCGTCACCACTGAACTTGACGTGCAGCAGCTTGATCGCGGCCCGCTCTCCCGCCTCGTTCTGGCCGAGGTAGACGACGCCCTGCCCACCCTCGCCGACGCGCCCGGACAATGCGAAGGGACCGAGCTGGTTCGGATCCCCCAGGCCGAGAGGCGCGATCTCCGGCATCCCACGTTCCCCACGATTCGGCAAAGTACTGACCAGCAGAACTTTACGACCTTGCGGCACCTTCCCAGGCGGCCGATACCACGCCGTGACCGTCGGGGAAACGAAAAGAGCCGCACACCGTCGCCGGTGAGCGGCCCGTTTCCGAGAAGGAGTCAGGCAGACATCTTCTTGCGCAGGTTCTCGTCCAGAGCGGCGAGGAAGTCCTGGGTCGTCAGCCACTCGGCGTCGCCGCCGACCAGCAGCGCGAGGTCCTTGGTCATCTGACCGCCCTCGACGGTCTCGACGCAGACCTGCTCCAGCTTCGCGGCGAAGTCGATGACCTCGGGCTGGCTGTCGAGCTTGCCACGGTGCTGCAGACCGCGCGTCCACGCGAAGATCGAGGCGATCGGGTTCGTGGAGGTCGGCTTGCCCTGCTGGTGCTGGCGGAAGTGCCGCGTGACCGTGCCGTGCGCCGCCTCGGCCTCGACGGTCCGGCCGTCCGGCGTCATCAGGACGCTGGTCATGAGGCCCAGCGAGCCGAAGCCCTGGGCGACCGTGTCGGACTGGACGTCACCGTCGTAGTTCTTGCAGGCCCAGACGTAGCCGCCCTCCCACTTGAGGGACGCGGCGACCATGTCGTCGATGAGGCGGTGCTCGTAGGTGATCCCGGCGGCCTCGAAGTCGGCCTTGAACTCGCTCTCGAACACCTCGGCGAAGATGTCCTTGAAACGGCCGTCGTAGGCCTTCATGATCGTGTTCTTCGTCGACAGGTAGACCGGGAACTTGCGGGCCAGGCCGTACCGCATCGAGGCACGCGCGAAGTCGCGGATCGAATCGTCCAGGTTGTACATGGCCATGGCCACGCCGGGGCCCGGGAAGTCGAAGACGTTGAGCTCGATCGGCTCGGAGCCGTCCTTCGGGGTGAACGTGAGGGTCAGCGTGCCCTCGCCCGGAACCTTGAGGTCGGTGGCGCGGTACTGGTCCCCGAACGCGTGACGGCCGACGACGATCGGCTTGGTCCAGCCGGGAACGAGCCGAGGCACGTTCGACATGATGATCGGCTCACGGAAGATGACACCGCCGAGGATGTTACGGATGGTCCCGTTCGGGGACTTCCACATCTTCTTCAGGCCGAACTCCTCGACCCGCGCCTCATCCGGCGTGATCGTCGCACACTTGACGCCGACGCCGTACTGCTTGATGGCGTTCGCGGCGTCGATGGTGACCTGGTCGTCAGTGGCGTCACGGTGCTCGATGCCGAGGTCGTAGTACTTCAGGTCGACGTCGAGGTAGGGAAGGATCAGCTGGTCCTTGATGAACTGCCAGATGATCCGGGTCATCTCGTCGCCGTCAAGCTCGACGACCGGACCGGCTACCTTGATCTTGGGCATGCGTGGGGTTCCCCTTCTCAGCTGACACGGGCCAGACAGTCCTTTTTGAGGCTCACTGACCGTTGAGGTTATCGGACGGGTGTGGTACGCCCGTGACTAGGTACCGTGCAGACGCAGGAGCAGGCTCAGCGAGCCGATCACCAAAAGAGCGCCCATGGCGGCGAAGGTGAGGGCGTCCATCATGCGACCCCGGGACGCGAGCGGCCCCGCGCGCTCGTCGGGCACCATCAGCCTGAACGCCGACCCCGCGATCAGCGCGACCCCCAAGATCACACCGCCGGCCCATGGCGGGACGCCCATCGCGATCACGCCCAGCCCGGTGGCCGCACCCGCCAGAACCAGCAGGTACGGCCCCCAGCTCACGCCTTTGTTCCTCGCGCCTATAGTGGCGTTCACATCCTCACTCGCTACGCGGGCGGCCTCGTACCCCGGCCGACCACTCCGCTCGCTCCGGTGTTCACCGCTCGTTCCTATGCTCGCGTTCACACCCTCACTCGCTACGCGGGCGGCCTCGTACCTCGGCCGACCACTCCGCTCGCTCCGGCGTTCACCGCTCGTCGATCGGGGTCCACTTCTGGTCGCGCTCGCCGATGTACTCGCTGTCCGGCCGGATCAGGCGGTTGTCGGCGTGCTGCTCGATCACGTGGGCGGTCCACCCGGACATCCGGCTGACCGAGAACACCGGCGTGAACAGGTCGGTCGGAATGCCAAGGTAGTGATAGACGGTCGCCGCGTAGAAGTCGACATTCGGGTAGAGACCCTTTTCCGCGAAGACCACCTCCTCCATTTCCTTGGACATCCGGTAGAAGGTGTCGTCACCGGACGCCTCACCGAGTTCCTTGGACATCTTCCGCAGGTGCGTCGCCCGCGGGTCCTCGGTCTTGTAGACACGGTGGCCGAAGCCCATGATCTTCTCGCCCGCGGCGAGTCTGTCTCGGACGGCCTGCGCCACGCCGCTCGGCTCCAACGCTTCCAACGTGCGCATGACCTGCTCGTTCGCGCCGCCGTGCAGGGGGCCCTTGAGCGTGCCGATGGCGGCGACGATGGCCGAGTGCATGTCGGACAGGGTCGCGGCGCAGACGCGGGCGGCGAACGTGGAGGCGTTCATCGTGTGGTCGGCGTGCAGCACCAGGCACTCGTCGAAGATCTCGACCTCGCGCTGGGACGGGGTGCGGCCGGTGATCTGCAGCAGGAAGTTCGCCGCGATGCTGAGCTCGGGGTCGGGGTCGGGGACAGCGCCGCCGGTGCGGGCGGCGTGGTAGCGGGCTACCAGGATCGGCTGCTGCGCCGTCAGCCGTGCCGCCTTGCGCAGGTTAGCGTCGGCGGCGTTGGAATCCTTGTCGGGATCCTCCGCGCTGGCCAGGGAGACCAGCGTCCGCAGCGCCTCCATCGGCGCTTCCGCCGCGGCGATCTCGGGGATGTTGCTTTCGACGAGAGCCCCGAGGCTGCGGCCTCGGACGAGCTCTGCCCCGTAGTCGGCCAGCTGCGCCCGGGTGGGCAGCGAGCCGTGCTGGAGCAGATGCGCGGCCTCCTCGAAGGTCGTGCGGCCGGCCAGGTCGTGGATGTCGTAGCCACGATAGAAGAGGCGACCGGCTGTCCCGTCGATGTCGCTCAGCGCTGTGGACGCGGCGACGACATCGGCGAGGCCTTTGGTGGGCTTGTCCGCCATAAGTGTTTCCTCCGCTTATCTTCGCCCGAAGTCTACCCGTGAGCAGGTAAAGAGCTCCGCAGAGGTCCAGACCAATTTCAACGCGGATTCTGCTTATGGCAAAGGAGATTCCGCATCCCCACGTCTGGGTAAGCCGGAGCTGTAGCGAAAGTAACGGCGGGCTACCTGGGTGGGGAGGAACTGCCGTGGAGGGGCCGTTCATACGGATCGAGGACAGTGGCGAGGTCGTGCCGTTGCGCCCCGAGATCACAACGATCGGTCGAGGCCGAGGCGTCGACATCCGGCTGACGGATCCGAGCGTGTCCCGGCTGCACGCCGAATTCGTCCGTCGCGGACCCTACCTGTACGTCGTTGACCTGGGCCTGTCCCGCAACGGCACACGGGTGAACGGCAGGCCGATCGCCAGGAGGGTCCTCGACGACGGGGACGTCGTCTCCTTCGGCGCGGCCCGTGCCAGGGTCGGCGGGATACCTCGCGAGGACTTCACCCCCGAGGTGGAGCTGCGCCGGGCCGCCGCGCCGGAGCTGACCCGCCGCGAGGTCGACGTGCTGACCTCGTTGTGCCGGCCGGCGCTGTCGGACGAGGCCTTCGTGGCCCCGGCGACGGCCCGGGAGATCGCCGACGACCTGGTGGTGACCGAAGCGGCGGTCAAACAGCACCTGCTGCGGCTCTACCAGAAGTTCCGCATCCCGGAGGGCACCAACCGGCGCACCCGGCTGGCGAACGAGGTCGTGGCGCTGGGGCTGGTCAGGCCGACCCCGGTGGTCCCGTCACAGCGGCCCGACGCGCCGGGACAGCAACACGCGGCCACCGCCGCGAGTCGCCGCGCCAGCTGATTGGCACGGTCCCACGCGGCGTCTCATGCCGAGCGTGATGAAAGCCTCCGCCTGGAGTGCCGAGAGGCCGATACGCGGCAGGTCACGCGCGGTCGGGTACACCACGAACCGCGGCTCCCAGTAGGGCTGGAACTTGGCGTTGAACTTGTACAGCGACTCGATCTGGAACCACCGGGAGAGGAACACGAGGATGCCGCGCCAGGCCCGCAGCACCGGCCCGGCGCCGAGCCGCTCGCCCCTGGCGAGCGCCGACCGGAACATGGCGAAGTTCAGGGAGACCTTGGTCACACCGAGCTCGGGTGCTCCTTGAGGGCCTTGACGATCAGCAGTTCGTTGGGCCCGGGATCGGCGTCCCGGCGCATCCGGCAGGTGTATCCCGCCCGCTCGGTCCGGCTCACCATCTGCCGGACATTGCGCATGGCCCGGCCTTCCAGGGTGAAGTCGGCGACCTGGACGATGGCCTCGTCACCGATTTCGAGAGCGTCGAGCCCCGCCTCCCTCGTCCAGACCTCACCGCCCGTCTCGCTGCATCCGATGACGGCGGGCACCCAGGCGTGCCGCCTGGCCTCCTCCATGAACCGTTTGATGGCGCCCGGCCACGCTTCGATGTCGCCGATCGGATCACCGCTGGCGAGCATGACGCCCGCGACGACCCGGTAGGCGATCACGGCCTTCCCGGACGGCGAGAAGATCACGCTCTTGTCGCGGCTGAGCGCGAAGTAGCCCAGCGAGTCCTGCCCTCCGTGCCGGGCGAGCAGTCCCCGCAGCCGCTCCTCCTCCTCGCCGCTCAACTCGGCGATCGGCCGCGGCCGTGAAGCCACCCATGCGGGCGTCGTCCCTCATCCTGCCGAGCGGGGGACACAACTTTCAGACGTGGGCCCGCGAGCTTCCCCAGGCCCTGCCCTGGCTGGCGCAGCAGCTGCGCGCTCCCAGCAAGAGCAAGGGCCCCGGCAAGAGCAAGAGTCCCGGCAAGAGCAAGTAGGCCTGACGTGAGCGGACGACGCCGTGAGCGGGCCTATGACCGCTCGGCGGCCTCCACCACATTGGTGATCAGCATCGCGCGGGTCATCGGGCCGACACCGCCGGGGTTGGGCGCGACGAAGCCCGCGACCTCGGCGACGTCGAGGGCGACATCGCCCGCGATCTTGCCGTCCACCCGGGAGACGCCCACGTCCAGCACGGCCGCGCCCGGCTTCACCATGTCCGCCGTGATCAGATTCGGCACGCCCGCGGCCGCGACGATCACGTCCGCACGCCGGGTGTGCGCGGCGAGATCCTGGGTGCCGGTGTGGCACGTGGTCACCGTGGCGTTCTCCGAACGCCGGGTCAGCAGCAGCCCGAGCGAGCGGCCAACGGTGATCCCGCGGCCGACGACGACCACTTCGGCGCCCTTGAGCGGCACGCCGTACTCGTGCAGGAGATGGACGATGCCACGCGGCGTGCACGGCAGCGGGGCGTCGACCATGTGGACCAGCCGTCCGAGGTTGATCGGGTGCAGGCCGTCGGCGTCCTTGGCCGGGTCCATGCGCTCCAGCAGCGCCATCGTGTGCAACTGGCGCGGCAACGGCAGCTGCACGATGTAGCCGGTGCACTCGTCCGAGGCGTTCAGCTCGTCGATCGCCGCCTCGACGTCGGCCTGCGTGGCCGTCTGCGGGAGGTCGACGCGGATGGAGGCGATGCCGACCTCGGCGCAGTCACGGTGCTTGCCCGCCACATAGATCTGGCTTCCGGGGTCGTCGCCGACCAGGACCGTCCCGAGCCCGGGCCTGATGCCCCTCTCCGCGAGCGCGGCCACGCGTGCCGCCAGGTCAGTCTTGATCTTCGCCGCGGTGGCCTTGCCGTCCAGAATCTGCGCGCTCATGCGGCCTCCTTCGCACCTGTCCCCATCGACCCGCCCGCAGTCGGCCATCCTGCCACGGGCCGGTCACCCTCCGGGAGCCACCCCACGAGCGACGCTCAGAGTGTAGGCGACGTCCGCGGCATGGAGGCGGTCCAGGACTGTCCGGTACGGCTACCGCGACGCGGTAGCC
>JBIOWF010000095.1:0-4423 GCA_044868295.1 Microtetraspora sp. | reverse complement strand
CGCGCAGGTCGATGAAGACCACACCACCGTGGTCGCGCCGGCGCGCCACCCAGCCCGCCAGCGTCACCCTCTGGCCCGCGTCCCGCTTGCGCAGGTCGCCCGCCCCATGACTACGCATGCTGCTCTTATGGTGCACCGGCTGCTCGTATCCCGGGGTCACAGGAGTTTTCCCTTCAAGATGTCGACGACCTCGGCAAGCGGCACCGCGGTCTGCTCTGCTGTGGTCAAGTCCTTCAGTTGTACGGCTTCCGCCTCAAGATCCCGGTCACCGAGGATCAGGGCATAACGGGCGCCGCTACGGTCGGCGGCCTTCATGGCGCCCTTGACGCCACGCCCCCCGAAGGCCATGTCCACCGTGATCCCGCCCCGGCGCAGCTCGGCCACCAGCGCGAAGACCCGCCGCCGGGCATCCTCGCCGAGAGGAACGGCGAACACCTCGACGCTCGCGGGCCGTTCCTCGAACAGACCCTCGGCCTCCATGGCGAGAACCGTGCGGTCCACGCCGAGCGCCCAGCCGACGCTGGGCAGCGGCGGGCCGCCGATCATCTCGCTCAGACCGTCGTAGCGGCCGCCGCCGCCGACGGCCGACTGCGCGCCGAGCCCGTCGTGCAGGAACTCGAACGTCGTGCGGGTGTAGTAGTCGAGCCCGCGGACGAGTCGTGGATCATCCGAGTACGCGACGCCGGCGGCGGTGAGCAGCCCCCGGACCTCCTCGTGGTAGGCCTTGCAGGCCCCGCACAGGTGGTCGGTCACCAACGGCGCGTCCCCGAGTTGGGCCTGCACCTCGGGGCGCTTGTCGTCGAGGACCCGCAACGGGTTGATCTCGATCCGCCGCCGGGTGTCCTCGTCGAGGTCGAGGCCGCGCAGGAACTCCTGGAGCGCGGAGCGGTAGGCGGGGCGGCACTCCTTGCAGCCGAGCGAGTTGAGCAGCAGCCGCACGCCCTTCAGGCCGAGCGCGGCGTAGCCGTCCATGGCCAGCACGATCAGCTCCGCGTCCAGGGCCGGATCCTCGCTGCCCAGAGCCTCGGCTCCCACCTGGGAGAAGTGCCGGTATCGGCCTTTCTGTGCCCGCTCGTAGCGGTAGTAGCTGCCGGAGTACCACAGCTTGATGGGGAGCGGCCCGCCGGGCAGCCCGTGCTCGATGACCGCGCGCGCCACGGACGCGGTGCCCTCGGGGCGGAGCGCGATGGACCGCCCGCCCTTGTCCTGGAAGGTGTACATCTCCTTCGTGACGATGTCGGTCGACTCGCCTACCCCTCGGGAGAACAGCCCGGTGTCCTCGAAGGCGGGCGTCTCGATATAGCGGTAGCCGGCCCGGCGGGCCGGCGCGGCCAGCGCGTCGCGCACGGCCAGTGCCCGGTCCGAGCGCGGCGGCATCCAGTCGAAGGTGCCTTTGGGCGCCTGAAAGCTCATTACAGTCCCCTGGTCGGGCCGCCGTGAGGCGCAGCCTCCTTGAGATAAGGATTGGTGGCGCGCTCACGGCCGATGGTCGTCTGTGGTCCGTGGCCGGGCAGGACCGTCGTCTCGTCCGGCAGCGTCAGGCACACGTTGGCCAGGCTGCGCAGGATCGTCGCGTGGTCACCGCCCGGAAGATCGGTGCGGCCGATGGAGCCGGCGAACAGCAGGTCACCCGAGAACATGATGTCGGGCACCCTGAACGTCACCGACCCCCTGGTATGGCCCGGGGCGTGATCCACGGTGATCTCCAGACCGGCGAGCCGCATCGTCACGCCGTCGGAGAGCTCCCGCACGTCGTCCGGCTCGCTGAACTCCAGCCCGCCGAAGAACATCTGCTGGGTCTGCAGGGAAAGCCCCTTACCCGGATCTGACAGCAACTCGCGGTCCTCGGGGTGGATCCACGCGGGAACGTCGCGGGCACCGCACACCGGCACGACCGACCACATATGGTCGATATGACCGTGTGTGAGTAGCACCGCGACGGGCTTCAGCCGGTGCTCGCGCAGCAGGTCGTCGAGATCCTTCACAGCGTCCTGACCAGGGTCGATGACGACGCACTCCGAGCCTGCGGCGGGAGCGACGACGTAGCAGTTGGTCTGGAAGGACCCTGCGGGAAACCCTGCGACGAGCACGAAAGTGGCCTCTACGTCTCTGAGATGTATCAAGGAATGCGCGAGCGAATGTAACCGAAGGGTACCGGTGCGGGTCGGCGGGCTGCGAACCAATACCCGTGTGCCGATACGATTCGCCCACCTCAATAGTCATTCATGGAGCAGTAGGACAGGACAGTCGGGAGGGGCGAAGTGGTCACCGGCAAGGACCGCCAGAAGCAGTTGGCCCGGGAGCATTACCAGCGGCAGATGCAGATACGTGCCGCACGTCAGCGGAAGGCGCGGCGCACCGCGGTGATCGGGACCAGCACCGCGGTCGTGGTCGTGATCGGCGGAATCGTCGGGGTGACGGCGGTCGTCGCCGGGAAGAGCGGCGACGCGACGACCACGGCGGCGCCCAGCGCCAGCGCGGCGCCGAGCGAGTCTCCCACCCCCAAGCCCAAAGCGTACGACGCGGCCACCGGGACCTGCGGCTACCTTCCGGAGACGCAGGGTCAGATCAAGTCGGTGGGCCTGCCGCCGGAGAAGGTCGGCACCGCCCCGGCGACCATGACGATCAAGACCAACCTCGGGGACATCGTCGCCAGGCTGGAGTCCGCCAAGGCTCCGTGCACGATCAACTCGTTCAAGTACCTGGCGTCGAAGAACTTCTTCGACAACACCAGGTGCCACCGCATGGGCACGAGCTTCCCCATCCTCCAGTGCGGCGACCCGCTGGCGAAGGGCGACGGCAAGAACCCGACCGACGGCCAGGGCGGCCCCGGTTACCGATTCGTCAGCGAGAATCTCGAGGGCGCGAAGTACACCCGGGGCGTGCTGGCCATGGCCAACAGCGGGCCCGACACCAACGGCAGCCAGTTCTTCATCGTGTTCGGCGACACCGGGCTGAGCCCCGACTACACGCCTTTCGGTACGGTGACAAAGGGACTGGAAATCCTGGACAAGGTCGCCAAGAAGGGCGTCGTCGAAGGCGCCATGGGCGATGGCACGGGAGCTCCCAAGCAGCCCGTCGAAATCAAAGACGTGACAATAACCAGCAAGAGCTGACGTAATACAACCAAGGGCACAACGGGCCCTGGAGGCTGATTCAAGTGCGGGAGGACACGGTGACCACCGACCCATGGGGCCGGGTAGACGATGACGGCACCGTCTACGTGCGTACGGCTGAGGGAGAACGAGTCGTCGGGTCCTGGCAGGCCGGTGAACCGGAGGAGGCCCTCGCCTACTTCCACCGCAAGTACGAGGAGCTCGCCGGCCAGGTGCAGCTGCTCGAACAGCGGGTCCGGGGCACCGACCTGCCGCCCGCACAGGCGGAGGCGAACATCCTCAAGCTGCGCGAGGCGGTCGCGGAGGCGCACGCGGTCGGCGATCTCGGCGCGCTCCAGGAGCGCCTGGGCGCGCTCTCCGAGCTCGTCGGCAAGCGCCGCGAGGAGGTCAAGGCGGCCCGCGACCAGGCCCGCGTCCAGGCCCGCGAGATCAAGGAACGGATCGTCGCCGAGGCCGAGCGCATCGCCGAGGACGCCACCCACTGGAAGTCGGGCGGCGAGCGCCTGCGCCAGCTGGTCGACGAGTGGAAGGCGGCCGAGCGCATCGACCGCGCCACCGAGGCGGCCCTGTGGAAGCGCCTCTCCGCGGCCCGTACGGCTTTCGCCAAGCGGCGCAAGGCGTACTTCTCCTCGCTCGACGAGCAGCGGGACGCGGTCCGGAACGCCAAGGAGCGGATCGTGGCCGAGGCGGAGGAGCTGTCCGCCTCGACCGACTGGAACGCGACGGCCGCCGCCTACCGCGAGCTCATGCGGCAGTGGAAGACGGCCGGGCGGGCCTCCCGCGAGGCCGAGGACGAGCTGTGGGGCCGGTTCAAGGCCGCCCAGGACCGGTTCTTCCAGGCCCGGTCAGCGGTGTTCGCCGAGCGGGACGCGTCCTTCGCCGCCAACGCCCACGCCAAGGAGGCGCTGCTGACCGAAGCCGAGCGGCTCCTGCCCGTCACCGACGTCCGGGCCGCGCGAAGCGCCCTGCGGGCGATCCTGGAGCGCTGGGAGGCCGCCGGGCCGGTGCCGCGCGAGCAGCGCGACAAGCTGGAGGGCGGCCTGCGCAAGGTCGACGACGCCGTCCGCAAGGCCGAGGAGAACGAGTGGAAGCGGTCCAACCCGGAGGCCCGGGCCCGCGCCCAGGACACGGTGAACCAGCTCCGCAAGTCCATCGACCAGCTGGAGGCGCGGCTGGCGAAGGCTCAGGCGGCCGGCAAGGACAAGGACGCCAAGGAGGCCGAGGAGGCGCTGGCCGCGCGCCGGTCCTGGCTGGAGGAAGCCGAGCGCACCCTCGCCGAGTTCTCCTGACGTGAGCCCCAGACGTGG
>JBIOWF010000094.1:0-48829 GCA_044868295.1 Microtetraspora sp. | reverse complement strand
CAGCTCCTCGACGGGCACCCGGACCTCGCCGATCCGCGCGCGCAGTTCGGGGTCGTCGTAGTACGAGTCAGGGGTGTCAAGGAACTCCACTCCCGCCTGCCGCATGTGGTCGACGGTCGTCAGGATGTCGTGCGTGGCGAGCGCGATGTGCTGCACGCCGGGCCCGCCGTAGAACTCCAGGAACTCGTCGATCTGTGACTTGCGCTTGCCGGCCGCCGGCTCGTTCAGGGGGAACTTGACCTTGCGGGTGCCGTCGGCGACCACCTTCGACATCAGTGCCGAATACTCCGTCGCGATGTCGTCGCCGATGAACTCGGCCATCCTGGTGAAGCCCATCACCCTCTCGTAGAAGGCGACCCACTCGTCCATCCGCTCGACGTTGCCGACGCAGTGGTCGATCGCCTGGAACAGCCGGCCGTTCCGGACCTTCGGCGGGGCCACGAGGGGCTGCGCCGCGAGGTAGCCGGGCAGGTAGGGGCCGCTGTAGTTGCTCCGGTCCACGAGGGTGTGCCGGGTCTCGCCGTAGGTCGCGATCGCCGCGAGCTCGATCTTGCCGTGGTCGTCCTCCAGGACGTACGGCTCGGCCAGCCCGCGTGCGCCCTGCTCCACGGCGTGCCGGTAGGCGCCGTCCACGTCCGGTACGTCCAGCGCCAGGTCGATCACGCCGTCGCCGTGCTCGGCCACGTGCCGGGCCAGGGGCGTGCCGGGCCGTAGGGCGCCGCGCAGCTCGAACCGGGCGCCTCCGGAGGCGAGGACGTATGCCACCTCGTCGCGGCTGCCGTTCTCCGGGCCGCGGTAGGCCACGAGCCGCATGCCGAAGGCGGTCGAGTAGTAGTGCGCGGCCTGCTTGGCGTTGCCGACGGCGAAGACCACGGCATCCATGCCATGTACGGGAAAGACATCTCTCATACGGCCACTCTCTGCTTTGGTGGCCAAACTGCGCAATCGAGACGAAAATGGGTGGACAATATGACCAGCAATCCGGTCAAACTAGAGGAAATCATTGTGACGATTGATCAGCTGGATGTCCGGCTCATCTCGATGTTGGCAGCCGAGCCGCGCATCGGCGTCCTCGAATGCTCACGCAGGCTCAGGGTGGCGCGGGGCACCGTCCAGGCCCGGCTCGACCGGCTCGTCGCCAGGGGAGTGATCCTCGGCTACGGGCCGGACATCCACCCCGCCGCGCTCGGATACGACGTCACGGCCTTCGTGACGCTGCAGATCAGGCAGATGGGCGGCCACGATCCGGTCGCCGACCGGCTCGCGCTCGTCCCCGAGGTGCTGGAGGTCCACACCATCACCGGCGGCGGCGACATGCTCTGCCGCGTCGTCGCCCGCAGCAACGCCGACCTGCAGCGCGTCATCGACCTTATCGTCGACGTCGACGGAGTGGTACGGACCTCGTCCGTGATCGCCCTCGACACGCCCGTGCCGTACCGGACCCTGCCTCTTGTCGCCGCTGCGCAGACTTAGGCCATGCCTGACCCTCCCTGGACGCGTCGATATTGGAACGTGCCGGGTATTGTTATCTATCGTTTACCGTGTACCGATCCGCCCAGCTCACGGGTGTAGGCGAACGCAATCGGGGGGTGGCCAGTGCGCGGCGGCGAGGAGAGTCCTCCTGAACTGGGCGAGAAGAGGGCCGGGCGGCCCCGGCGCAGACTGCTGCGGATCTTCCTCATCGCCTCCGGCGCCGGCATCGCCGCGATGGTCGGGATGGTCGCAATCGTCTGGGCGATGACCCCGATTCCGGACACCACCCAGGAGCTGGCCACGGCGCAGGGATCGGTGATCTACTACCGCAACGGCAAGACCGTGCTGGCCAAGCAGGGCGTCAACCGCAAGAACGTGCCGCTGAGCCAGGTGCCGCAGATCACCAGGGACGCCGTCATCGCCGCCGAGAACCGGACGTTCTACGAGGACACGGGCGTCTCCCTCACCGGCACCGTGCGCGCCATGTGGTCGACCTTCACCGGCCGGCAACTCCAGGGCGGCTCCACGATCACCCAGCAGATGGTCCGCAACTACTACAGCGGCCTCAGCAGGGAACGCTCGGTCACGCGGAAACTCAAGGAGATCATGATCTCCTTGAAGGTGGACCGTTCGAAGTCCAAGGACTGGGTCCTGGAGCAGTACCTCAACACCATCTACTTCGGCCGCGGCGCCTACGGCATCGAAGCCGCCTCGCTGGCCTACTTCAACAAGGATGTACGGAACCTCACCCCGGCCGAGGGCGCCTACCTCGCCGCCGTGATCCAGCAGCCGACCCGGTTCGCCGACCCCCAGGGAGCCGACCTGGAAGCGGCCAAGGTCCGCTGGCGTTCCGTCGTCGACGGCATGGTCCAGACCCGGGCGCTCGCCAGGGACGAGGCCGCCGCGATGACATTCCCGACGCCGGCCAAGCAGAAGGCCCCGCTGTCGCTCGGCGGACAGAGCGGTTACATGCTCGCCCAGGTGCGCGCCGAGCTGAACCGGCTCGGCTACACGGACGAGGACATCAACCAGGGCGGCCTGAAGATCACCACGACCTTCAACAAGAAACTCATGGCCCTCGCCGAAGAGTCCGTGAAAGCGGTCGTGCCGCAGGACACGCCCAAGAAGGTCCGCACCGGCCTGGCCGCCGTCGTCCCGTCCACCGGCGAGGTCCTCGCCTTCTACGGCGGGCGCTACGAGTCCAACCAGTACGACAACGCCTTCTCGGCCAAGGTCCAGGCGGGCTCCACGTTCAAGCCGTACACGCTGGCCGCCGCACTGGAGGACGGTTACACGCTGGGCACCCGGGTCAACGGCAACTCGCCCATGCGGGTCGCGTCGGCCACCATACCCAACTCCGGCGGCGCCTCGTACGGCTCGGCCATCGACCTCGTCCAGGCCACCCGCAACTCGGTGAACACCGCGTTCGTGGACCTCGGGCAGAAGGTCGGCCTCGACAAGGTGTCGGCGGCGGCCGAGGCGGCCGGGATCCCGGCCGACCAACTCGTCGGCCACAAGTCGGCCGCCACGTTCCCACTCGGCGTGGCCTCGGTGAGCGCGGTCCAGCAGGCCTCCGGGTTCGGCACGTTCGCCGCCGGGGGGATCCACCATGAGGTCCATGTCATCAGGTCGGTCACCGACGCCAAGGGGAGCAAGCGGGTGATCGACGCCACCGGCAGGCGGGCGTTCAGCCCCGACACCGCGGCCGACACGAGCTATGCCCTGCAACAGGTCGTGCGTGGCGGCACCGGCACCGCGGCCCGTCTCTACGACCGTCCGGTGGCCGGCAAGACCGGCACCACCGACGAGTCGGCCGCCATCTGGTTCACGGGGTACGTCCCGCAGCTCTCCGTGGCGGTGGACATGTTCCGCGACGACAACAAGACAGTGACCGTGCCCGGCTACGGCCCGCTGTACGGCGGCACGCTGCCCGCGCAGATCTGGAAGTACTTCATGAGCCGCGCGATGGAGGGAAAGCCGGTCAAGGAGTTCCCCGAGCCCTCCAGCTACTACGACTATTACTACTACGGCCGCCGCGATCGAGGCGGGAACACCGACGTCACCGTGCCCGGCCCGGTGACGGCGACCGCGACCCCGAGCCCGGTGTCCTCCGCCGACGGCGGGAGCACACCCAGCCCCGACCCGACCCAGGATGAGAGCGGCCGGCCCAGCGAGAATCCAACGATCCGTCCATCCTCACGCCCCTGACGGCCTCGAACCCAGACGGTCCTGAGCTCCTGACCGTGCGGGGGCTTGCCGCGGTGCTCGAGCTCCTGACCGTGCGGGGGCTTGCGGCGGTGCTCGAGCCCCTGACAATTCTCGTGCGTTGGCGGTTCGCGGGCGCTTGACGGTTGTCGGGCCCCGACCGCCGGTCAGCGGCCGAGCTCCGCTCGGAGGGCCGCGGGTGTCGTGACGGGCGCCCGGCAGGTGAACCGGCGGCAGACGTAGGCGGCCGGCTCGCCGTTCACCATCCCGCGCCCCTCCAGCAGCGGGACGCCCGGCCCGGCCTCCCCGAGCCCATCTCCGGGCCCCCCACCGAGCCTTTCCCCGAGCGCATCTCCGGGTGCTTCCCCGAGGGCGATGACCAGCCCGGGCGTGCCCGACATCAGCGCGGCGCGGTGCAACTCTCTCGTGCGCGGGTCGCCGACCGGCCCCACGATGGCCACCTCGACCGGGCCGTGCACCGCCGCCTCCGCCACGGCCAGCCCCCACCCGGCGAACCGTGCGTACTCGCCGGCCAGCGTGGAAGCCGCCCCCAGGGCCGCCTCGGCGGCCTCCCTGTGCCGGGCGGACCCGGCGAGCGCCCCATACGAGAGCAGCGCCCCGGCCGCCGCGAACTGCCCCGACGGCGTCGCGTTGTCGGTCGGGTCCTGCGGGCGCTGGAACAGCGGTTCGCCGTCGTCGGCGGTGTCGTAGAACCCGCCCACCCCGTCGCCGAACCGGGTCAGGAGCGTTTCGAGCAGCTCTCCGGCCAGGTCGAACCACCGGACCTCCCCGGTGACGCCGTAGAGGGCGAGGAAACCCTCGGCCACGTCCGCGTAGTCCTCAAGCACGCCCGCGTTGGCCCCGGGCCGCCCGTCCCGTGAGGTCCGGATCAGCCTCCCGCCGTCGATGTGCACGTCGTCGAGCAGCGCGGCCGCCGCGTGCGCCGCCTCGACCAGCTCGGGCCGGTCGAACAGGGCCCCGGCCTCGGCCAGGGCGGCGATGGCCAGCCCGTTCCAGGCCGCCACGACCTTGTCATCCCGTCCCGGCCGGGGCCGCTCCTCGCGGGCGGCCCGCAGTGCCGTACGGACCCGGTCGAACCGGTCCTGGTCGTCGGGGTCGGCGAGGAGCTGCAGGACGGACGTCCCATGCTCGAACGTGCCGGTCACGGTGAAGACCCCGGCCGCCCACCCGCCGTCCTCGTCGCCGAGCACGTCGCGCAACTGGCCGGGGGTCCAGACGTAGAACAGGCCCTCCCCGTGCGTCCCGTCGGGGCCCTCGCTGTCGGCGTCCAGAGCCGAGGCGAAGCCGCCCAGCGGCGTACGCATCTCCCGCAGCAGCCATTCCGCGGTCTCCAGCGCCACCCGCTTCGCGAGCACCGAGCCGGTCGACCGCCACCAGTGGGTGTAGACCCGCAGCAGCAGCGCGTTGTCGTACAGCATCTTCTCGAAATGCGGCACGACCCAGTCGGCGTCCACCGAATATCGGGCGAATCCCCCGCCCAGCTGGTCGTACATGCCTCCTCTGGCCATGGCGTCCAGCGTCTTGTCGGCCATCGCGACGGCGTCCGCCGTACCGTGCCTGAGCAGGAACTCCAGAACCATCGACGGCGGGAACTTGGGCGCGCCGCCGAACCCGCCGCGGCGCGGGTCGAAACCGGTGGCGAGACTCCGAACGGCCCGCTCCAGGATCTCTTGGGTCGGCAGCGGCCCCGACGGCGGCCCGGCCCGCTCGCCCAGCGCCTCCACGATCTTCGACCCCTGGGCGAGAACGGCTTCGCGGTCCTCCTCCCACGCCTGGGAGACCCCCCGCAGCAGCCGTTGGAACTGGCCGCGCGGGAAGTACGTCCCCGTGTAGAAGGGATGGCCCTCGGGCGTGGCGAAGACCGTCATCGGCCAGCCGCCGTGCCCGGTCATCGCCTGGGTGGCGGCCATGTAGACGGCGTCTACGTCCGGCCGCTCCTCCCGGTCCACCTTCACGTTGACGAACCGGCGGTTCATCAACTCCGCGGTCTGCGGATCCTCGAACGACTCGTGCGCCATGACATGGCACCAGTGGCAGGCGGAATAGCCGACGCTGACGAGGAGAGGCACGCCCCGGCTCCGGGCCTCGGCGAAGGCCTGCTCTCCCCACTCGAACCATTCGACCGGGTTGTCCGCGTGTTGCAGCAGGTAGGGACTCGTCGCGTCCTTGAGCCGGTTCATCGCACCTCTCCCGCCCACTCCCTACCCCCCAGGACACCCGCAGGATCCTGCTCACACTAACCCAGCCGTCATGGCGTAGGCGCATGGGCGAGTCAGGCCGCAGCGACGCACGGCCGGTCGTGACACGCTTCGGCCGGGATCGGGAAACCGGAGTTCGGAAACCGAAGTTTAAGAACGAGCGCTGATCAGGGTGGGAGCGTGGTGTCACATGGAGACAGCGGGCTCAGCAGGTCGAGGGCGTCGAGCAGGCGCACCTTCGTCGTATCGAGGTTGCGCGGATGGAGGGCATAGACCCGCGCGCCGTCGGCGAGCTCCAGGTCGTCCTTGATCACCGCCGCGAAGTCCACGCGGGGGACGGTGGACCGCCTCTCGTCAGGCGTCCCAAGAGAGCTGAGACGGGCGGCGAAGTCGCCGATCGGCTCGTCCCGTCCACGCAGATAGCGGCTGGTGCCGCCGTCGCGGTGCCGTACGAGCACGTCGGCGGATCGGCCTGCGGCGTGCCAGGAGGCCAGCTCCCACAGGGTCGCCCGGTCTCCGAACCCGAACACCTCCTCGAGGGATGAGCACAGCCGGGCGATCTCCGTGTGATGGCTGTAGAGGTTGTGGAAGCCCTGGGCGGCCGACAGGTGGAGGTCGATCCAGCGCATCTTTCGTGACCGCAGGTCGGCCACGAAGGGCACCAGAATTTTGGCCGACCCGGTCAGGTCGAACCGCTGCCGTACGGCGACCGGGTCGAACAGCTCGCCAGGGGAGTCGAGGAAACCGGCGAAGCCCCGGCTGAGCTGCTCGAAAGGGATGTCGTTGAAGCTGAAGACCACAGGGACCGCGTAGTGGCCGCCAACGGCGCGGAGCCTGGAGATGTCCAGGTCCACGAACTCCGACGCGCCGAGAGGTTCTGGGGCGGAGGTCAGATCGCCGGAGTGGACGGCGGCTGTGTCAGCGAGGCGCAGCTTGGTGTAGTCGCACAGGGCGATGAATTGCCATTTCTCATCGAAAAGTGCCACCGATAGATCGAGATCGACCCGCTGATCCTTGGGCTCCATCCAATGCAGGAACAGGCGGATCCGGTCGCCGGTGGAGAGCGGCCGTATGCTGCCGCGGGGTAGCCGCACCAGCGCGGAGGAAACCGATCGTTCGGCGATCGGCACCAGCAGGTCGGCCAGTTCTTCGTCGAGCACGGCTCGGTTTATCGCGGGCAGCGCCGACGCGCGGCGGACCATTTCGGAGACGATCACCGCCGAGACGTCATTGATCGTTTGTGCGGGAACGGGTTCTCGATCGTCGGGCTCGATCCAGGCTTGCGCGAGACCTCCACGGGGCAGGAACATGCGGGTGCCGCCCGGAGGTGTGCGCAGCTGGCCGAGCGCGGCGACGAGCACGCCGGGGGAGACCCGCGGCGCTGTGCGGGTCACCGCGGTGACGAGACCCTCGGCGGGCACGTGCCGGGCCATGTGCGCCAACCGCCTGGCCAGTTCGCCGGGGCGCCGGACCAGAAGCCCGAGCGCACTGGCATGATCGCCGTCACGCATTGCGGCCTCGATGCGGCCCGCGAAGCTGACCCGGCGCAGCCGTACCCCGTCGAAGGTCACCGCCTCCGGATGACCGGCCGCGTGCTGGAGCAAGTGGCGGCCGAAGGCGCTTTCGGCGTTGAGGCGGGTGCCGCGCACTGCCGCGAAGGCCAGCGCCGCGTTCGGGTGGCGCCGGTGACTCTCGAAGGGGTGCAGCACCTCGGCCATGCGCTTCCAGGCCTCCGGGTAGCGGCACATGTCCTCGACCAGGTAGGGCACGGCCATGCGGTCGAGTCGTGCCAGCAGGGCCCGCCGCATCGGACGGGGAAGGGAGATGCGGCGCGGCAGCCGCTCGCGCATGCCCGGGTCGCCGCCCATCAACGTGACCAGCAGGCGCAGCACGTCGGTGGCGGTCCTGAGGTGCCGGTCCAGCAGGTCGGGTGCGGCGTGCGCGCCGCCACGGACGGCGGCCGCCAAGGCGACGGCGCGAGTCTCGCTCACAGGGATGCGCTCGGGCAGCCAGTCAGCCGACATCGGCCAGAAGTCCTCGACCAGTACGGCGACCGCTGCGCGGTCCTCGTAGCGCAGCGGCGTCTGGCGGGCCAGCAGGGCCTGGAGCAGGTCGCGGGCGCTCTCGACAGGGTCGTCGCACGGAGACAGCAGGGTGGCGACCGCCGGAGCCGGGTCCCTCCCGAGTAGGTGTCCGGGCTCACCCCCGGGGGTGCGGTTCTTCGTCGGGCGCAAGAACGGATCACCGGGGTCGATGCGGCGATGACAGATCGGGCAGGCGCTGAAGTCGGATCCGTCCCAGCAGTCTCGGCAGACGAGATGAGCGCACGGCGAGACCGCGTGCACCAAGTCGATCCTGAGAAGGCCGATCAAGGTTCGGCTTAAGTCCGTCCGGTGGTCGCCCGCGACGAAGCGGGAGGATCCAGCTTGCCACGGCTGGCGTCCCCGCCTTCAGGCGTGGGAACACGTCAATTGATACACGGAAAGAAGAGAATGGAGAGCGGATGCGCTATCAATGATCAGAGGAGAAGGAAGCACATCCAGAGAGCCGCCTCTTGAATTTTACCTTACCAGACGCGTGGATCTTTGTCTTAGCCATATCCATGTATGTCATCTATCCGCTCCGCACGCTGCCGGCGTACGTTGACCAGCCTTGATCCCAGGTTGGTGCGGCGTGGACACGGTTGCCGGGAGGAACGAATTTTGTGGTGATCCGCTGTGGGTGTCCTCGGCGGGCGGAGTCGTGGCGCGATCATCTGTGGCGGGGGATGTGTTCGGGCGTCGGCGGGCGTAGGCTCACGGGGCGTGAGGTTGGATCTGGAGTTCGCCGTCAGGTATTCGGGACGGTCGGCGAGTGCCCTTACGCGGCGTGACGTCGCCCGCGCGCTGCTGGCGGTGCCATCGGGGCAGGCCCTGGTCGGCCTCCCTGACCTGCGGCGCGAGCTGCTCACGGCGGGAAACCCGCTGACCGTCGTGTTCTGGGACTCGGCGAAGGCGACCCTGTCCAAGATCGAGTCTGGCGTGGCCACGGTCGGCGACGTCCAGCGCTGGCTGGAGTCCACCGGGACCGAGCCGATCCTCCTCACTCGCAGCTACTTCGTCTGGCCGGACGAGGGCGAGCGCGGCCCGGTGGCCACCGAGATGTACGAGCGCCTGGTGGAGCACCTGGAGGACCTCGTCGCCTCGGGGGAGATCGATCCGGACGCCCTCGCCGTCGCGAACGCGGACGCCCGCCGCGCCTACGAGGACATCCAGGAGCGCTGGCTCGGCGCGCCGCTGCCCGACGGCCGGGTGCCGAACACCGCGGTGAGCGACGAGCAGGACGAGGAGCTTTTCGCCGCCTGGGACGAGGAGGAGGCCTTCGCGCTGAGCGAGCTCCGCAGGGTTCTCGAAGACCTGCCGGAGCCGCCGTACCCGGCCGCCGACCTCCGGTTCGCGGCTGTACGGCTCCGCGTCACGCTGACCCAGGCCGGCTACCCCGGAAACGTGCTGCGCGCCTGCGCCGGGCTGGACGACGGCGTGCTGCCGGAGAGCGACGAGGACCTGTGGCTGGCCGTCGCCGCGGGGATCACCGCCCCGATCTCCGACCTCCCCGACGAGGAGGACGCCGCCCGGTTCTTCGACCTTGAGGGGGAGCTGAGCCACGAGGACTCGATCCTCGCGTCGCTGTGCGCCATCCACCACGCCGACTGGCTGGCGGCCGTCACCACGCTGGCCCGGTACGGCCCCGGCGTGCTCGCCTCCCCTGAGCGGATCGCCAGGTTCATCGCCGACTCGGAGGACGTCACCGTCGAGCTGGACGATCCGGACGACGTCGAGGCGACGGAGATGCTCTTCACGGCCGTCACCCCGCTGTGGGCCCACCTCGGCATCGTCGACAAGGCCGAGGTGCTTACCCCGCTCGGCTGGTGGGGCCTGCCCAAGGCACTGGAGCGTGCCTGGTCGGCGGAATGACCTCAGGCGTACGCGAAGCCCGCGGGCTTCCCGTCGACCAGGATCTCGGAGCGTGCGGCCTCAGGGTTGCGGACGACGTGGGTCACCCGGCGTTCCCGTTGCGGCGGGTGCCGTTCACGTCCTTCTCGTGCGGCACCTCGATCTTCGAGATCTGCTTGTTCATCGACTTGATCAGAAAGAACAGGGCGAAGCCGATGGCGGCGACGACCAGAAAACCGAGGAGCCCGGGCCCGACGTTGTAGCCGGGGGCAGCGATTGCAGTCACACCCCCAGCTTAGGAGCAGGCAGGGGAGACCCCCGCGTGGATCCCCGTGAAGAGGTCGTCCTCGGGGAGGGAGATGTCCAGGAGGGACCTGGCGAGGTGGTAGTCCTCGGTCGGCCAGACCTCCTGCTGGAGGTGCCGCGGGCAGACGAACCAGAAGCCGTCCGGGTCGACCTGCGTGGCGTGGGCGAGCAGGGCCAGGTCACGGGTCTCGAAGTAGTCGGCGCACGGCACGCGGGTGGTGACGTCCCACTTCTGCGGCCGGTCCTCCCAGCGGGCGATCCAGTCGCCGTACGGCGAGCCGATCCCATGCCCGGTCATCGCGGTGTGCAGGGCCTCGAAGCGCTCCCGGGTGAAGCTCATGTGGTAGTAGAGCTTGAGCGGCTGCCACGGCTCTCCGGCGTCCGGATAGCGGTCGGGGTCGCCCGCCGCGTCGAAGGCCTCGACCGACACCCGGTTGGTCATGATGTGGTCGGGATGCGGATAGCCGCCGTTGTCGTCATAGGTCAGGATCACGTGCGGGCGGAACTCGCGGACCGCGGCGACCAGAGGAGCGGAGGCCACCTCGATCGGCTGGAGCGCGAAGCATCCCTCCGGAAGCGGCTCGTTCTCGTCCTCGGGCAGCCCGGAGTCGACGAACCCGAGGAATCGCTGCTTCACGCCGAGGATCTCGCGCGCCCTCTCCATCTCCTGGCGGCGCACCTCGCCCATGTTCTCCAGGATGTCGGGCCGGTCCATCTTCGGGTTCAGGATGGAGCCGCGTTCACCGCCCGTACAGGTCACGACGAGCACGTCCACTCCCTCGGCGACGTAGCGCGCCATCGTCGCGGCGCCCTTGCTCGACTCGTCGTCTGGGTGCGCGTGGACGGCCATCAGCCTCAGCGGTGCACTCACGGCTCTCCTCAAGTGTCCAGGTGGTTCGTCAAAGAGGTTAGCTTCATGTTGGTGGTGTCCATCGAATCCGCCGCCCACTCGCGGCGGCCGGGTCCGCCGGACACTCTCCACGGACAATTGTCTCGGACAACACCGACAGAACGCAGGGAGATTCCGCCATGGCCAGCGACGAGGCGCGCCCGGTCCTTGGGACGCCGGCGGACTTCAAGGATCGCCCGCCCAGGCGAGGCGGATTACTGGCATACGTACTGATCGGCCTGATCGTCGCCGTGATGGCCGGCGGCTGGGGATACGTCATGCTCACCGCCCGGGGAAATCCCGAGGTGCGGGCCGAAGTGATCGCCTTCGACACGAGCGCGGCCGACTCCGCCGAGATAACCTTCTCCGTGCACAAGCCCGCCGACCGCGAGGCGACGTGCAGGTTGCGGGCCGTCGACACAAACCATGTGGAGGTGGGCAGCCGGGAGATCAGCGTTCCACGGGGCGAGGCGGACGTCTCGTTCAGGGAGCGGCTGAGGACCAGTGCGCAGGCCACAGCCGTACACGTCCAGTACTGCAATCTCGTATAGTGGAATCTTTGGGGAAGCGTTCGAAGGCGTTGACTTGTAAGCCTTTCGAGTCACTTAGAGGAATCAAGGAGAACCCGTGGCCGTCTCCCAGAACGATAACGTCACCTGGCTGACGCAGGAGGCGTACGACCGCCTCAAGGAGGAGTACGAGTACCTTTCGGGCCCGGGCCGCACCGACATCGCCAAGAAGATCGAAGCCGCCCGCGAAGAGGGCGACCTCAAGGAGAACGGTGGCTACCACGCCGCCAAGGACGAGCAGGGCAAGATGGAGGCCCGCATCTTCCACCTCCGCCAGATCCTGGACAGCGCCAAGGTCGGTGAGGCTCCCCGCGCGGAGGGAATCGTCGGGCCGGGCATGACCGTCACGATCCGTTTCGTCGGTGACGAGGACGAGGTCACCTTCCTGCTGGCCTCGCGCGAGGAGAGTGGCGCCCCCATCGACGTGTACTCGCCGAAGTCCCCGCTCGGTGCCGCGATCAACGGCAAGAAGATCGGCGACAAGGCGACCTACACGCTGCCCAACGGCCGGCAGAACACGGTCGAGATCCTCGAGGCCGTGCCGTACGTCGGCAACTGATGGTCAGCTGAGCAAATGACACCGACTGACGACAGCGCCGACTGACGCGGTCGGTCCGCACCGGCGGCTGGCGTCAACTGGCGCCGACTGCCGGCAACCAGAGCCTGCCGCCTGATCCGCCGGGAGCGTTCCGCACCGGCGGATCAGTGCTGTGGGAGCGGATTGCGCGATTCACGGACGTGGGGCAGGCTCGTGCGGGGGGCTACGGGCGGAGAGGGGTGAAGGTGCTCGACCGGCGCGCGCGTCGCTCCACTCGTGTCCGGGAGAGCTTCGCGAGAGCCGTGTCAGAGGCCCGCCAGGATCTCGCCTTCCGGCCCAGGATGCCGCGCCGACACCGGCCTGGAGCGGTGTGGGGAGGTGCGGCGGCCCGTGAGGCCTCCTGGGCGGGCCGGAGCGCGGCGTTACGGAGGCTGGTCCCCGGGCTGGCGGTGCTCCTGGTCTGCGTCCTCGCCACCGATCTCGTGGTTCTGGGCGAGCTGACGGATCGGCAGCGGGACCAGGTCACCGTGGGTGCGCGGCGGCCGCACACGCAGGGCGACTACGTCGCGACGTCGAGGCGTTCCGGGAGCGGGACGGCCGCGGTCGCGCCCCTGACCGAGTTGCACAGCCCCCATCTCTTCGTGGTGGCGAACCGTCCGCTTTCCCCGGCAGAGGTGGCCAAGGTCCGCGCCCGGAAGGGTGTGGCCGCGGTGGAGGTGACCGACGCGGCCACGGTGGCGATGGACGGCAAGAAGGTCCCGACGATGGGCGTCGAGCCGTCGACGTTCCGTTCCTATACGCCGTCGTCGACGGCCAAGTCCGACGCTCTCTGGAACAACATCGCGGCGGGCGACCTGGCCGTCTCCTTCGAGCTCGGAAACGACGGAGGTCTCAAGCTCGGCTCGGCCGTGGCGGCGAAGGGCCGCGACCTGCGGGTCGGGGCGTACGCCACGGTCGGCATGGGCTCGATCGCCGCGGTGGTGTCCCGGCAGGTCGCCAGGAAGCTGGGGATCCCGGAGGGCAACGCGCTCGTGGTCAGCGCGCCGAGCGCCGACTCGGGCAAGCTGCGGCGCGCGTTGCTGAAGGTGCTGCCCAAGGGCAGCCAGGTGGCCACGATCAACCCGGTGCTGGTCGCTCCACGCGGCCGGACGGTGTGGCCGTCGAGCGCGTTCCTGTCGAGCGCCCAGATGGAGACCGCGCTGCGCGCCGCGCTGAGCAGGCTCGGCCGGCCGTACGTGTGGGGTGCGGAGGGGCCGAACACGTTCGACTGCTCCGGCCTGGTCCAGTGGGCGTACGGCCAGGCGGGGGTCCGCATGCCGCGCGTGGCGGCGCAGCAGTGGGCGAGCGGGCCGCAGCTCCCGCTGTCCGAGGCTCAGCCCGGTGACCTGCTGTTCTGGCGCAACGACCCCACCAATCCCGGCTACATCTCCCATGTGGCGATCTACTGGGGCGGTGGCAAGATGCTGCACGCGCCGCACACCGGCGACGTCGTGAAGATCGCCCCTGTCTACACCAGGAACCTCGCAGGTGTCGTCCGGGTCAGCCCGGGGGTATCCGCCCGCGTCCGCTGATCTTCCGCGAGGCCCGGCGTCGGATCGGCAGCTCGAACTCGAGGTAGCCGAGCGTCTTGTCCGCCAGGGCCGGGAGGGGCATCGCGCCGGGGCCCTGCGTCAGATCGGCAGCCCGGACTCCAGGTAGCCGAGAGCCTCGTCCACCAGGGCCGGGAGGGGTGTCGCGCCGTCGTGCTCGACCCACGTGAAGAGGGCGGGAAGCATGGCCCCCAACACGGCGCCGACGAGCGTCCGTACGGCGGGGCTGCGCGGGTCGCGGCCGGCCCGCTCGGCGACGGCCCCGGCGAGCATTTCGATCGTGGAGAACAAGTTCTCCACCGTGCGGGCGCGCAGCGCCGGAACGCTTGTGGACAGCTTGGTCCGGAAGAGGACCTGGCTCTGCTCCTCCTGCGGTATCTCGCCGAAGGCCTGGCGGAAGGCCGACCGAATCGCCGTCAGGGGCGGCATGTCCGGCGGCTGGAGCCTGAGCGATGCCATGAGCAGAGGGTCGTAGTCGTCCTGGAGGACCACGTCCTCCTTGGTGGGGAAGTAGCGGAAGAACGTGCTCGGAGACACCTCGGACGCCTCGGCGATCTGTTCCACCGTCGTCGCGTCGTAGCCCTGCTCGGCGAACAACCGCAGCGCCTGCTCCTGGATCGTTCGCCGAGTCTTGGCCTTCTTTCGCTCCCGCAGGCTCGTGACGGCATGGTCAGGGCGCGGAGGTGAGCTCATGGTCCGATTCTGCCGTCTCGCCGTGCTCTGCCGTACGCCTGGGAAGGAAGACGACCATGAGGGTGGCGGCGAGCAGGGACGCGGCCCCGCACAGGAGGAGGACCTGGTCCATGCCGGAGACGAAGGCCTCCTGGGCGCCGCGTAGCAGGCCCGTGTCGCCGCTCTGGAGTGCGACGGCCACCGCGCCGGAGACGGAGTCCCGCGCCGGAGACGGAGCGCCCGAGGGCAGCCCGGCGATGTAGACGGCCGAGAGCAGGCTCCCGAGCGCGGCGACGCCGAGTGTGCCGCCC
Organism: Microtetraspora sp.; assembly: GCA_044868295.1. Lineage (GTDB taxonomy): Bacteria > Actinomycetota > Actinomycetes > Streptosporangiales > Streptosporangiaceae > JBIOWF01. Next base: position 34,126 of record JBIOWF010000094.1, on the reverse strand, counting down.
ACCTGGCGCATGGTCTGCAGGGTCGCCGAGCCGGAGCCGGCCCGCTCCTCGGGCAGGGTGGCGAGCACGCCGTCCATCGCGGGGACCATGGACATGCCGACGCCGGCGCCGAGGACGGTCAGCCAGGCGGCGATGTAACCGTAGCCGGATGTGACCTCCGTCAGCGCGCCGAGGCCGAACCCGGCGGCGAGCAGCACCAGGCCCGCGCTCATGATGGCCCGTAGGCCGAAGCGCTTCATCAGCCGCTGTCCGGACAGGCCGCCGACCATGAGCCCGGCGACCATGGGGATCACCCGGACACCGGTGCCGAAGGCGTCGTGGCCGAGGACCGCCTGCAGGTCCTGGGGAACGACGAACAGCACGCCGGACATCCCGAGGTTCACGAACGTGGCGCCGATCGCGCCCCAGAGGAACACGCGGCTACGGAAGAGGCTCAGGTCCATCATGGGCTGCCGGGACCGGGACTCCACCACGACGAAAACGACGAGCAGCACGGCGCCGGCCGCCAAGGTGAGCAGCACGTGGGGTGCGCCCCAGCCGTCGATGGGCGTCTGGATGATTCCGTACACGAGCGTGGCGAGGGCGGCCACCGAGAGCAGGGCTCCGGGGATGTCCAGCCGCGGCGCCGAGGGATCCCGCGACTCCGGGATCAGTACGGCCGCGGCCACCAGGGCGGCGGTCACGACGGGGATGTTGAGCAGGAAGATCGAGCCCCACCAGAAGTGGTCGAGGAGGTAGCCGCCGACGATCGGGCCGAGCGGCAGGCCGAGGGCCATCGCGGCCGTCCACACCGCGATCGCCTTGCCGCGCTCCTCGGGACCGAAGATGACGGTCAGGATCGATGTGGACAGCGGCATGATCACCGCGGCGCCGGCTCCCATGAGGGCGCGGGCGGCGATCAGGGGGCCGGTGCTGTCGGCCAGCGTCGCGATCGCGGAGGCGACGCCGAACGCGGCCAGGCCGCCGAGCAGGAGGCGCTTACGCCCGAAACGGTCCCCGAACGCGCCCGCGGTGAGCACCAGGGCGGCGAAGAGGACCATGTACGCGTCGACGATCCACTGCAGGTCGCCGGTCGTGGCGCCGAGGTCCGTGGCGAGGGTCGGGAGTGCCACGTTGAGGACGGTCGCGTCCAGTCCGATGACGAGAACGCTGAGCACGAGGGCCCCGAGGGCCCACCACCGCTTTGGTGAAGTGACAGTAACCATAAATTGATAGTAGCTCTCAAAATCTAGTCACTGTCAACACATTGATTCTGGGATGAAGCGTTGTAATCTCGATTACATGGATGCAGAAGAAGAACTGAGGGGCTGGTTCGCGGGCCGTCTCCCCGAGGGGTGGTTCACCGGCAGGCCCGAGATCGTGCTGGACCGCGAGGAGATCGCCGTCATCGGCACGCTCCCGTCGCTGACCGTGGTCGAAGGGCTGCCCGACCTGGAGCGGGCCGCCGCGGCGGAGGGCTACATCGAGAGGTTCCGCGAGGAGACGCGCGAGCGGCGCGTCGACATCGCACGGGAGGCCGAGCACCGGTTCCGGCGGAAGGTCTCCTGGGGGGTCGTCTCCGGCGAAGAGACAGTGATGTTCGCCACATTGTCCGTGCCGGTCATGACGCGGCTCCGCCAGCCCGAACGGCAGGTGCTGGACACTCTCGTCGCGGCGGGCGTCGCGCGCAGCCGCAGCGACGCGCTGGCCTGGTGCGTCAGGCTGGTGGGCAGGCACACCGACACCTGGCTCACTGACCTGCGCGATGCTCTCCAGCACGTTGATCGAATCCGCGCGGAGGGTCCCGGCCTGGTGGACTAAACCAATTCAGCAATAGGTCTGGACCAATCGGATTGGCCTATACCAATGCGCCCCGGACGGCGCTCGGGAAAAAGGACGGCGGTACTTTATTTACAAAAGATGAGAGTGGGTAGGATCCCAGCCGGTATCCAGACTCTTGACCGCTCCGACCTGCGGGGACGTGAGATAGACAAGGGTCAGGAGGGCGATGGACATCGCTGAATTAACGGCGCCGAAACGCACTGGTCTACGCCAATTGGATTCAGTGACTTTCATCGTTAATGATGATTTCGCCCCGCGACATTAAGGAGCCGGTTCGATGACCCTGTCAGTAGAGGTTCCCCTTCCGACCACTCACTCCGAGTTGGCCGCCTGGGTCAGTGAGATCGCTGAACTCACCCAGCCTGACCGGATCGAATGGTGCGACGGTTCGGAGGCGGAATGGACCCGCCTCACCAATCTGCTCGTGAAGCAAGGCACCTTCAAACGTCTCGCCAAGCGGCCCAACAGCTTCTACGCCGCCTCCGACCCCAGCGACGTCGCCCGCGTCGAGGACCGCACGTACATTTGCTCCGAGCGCGAGGAGGACGCGGGCCCGACCAACAACTGGATAGCCCCGGCGCGGATGCGGGAGACGTTCGGCGAGCTGTTCAAGGGCTGCATGCGCGGCCGGACGATGTACGTGGTGCCGTTCTGCATGGGCCCGCTGGGCGGGAACATCTCGCAGCTCGGCGTGGAGATCACCGACTCGCCCTATGTCGTCGTATCCATGCGGGTGATGACCCGCATGGGTGAGGAGGCGCTGCGGCTGATCGAGCAGCGGGGCGACTTCGTCAAGGCCGTGCACTCGGTGGGCGCGCCCCTCGCCTCCGGGCAGGAGGACGTCCCCTGGCCGTGCAGCCAGACCAAGTACATCAGCCACTTCCCGGAGACCCGCGAGATCTGGTCCTACGGTTCCGGCTACGGCGGCAACGCGCTGCTCGGCAAGAAGTGCTACGCGCTGCGCATCGCCAGCGTGATGGCCCGCGACGAGGGCTGGCTCGCCGAGCACATGCTCATCCTCAAGCTCACGCCGCCGCAGGGGGAGACCCGCTACGTGGCCGCCGCCTTCCCGTCGGCCTGCGGCAAGACCAACCTGGCCATGCTCCAGCCGACCATCCCGGGCTGGAAGGTCGAGACCATCGGCGACGACATCGCCTGGATGCGCTTCGGCCCCGACGGCAGGCTGTACGCCATCAACCCGGAGGCCGGCTTCTTCGGCGTCGCGCCGGGCACCGGGCAGTCGACCAACGCCAACGCGATCGAGACCCTCTGGGGCAACAGCGTCTTCACCAACGTCGCCCTCACCGATGACGGCGACGTGTGGTGGGAGGGCCTCACCGACGAGCCGCCCGCCCACCTCACGGACTGGAAGGGCCGCTCGTGGACGCCCGACTCCGACGAGCCCGCCGCGCACCCGAACGCCCGCTTCACCACCCCGGCCGAGCAGTGCCCGACGATCGCCCGTGAATGGCAGGACCCGGCGGGTGTGCCGATCTCGGCCATCCTGTTCGGCGGACGCCGGGCCACCGCGGTGCCGCTCGTGACGGAGTCGCTCAGCTGGCAGCACGGCGTCTTCCTCGGTGCCAACGTGGCGTCGGAGAAGACCGCCGCCGCCGAGGGCAAGGTCGGCGAGCTGCGCCGCGACCCCTTTGCGATGCTGCCGTTCTGCGGTTACAACATGGGCGACTACTTTGCCCACTGGATCGAGGTCGGCAAGAAGGCCGGGGCCCAACTGCCCAAGATCTACTACGTCAACTGGTTCAGGAAGGACGCCGAGGGCAGGTTCGTCTGGCCGGGCTTCGGCGAGAACAGCCGCGTGCTCAAGTGGATCGTCGAGCGGCTCAACGGTGAGGCACAGGCCGTGCCGACCCCGATCGGCAACCTGCCCGCGCAGCTCGACACCGACGGCCTGGACATCTCCGAGCGCGATCTGGAGCTCCTGCTGAGCGTCGACCACGAGGTCTGGCAGGAGGAGGCCTCCCTCATCCCCGGCCATTTCGAGACCTTCGGTGACCATCTGCCCAAGGAACTGTGGGACGAATACCACGCGCTGGTGGAGCGTCTCGGCTGAGTTCTGGGTGCCCGTGCCGGCCGGCCGCCAATGACGTCGGCCTGAGATCGCCGGCCGACGGCGATCTCAAAGGTCGGCGCTAGCGGGCATTCCAGGATTTCGTACGGCTTGCATCCCTGGATGGGAAACTTTCCTTGGGGAGCGGACACGCCCGATGCCGCCCGGCTTTGACGGGACCCGGGTCCGGATTCAGGCGAACAGCCTGATCGCCAAGCGGCGCGGCTCGGTCGCCCGGGCCGTTCCCGGGGTGGTCTTCTCCCTGGGAGAGGACTTCGCGCGGGAATTCGCAGCCGACGCCGAGGGCCGTCCCAAACCGCGTGGCGGCTCCCGGGCGGATGCCCACGCCTTCGCCGACTGGCTGAGGTCGTCCGGCCGCCTTCCGGCTCGTGTAGTGCCTGCCAGGCGCCGGTGGTGGAGAAAGACCAAAGACGCATAAAGCGGGCAGACATTGTCTGTTCTGGGTGGGTTAGGGCGGTGTGCCGGGGATACGTTTGTGAGGTGGAGGGACTACGTTGCTTGGATGGGTCTTATCTGACCATTAGTCCAGTCCTGTGCCGAGACAGCACCGGAGTGCCTTACGAGGTCACCTTGGAGCTCCACCGGGACGGCGTGCCGTACGGCACGGTGGGGGAGCGCTGCGGGTGGTTTCTCGCCCGTCTCGCGCGCGGTGTGGAGGAGGCGCGGGCGGACGACGGCCCGCAGGCGGAGGCCTGGCCCGACCCCGAAGATCGCTTCCCCGGCGACGAGGGGGAGCTGTTCGCGTTCCGTTATCGCGCCCGGACCGACGTGGTCGGCGGTGGCGAACTGCGCTGCCGGTTGCGGACGATCCCGTCGTGGATACCGTCTGAGGGGTGCGGCGGCGCGGCGCCGGGGGAATGGCGGCTCACGCGAAGGGCGTTCCTGGAGGCGTGGGGCTCCGGAGGCGTCGGCCTGCGCGCGGAGTTGACGTCGGCACAACTCGCCGCTCTCGTGCGCGGGCTCGTCGGAGAGGCGGAGAAACGGCTCGGCGCACGCTTCCAGATTCAGATGGAACGCAACAGCAACCTCATTGAGGGGACCCACAGGCGGCCACGCCCGTGATAATTGCTGCCTGACCGGAGATTGGTGCCGCGAAAGGAAGAGGAATTCATGGGCGTGCGCGATCTCGTGTACAAGCTGTACGAGCGCAGGCTCGAGCACAAGCTCTCCTCCGACCCGATCCCCCGGCATGTGGGCGTCATCGTGGACGGGAACCGCCGCTGGGCCCGGGCCATGGGCTTGCGCGACGTCAGCCACGGGCACCAGAAGGGTGCCGACAAGATCTCCGAGCTGCTGGTGTGGTGCCGCGAGGCCGGGGTGGAGTACGTCACCCTCTGGCTGCTCTCCACCGACAACCTCACCAGGGACAAGGCCGAGCTCCAGCCGCTGCTCCAGGTCATCGAGGGACTGGTGCAGGACCTCGTCGACCAGGGCTGGCACGTCAGCCCCATGGGGTCACTGGACCTCCTACCCGATCACACCGCTCGTGTCCTGAAAAACGCGAAAGAAACCACATCACACCGTCCCGGGCTGATTGTGAACGTTGCGGTTGGGTATGGAGGAAGACGTGAGATCGCTGATGCGGTGCGCTCCCTCCTCCAGGAGCACGCCAGCAAGGGGGCGAGCATCGAGGAACTCGTGGAGGTCCTCGACGTCGAGCACATCGCGGAGCATCTCTACACGCGCGGCCTCCCCGACCCGGACCTCGTCATCCGGACCTCGGGAGAGCAGCGACTCTCCGGATTCCTGCTCTGGCAGAGCGCCCATTCCGAGTTCTACTTCTGCGAGGCCTACTGGCCTGACTTCCGCAGAGTCGATTTCTTGCGGGCGCTTCGCTCGTATGCCGCGCGTCACCGACGGTACGGATCCTGATCCCACCAGTCCAGAAGCCAGAGTGAGCTGGCTGGTAACGGCATGTAAACAGTGCCTTTCCGTCAGGATTCATCTATTGGGATTAGGGGATTCACTCCGTACCGTAAGAAGTAGGCCGATATCGCCAAGATCGATATCGCTTACCTCGGGAGAGGGCCCGTCCTTGCGTCACGACCTTGCGAGGGGGGCCGGAACCCCGGCCCGCTTCGGCAGGTCACGGGTCCGGTCCGTTCACCACCAGTCAAGGCAGGGTGCCCTATCCAGGCGCCCGGGGGAGAACGCGTGGCAGAGTCCTCGAGCAACCCAACCCGCACCTATGTCCTGGACACCTCGGTCCTGCTCGCCGACCCGGCGGCGATGAGCCGCTTCGACGAGCATGAGGTCGTCCTACCGATCGTCGTCATCACCGAACTGGAGGCCAAGCGGCATCACCCCGAGTTGGGTTACTTCGCCCGTGAGGCGCTGCGCTTCCTCGACGACCTTCGGGTGCGGCACGGACGTCTGGATCAGCCCATGCCGGCAGGCGAGGGCACCATCCGGGTGGAGCTCAACCACAGTGATCCGTCGATCTTGCCGCAGGGGTTCCGCCTCGGCGACAACGACACCCGCATCCTGACCGTCGCGCAGAATCTCGCGGCCGAGGGGCGCGACGTGGTGCTCGTGTCGAAGGACCTGCCGATGCGGGTGAAGGCCGCCTCGATCGGCCTCGCCGCGGAGGAGTACCGCGCCGGGATGGTGGTCGAGTCGGGCTGGACCGGCATGGCCGAGCTGCAGGTGACCACGGAGGACGTCGGAGCGCTGTTCGAGGGTGGCACCGCGGACCTGGAGGAGGCCCGCGACATGCCCTGCCACACCGGCCTGCGCCTGCTTTCGAGCCGCGGCTCCGCGCTCGGGCGGGTCATGCCGGACAAGTCGGTACGGCTGGTCCGGGGCGACCGGGAGGTCTTCGGCCTGCACGGCAGGTCGGCCGAGCAGCGGATCGCCCTCGACATCCTGATGGACCCCGAGGTCGGCATCGTCTCCATGGGCGGCCGGGCGGGCACCGGCAAGTCGGCCCTGGCCTTGTGCGCCGGGCTGGAGGCCGTGCTGGAGCGCCGCCAGCACCGCAAGGTCATCGTCTTCCGCCCGCTGTACGCCGTCGGCGGCCAGGAGCTCGGTTACCTCCCCGGGTCGGAGAACGAGAAGATGGGCCCGTGGGCGCAGGCCGTCTACGACACCCTGGGCGCCGTGACGACGCCCGAGGTCATCGAGGAGGTCCTCGACCGGGGCATGCTGGAGGTCCTCCCGCTGACCCACATCCGCGGCCGGTCGCTGCACGACGCGTTCGTGATCGTGGACGAGGCGCAGTCGCTGGAGCGCGGGGTGCTGCTCACCGTCCTGTCCCGGATCGGCGCCAACTCACGGGTGGTGCTCACCCACGACATCGCCCAGCGGGACAACCTCCGGGTCGGCAGGCACGACGGCGTGGTCGCGGTGGTGGAGAAGCTCAAGGGCCACCCGCTCTTCGCGCACATCACGCTCACGAGGTCCGAGCGCTCGCCGATCGCCGCGCTGGTGACCGAGATGCTGGAGGACATCACCCTCTGATCACGCTGACGCGCTGATCAGGGTGGGAGGTGGCCGTTCTCAGCGGCCAGATCCCAGTACTCCCGGCAGGTGTGGATCTTCAGCCGGCCGGTCCTGCCGGGAGTGAGGTGCGCGATCTCCACGGCCCAGATTTCCGAGCGGAGCCGTGCCGTACAGGTGATCTGGGCCATCGCGGCCCTGGAGATCTGCGGGCCGCTCACGAACACGCGCATGCGGAGCCCGATCGGGCTGTCCGGGTCGTTCCGGGTGGCCCGCTCGGGGGTGTAACGGACCAGCTGAACCTGCGCGATCTTCAGCTGGGCCAGCGCCGTGCTCATGCCGTTCGGGGGGCGATGGCCGGCTTTGAACAGGGCGGTCATGATGTCGTTGACGTTGGGCGAACCGGCGGCGACGTTGGTGGGCACGAGCCGCCCGCCGCGCAGCAGATAGATCCTGGCCAGGGTCGGCGCGCCGGTGATGACGGGCGCCGGTCCCGCGTCGATGACACCGGTCGGCTCGACCCCGCACGCGGCGGTCGCCGCGAGCAGCAGCGCGAGTGCGGCCGTCCATCTCTCCACGGCCCGGACGGCTCTCACGGCTCTCTCGGTTCTGGGACTCACGGCTCTCATGGGCGGGGTATCCACAGCGTGAAGAGCGTGCCGGGGTCGCGGCGCCGCACTGTGATGGTGCCACCGTGCAGCTCGGCGTTGGCCTTGGCGATGGCGAGGCCGAGGCCGCTGCCGACGCTGCGGGCCCGGCCGGCGCCGGCCTTGAAGAAGCGGTCGAAGACGTGCGGCAACGCCCGTTCGGGGATGCCCTCCCCGTGGTCGCGGACGGCGACCTCCAGCCCGCTCGGCAGCAGGCGGGCGCTCACCAGCACGGGCTGGGCTCCGTGGTGGAGGGCGTTGCCGACCAGGTTGGCGACGATGACGTCGAAGCGGCGAGGGTCGAGCGAGTACGAGAGCCCGGCGGGAACCGTGAGCTTCACCTGGTGGGTCCAGCCGCGCACTTCCAGGCAGTCGGCCAGGACGTCGCCGACGTCCACGCTCTCCCGGTTGAGCACCGCGGCTCCCGAGTCGAAGCGGCTGACCTCGATGAGGTGCTCCACCAGCACTCGAAGCCGGTCGATCTCACGGACCACGATCCGGACCGCCTCACCGGCGTCGTCGGGGAGCGTCTCGGCCTCCTCCGTGAGCATGTCGGTCACCGCCGTCATCGCGGTCAGGGGCGTGCGCAGCTCATGTGAGACGTCGGCGACGAAGCGCCGTGACATCGCCTCCAGGTTGCGCAGCTCCGACACCGTGTGTTCCAGGGCCGCCGCCGTCTCGTTGAAGGTGGCGGTCAGCTCCGCCAGCTCGTCCTTGCCTCGCACCGGGAGCCGGAAGTGCAGGTCGCCGGCGCCCAGGGCGCGCGCGGCCACCCCCAGCCTGCGCACGGGCATGAGCACCCGCCACGCCGACAGGAGGGCGACGGCCAACGCGATCGTGAGCGTGATGCCCCCGGCCTGGGCGAGCGCGTTGCGGAGCCGGAACAGCACGCCCTCCTCCTCGCTCAGGGACACGAAAACGTACGCCGTGAGCCCGGTGGTCCGGCGGAAGCCGTTCTGGTTGACGCGCTGGAGCTGGGTGGCGATCAGCAGCCACGGCCCGTTCCGTAGCCGGAGCCGCTGGTACACGAGTCGCCGGGCGGCCTGCCAGCGCAACTGGTCGGGAACGTCGCTCATGCTGAACGGCGCGTTGCGGCTCGCCCGGCGGTGGTCGCCATAGGTGACGATCACCACGCGATCGGGCCGTTGGAGCACGTTGACCAGGTCGGCCAGGTCCTCGTCGGTCACCGTGGAGTCGCTGGGCCACACCACGTCGCTCGCGCCCACCGGTAACGTGATCTTCGAGAGGCTGTCGAGCACGTCGGCCACCGCGCTCCGCTCCGCGCGGTCGAGCAGCTCCCGGCGGACCAGCTGGTATCCGAGGACGGCGACCATCGCCGAGGCGGTCACGGCCACCAGCGTGAAGGTGAACACCAGGCGTCCGCGCAGGCCGGTGGGCAGCCAGGTCATGGCGGGCTGAAGCGGTATCCGAAGCCGCGCACGGTGTGGATGAAGACCGGCTCCGCGGGCACCGGCTCGATCTTGGCCCGGATCCGTTGCACGCACGCGTCGACGAGCCGGGAGTCCGCCACGTGCGTGTGGTCCCACACGGCGCGCAGCAGGTAGCGGCGGTTCAGCACCTGGCCGGGGTGGCGGACCAGCTCCAGCAGCAGGCGGAGCTCGGTGGGGGTCAGGTGGACCTCGCGGCCTTTCAGCGTGACCTTGAGCGCTCCCCGGTCGACCATGAGGTCGCCGAAGGTGATGCGGTCGGCCGACGCGGACTCCAGCCGGCGCAGGACCGCCCGGATGCGCGCGTCGAGGACCCGCGGCTCGACCGGCTTGACGACGTAGTCGTCGGCGCCCGCCTCAAGGCCGACGACCATGTCGAGATCGTCGCCACGAGCGGTGAGCAATATGATCGGCAGCGAATCGATCTTGCGGATGCGGCGGCACACCTCGACCCCGTCGATGCCCGGGAGCATCACGTCGAGGATGACGATCTCAGGTCTGCGCGCGCGGATGTGGTCGAGGGCCTCCTCACCCGTCGCGTACGCGGTCACGGAATGGCCCTGACGGGTGAGTGCGAGCTCAAGCCCTGTTCGGACCGAGGGGTCGTCTTCGACCAGGAGGATGCCTGCCACGCGGTCATTATCGGCCTGGCTTCGCATGGCCCCTCCCATGTCATGAAACTGTGACATAGGGCGCACGAGATCCTCACGAATGAGCGGCACGCTGGGCGGGGGGTCCTCCCTTCGGTGCGGGGGTCCGAGGGGCGGGCCCGACCAAAAGCAGGTGTGATAATAATCACATTCAGCCCAAAAAGCCCACGTGGCCAAGGTGGTTAGGTCAAAGGAACAGAACACAGTTTATCGATTGGGTCGCAACACGTCCCAACACAGGGCAAGCTCGTAGGCCGTGAGTTCAGGTCAGCAGCTGAGAGAGCGCCGCCCGCCGGAGAAGCGCAATCGTCCCAAGCGGACGGCCCGGTCCGGGTCGGGCTGGCTGACGCCCAAGAGAGTCATCATCCTCGGCACGTCGGTCGCCGTCGTCGCGGGCGGCACGGCCTTCCTGGTTCGCACCGCCATCGAAAACGAGAAAGCTCCCAGGACGCCGTTGAGCCTGGAGGACCTTGTCAACGGCGGCGATCCGTACGCGCCCAACCCGAAGGTCGACGCGCTCAAGGCGGAGGCCGCGCAGGCGCTCAAGCAGGACAGGCTCAAGGCGCTCCGGGACAAGCGCGACGACCCCATGGACCCGGTCAAGATCGTCAGAGAGGCGCCGGGCGGTGGCGGCTTCACCCCGGCCGGCTTCCCGCCGGGTTCCAACCCCGATCCGGGGAGCAACAAGGCGCTCGGCCAGCGGCTGAACGCGGCCCGTGGCTGGGCCGACGAGTGGGGCTGCCTGGAGAAGCTCTGGGACAAGGAGAGCCACTGGAACGAGCGCGCCATGAACAGGTACAGCGGCGCGTACGGAATCCCCCAGTCTCTCCCCGGCAGCAAGATGGCCAGCGCCGGAGGCGACTGGCAGACCAATCCCGCCACCCAGATCAAATGGGGCCTGGGCTACATCGCCGGCCGCTACAAGTCCCCCTGCGGCGCCTGGGCGCATTCCCAGTCCGTCGGCTGGTACTAGGTCCCCTAGGTCCCACACGTGCACCGCCATGCGCGCTGACGGCGCTCCATGCGCTGAGAGAGCCACCCGCTGACCGCGCGGCGCACGTCGTGGAGCATGTCGCTGCTCGCGGCGGCGGCGCGGCGCGCCGGGCGACTCCGGTGAATCTTCTCGCCTGCCGTCCGTCGGCAAGGATCCAAGCGATCCTGTCCGAGTCACCCGGCGCGACGGGCCAGGCCGAACTCCTGGTCAGTTTTGTCTGATCGTTCGGCAAGGTCGAGGAGTTGGTGCCGGACCGCCGGGCACTCTTGGCCTCATGGGTGTGAAGGTCAGTGTGGTGGTACCGGTCCACAACCCCAGACCGGCGGACGACGCCTTCGACGCGTGTGTGCGCTCGCTGCTTGAGCAGACGCTTCCGCCGGAGGAATACGAGGTGATCTTCGCAGACGACGGATCGACGGACGGGACCCGTGGCCGGCTGGACGCGGTCGCCTCCGCCCGTCAGAACGTCCGCGTCCTTCATCTGGACCACAGCGGCTCGCCCGCACGTGGCCGCAACGTCGGTCTGTCCGTGGCCCGCGGCGACTATGTCTATCTCCTGGACCAGTACGACCGGCTGGCGCCCGCGGCCCTCCAGTACATGTACTCCATGGCCGTCGAAACCGACGCCGACGTGCTGATCGGCCGGCTGGTGAACGACGGCCCGCCGCTGTCGGTGTTCGCCAAGAACCAGGAGCGGGCGGACGTCCTGCGGGATCACCTCCTGACCCTCCCGACCGCGCACAAGCTGTTTCGCCGCACCTTCCTGGAAGCCCAGCAGTTGCGCTTCCCGGATCGCCCGCTCTCCGAGCCGGCCTTCGTCACCAAGGCGTACCTCACCGCCAAGGTCGTCGCGGTCCTCGCGGACGAGGTCTGCTGCCACCTCGGCCCGGTCGAGGAGGAGTCACCGGACGCCGGGCCGCTCGTCGAGGGTCTGCGGGCGATCCTCGACATCGTCGACGCGCACACCCAGCCCGGCGTGCAGCGGGACCGCATCTACGTGCACTGGTTCCGTGTGCTCGGCCTGCGCCGCCTCGGCGGCGGCAGGTTCATGTCGGCCGGCCACGCCGAACGCACCGAACTGGTGGCGTTGCTCCGAGAGCTCGCCATGGAACGCTTCCCCGCGCGGCTCGACTCGTATCTGCCGGTGCATCTGCGCGCCCGTGTCGCGCTGCTGAGGTCCGGCCGCCTCGACCAGCTGACCGACCTCGCCGAGGCCTCGCGGGGCATCCGGTTGCGCGCCGAGCCGACCGACGTCCGATGGGACCAGAGCGTGCTCACCATGGACCTCGCCGTCGAGATCGTCCGCGCCGACGGGTCGCCGCTGTGGTTCACGGCAGCGGGCGGGCGCCTGCTCTGGACGCCGCCGGTCGCCATCCAGGGCCTGCTCAGCTATGCCCTGGCCGACGTCACCGAGGCCGCGGAGAAGGCCCGGATGGAGGTCTACATCCGGGACGCCGAGAGCGGCCTCATGTACTTCCTGCCCGTCAGCGCTGACGTCCGCAGGGCGATCGACGGGGATCGGATCCGTGTGTGGGCGACCGGCCAGACCCGCCTCGACGTGGGATCCGCCGCGCTCGGACGGCCGCTGCCTCCCGGAGTGTGGGAGGTCCACGTGCGGATGCGGGGCGTCCACCCGGCCCGCGCGCGGGTCGCCCGGCTCGGCTCGCCGATGAACTGCGCGGGTGTTCTCGCCGACTACCCGCGGCGGCTGATCGTGCCGTGCTGGTCGGAGCGGGGAGAGCTCAGCGTGTGCGTCGAGCCGAGGTCGTTCCCCGAATCGATCGCCCTCGTCTCGGCCAGGGCGTCGGTCGCCCACCGGGACGACCACGTCTTCATCGTGATGCCGGTGCCGTACGTGCCGCCGAGTGGTGGGCCGCCGGTCGAGTTGGTGCTGAGCCAGACAGGGGGCCGTGGCCGCAGTGTGTCGGTTCCCGCCCTCGTGGAGCCCGGGATTCCGGGGCGGCTGGCCGGGCAGCTGATCGCGAAGGTGCCGGTGCGCCGGCTGAGCGGGGACGGGTACCTCGGTCCCGGATCCTGGCGGCCCCGGCTGCGGATCGAGGACAAGGACGTGGATCTGCGGTTCGCGCTGGAAGTGGGCCGGGGCGGGCAGGTCAAAGTCCTGCCCGCCGACGTCACACCCTCTCCTTCGGTGCTCAGGAAGGTCGCCGGCCGGATCCCCGGAGTCCGCCGGTCGCTACGGCTGGCGCGGGCCGTACAGGGCCGCTACACGCCGCCCAGCTGAGCCAGCAGCGCGGCCCGGAACTCGGCCGGTTTCTCCACGTGCGGGCTGTGGCCGCATTCGGGTATGGCCACCTCACGGTAGTTGGCGTAGCGGTCGAGCACGGCGCGTGTCTGGGTCACCATCGGCTGGGCGGGCGTGCCGTCCCAGCCCGGTACGGCGCCGATCGCCCCGAGATGGGCCAGGTCGAACAGCGACGTGTCGGACACGATCACGTCATCTTCGCCCCGGATCCACAGGATGGGCGGTTTGGGCTCGATCGTGTGCAGGTCGTCGATGCGGAAGTTCGTCGGCGCCAGCGTGTTGAGCACGCCACGCTTACCGGGCGCGACGCCGGGCCAGGCGTCGGCCACGATCGCGTCGCCCGGGTAGTGGTCGTCACCGACCCGGGTGGACAGCATCGACTCCACGAACGCGTCCTCCTCCTCGCCGAGGTCGGCGCCGGCGAACACGTAGGCGGAGCGGAGCACGCTGCGCGGCGAGACCGGCGAGTCGGCCGAGCGGTCGCCGACCCGCAGCGCGGTCACGAACTCCGGGCTCGCCGTGCCACCGCCGGACCCCGTCCCGTCCGGATGGTTCAGGACGCCGTCCACGCCCTGCGTCCCTCCGAAGCCGTACGGTGAGACGGGGTTGACCAGCGTGGCGCTCCGCACCACTTCCGGCCGGTCACGCAGCGCCTGGAGCGCCACGCCGCCGCCCAGACTCCAGCCGACGAGATGCGCGGGCCCTATGACGTCGACGAGCGCCAGGACGTCGTCGGAGTAGTCCCGAAGGCCCCGCGTCGCGTCGACCGGCGCGGGATCGGACTCGCCGAACCCGCGCAGGTCGAGCGCGAACGGCCGCAAGCCCGCGGGCAAGGCCGCCATGGCTCCGCGCCAGAAGACGCTCGACGACACGTTCCCGTGGATGAACAGCACGGGCTCGCCGGTGGCTCCCTCGACCGAGAGGACGTTGAGAGTCAGTCGCGAGGTGCTGATCCGCTCCGCTGAGATCACGGCGTGGCTCCGAGAGGGCAGGTGTTCTCGAGATCGCCGGTGGCCGGGCGGGCGATGGTGGCGCTGGCCGGCGGTGCCGTCCCGTCTCCCACCCAGAGCTCCAGGGCGGCGAACGCGCTACGGAAGCACGGCAGCAGCGGGCGGAGCCGGTCCGGGGAGGTCGCCACGAGCCCGTCGACGTGGTTGCCGCCCTCCACCCGGTAGTACCGGAACAATCGGCTCCGGTGCTGGTCGCCGATCATCTCGGCGTACACGTCGGAGTCCTTGCCGATCGGCAGCAGCGTGTCCAGCGTCCCGTGGACCGTGATCAGCGGGCGCTTGATCTTCCCGGTGAGCGCGACCTTCGCGACGGCCTGCCGTACGCTCGCGGGCCTGGTCGAGTAGTCGTAGCCGGTGTCGCATCCCGGCGTGCCCGAGGCGCAGAAGGGCGTGCCCGCCTCCTTGTCGCCGTCGTAGGAGGGGTCGAACTCCTCGCGGTAGATGCGCTGGGTGAGATCCCAGTAGGTGCGGTAGTGGAAGTCCCACAGAAACTGGGTCTCCGGGGCGAAGCCGGCCGCCGTCATCCCGGCCGTGTCGCCCGCCGGGTAGGCGCGCAGCGCGGGCGGCAGGAACGTCAGCAGGTTGGGACCCGCCGTCGTCCACAGCACGCCCTCCCAGTCGACTCCGCCGTCGAACAGCCAGGGCCGGTTCTCCAGCTGCCAGCGGACCAGGTAGCCGCCGTTGGACTGGCCGGCCGCGATCGTCCGCTTGGGAAGCTTGCCGTACCGCTGCACGACCACCGCCTTGGCGGCGAGCGCGAGCTGGCTGACCCGGTGGTTCCACTCGGCGACCGCGTCACCCGGGGACGTGCCGTCGCGGTAGAAGGTCACCCCGGTGTTGCCCTTGTCGGTCGCCGCGTACGCGTAGCCGCGAGCCAGCGCCCAGTCGGAGATGGTGAAGTCGTTGGCGTAGGCCTCCCGGTTGCCCGGCGTTCCCGCGACGACGAGGCCGCCGTTCCACTTGTCCGGAAGCCGGATGACGAACTGGGAGTCGTGGTTCCAGCCGTGGTTCGTGTCCCCGGTCGACGTGTCCGGGAAGTAGCCGTCGATCTGGGTGCCGGGCACACCGGTGGGGTTGACCGCCCCGGCGGAGTTGAGCCCCGCCCAGTCGGCCTTGTCGGTGTGCCCGGAGACCAGGGTCCCCGCGGTGGTGAGGTCGGTCAGGCAGGCGCTGATCTGGTGCTCGGCCCCCGGCACGCGCACGGAGCGGCACGACGCGGCCTCCGCGGGCAGGACCGTCGCCGCCCCGGCGAACGCCAGGGCGACGACGAGCCCCGAGACGATGTCTCGACGCCCCATCAGGACTCCGTCCCCGCGTGGGCGGCCAACGTCTGGCCGCCGCCGGACGTCGCCTCGATGGCGCCGAGGTCGCGGCTGCGGGTCTCCTTGGCGGCGAACACGGCGATCAGGGTGAGCACCGCCGCGCCGGCCACGTAGAGGGAGACCGGGACGGCCGAGCCGTACTCCTTGAGCAGGGCGACCGCGATGATCGGGGCGAGCGCGCCGGCCACGATCGAGGCGAGCTGGTAGCCGATGGAGACGCCCGAGTAGCGCATCCGCGTGGCGAACAGCTCGGAGAAGAACGCCGCCTGCGGGCCGTACATCGCGCCGTGGAACAGCAGACCCACGGTCACCGCCAGGGTGAGCAGCCCGAACGACTTGGAGTTGATCAGCGGGAAGAAGGCGAACGCCCACAGGCCGACCCCGGCCGCGCCGATCAGGTAGACGGGACGGCGGCCGAGCCGGTCGGACAGCGCGCCCCACATCGGGATCGTGGCGAAGTGGATCGCGGAGGCGATGAGCACCGCGTTGAGCACGGTCCCCTTGGGCAGGTCCGCCTCCGTCGTCGCGTACACCAGGACGAACGCGGTGATCACGTAGTAGGAGACGTTCTCCGCGAGCCGGGCGCCGATCGCGATCAGCACGTCCCGCCAGTGGTGGCGCAGCACGCCGACGATGGGAGCCTTCGGCGCGGGCTCATGCTTGGCCATGGCCTCCTGGAAGACCGGCGACTCCGCGACGGTGAGCCGGATCCACATGCCGATCAGCACCAGCACCCCGGAGAGCAGGAACGGGATCCGCCAGCCCCAGGCGACGAAGGTCTCGTCGGACTGGATCGCGGCCAGCACCGCGAGGACGCCGGTGGCGAGCAGGTTTCCGCCCGGCGCCCCCGCCTGCGGCCAGGAGGCCCAGAAGCCGCGCCGGTTCGGGTCCCCGTGCTCGGAGACCAGCAGGACGGCGCCGCCCCACTCGCCTCCGAGGGCGAAGCCCTGCACCAGCCGCAGCCCGGTGAGCAGCAGCGGCGCCGCGGCGCCGACGGTGGCGTAGGTCGGCAGGCAGCCGATGAGGAAGGTCGCCCCGCCCATCATCAGGAGGCTGATCACGAGCAGCTGCTTGCGACCCAGCCGGTCCCCGAAGTGGCCGAAGACCAGGCCGCCGAGCGGCCGGGCGATGAAGCCGACGGCGTAGGTGAGGAATGCGAGGAGCGTGCCGGTGAGCGCGTCCTCGGTGGGGAAGAACAGCTTGTTGAAGACCAGCGCCGCGGCTGAGCCGTACAGGAAGAAGTCGTACCACTCGATCGTGGTGCCGATCAGGCTTGCCCCGACCACCTTTCCGATCGGGGTGCGTGTCGCGTTTGTCATTCGAACTCCTCTAAGGGGGGTGCCGCCACGGTATGCAGTGACCGAAGTCACTCCTATGGGGCTCCCGCACACACCTCAGGCGTCCGGCATGTGGGTCCGGAGGCGGTGCAGGCGCAGCGCGAGCTGGATCTCCAGGGCGCGCTCCGGCTCCTGCCAGTCGGAGCCGAGGAGCTGCGCCACTCGGTCGAGCCGCTGGGTCACCGTGTTCACGTGAATGTGCAGCGCGTCAGCCGTACGGGACAGGGATCCGCCCACGCCGAAGTAGGCCGCGAGGGTTTTGACCAACGCGGTGCCGCGCCGCGTGTCGTAGTCCACCACCGGACCGAGCGTCGACGCGAGGAACCCGGAGACGTCCCGCCCCTCGCCGATCAGGAGGCCGACGAAGCCCAGCTCCTCGGCACTGGCGCCCTCGCCGGTCCGGCCCAGGGCCATCAGCGCGTCCGCGCAGCGGTGAGCCTCCCGATAGGCGGCGGCGACCGTGATGGCTCTGATCGCCGCGGCGCCCGCCGTGGCCGGACGGCCGATGGAGGAGCTGAGCTCGGCCGCGATCCTGCGCGCCATCAGTCCGGGCTTGTCCCCGGGAAGCAGCAGCACCACCTCGTCGCCGCGCGCGGCCGCCAGGCCGCGGCCGAGGGCCGCCTGCGAGGACGCCCAGAAGGCCGCCCGCTCCCGCTGCCCCTCATGCCGGGCGACGACCAGCACGTGCGGCGCGTCGAGGTCCACGCCGAGCCGTCGCGCCCGGTCACGCAGGCCGTCGAGGTCGGGCCGCGAGACGAGGTCGTCGAGCAGCTCGCCGCGCACCCGGCCCTCGGCCTCGGCCACACTTCGCCGGAACAACAGCAGCAGCGCGGTGACCAGCGCGGCGCGCTCAAGGATCCGCTGGTCGGTGTCCCGGACCGGGCGGTCCGTCCGCAGCACCAGCGTGCAGAGCGGCGCCGCGCCGACGTCGACCGAGGCCACGAACGCGTCGCCCCTCTTGACCGTACGGCCAAGGGCCCGCGAGGACTGGGCCGCGTCGAACACGCCGGCGTCCAGGTCGGCGGTCTGGCCCACGAGCGGCCGGCCCTCGTCGTCCAGGACGGTGAGGCTGCCGCCCAGCACCTCGGTGACGACCGCGGCGACGTCCTCCACGCCGCCGCCGCGCAGCACCAGCCCGGTCATCCGGTCGTGCGCGTCGGCGGCCCGCTCGATCGCGTCGCTGTGCGCGCTGATGACCGTGTTGGCCTCGCTGAGCTCGGTCAGCGCCGCCCTGGTCTCCTGCAGCAGCCGGGCGGTGTCGATCGCGACGGCGGCGTGCGCGGCCAGCGAGCACAGCAGCGCGACCTCCTCCTGCGCGAACGGCCGGGCGCTGCGGTTGGCGGCGAACAGCACGCCGATGACCTGCGTGCCAAGACGCAGCGGCACGCCCAGGATGGCGACCAGGCCCTCCTCCTCGACCGCCTCGTCGATCGTGGTCGTGTGGCGGAACCGCTCGTCGGCGAAGTAGTCCGCCGTGTTGTACGGCGTGCCCGTCTGCGCGACCAGCCCGCCGAGTCCTGAGCCCATCGCGAGCCGTAGTCGCTTGAAATGCGCGGAGATGGACCCGTCTGTCACCCGCATGTAGGTGTCGCCGCGCTCCGGGGCGTTGAGGGTCATGTACGCGATGTCCGTACCGAGCAGCTGCCTGGACCGGTGCACGATCGCTTCGAGGACGGCGTCGAGGTCCGTCAGCCCGGCCAGGTCGCTCGCGGTGTCGAACAGGGCCGACAGCTCGGCCTCCCGCTTCGCCCTCCTGCGCAGCATCGCGCGGACCTTGAGCGCCGCGACCTTGGCCTGCTCAAGCTCCTCCAGCCTCGCGGAGTCGGCGCCGGCCGCGCGGGCCTGCAGCACCGGCCCCTCGAACTCCACGGCCGAAGCCTCACGGGCAAGGAGTTCGAGGTACTCGTTCACGTCAGCGTGCGCTCCATCCTCCATCGAGCGGGATCGAGGCTCCGGTGATGAACGACCCCTGTGGACTGCAAAGATAAGCGACCATTTCGGCGACTTCGGCTGGATCGATCAGTCGTTTGATCGCGGCGGGCGCCAGCATGATCTGCTCCACCACCTCGTCAGGGCTGATCCCGTGGCTCTTCGCCTGCGCCGCGATCTGGTTCTCCACCAGCGGGGTCCGCACGTAGGCGGGGTTGACGCAGTTCGAGGTCACACCGTGGGCCGCGCCTTCGAGGGCGATGACCTTCGAGAGCCCCTCCAGCGCATGCTTGGCCGTCACATACGCCGCCTTGTACGGCGAGGCGCGCAGGCCGTGCACCGACGAGATGTTGATGATCCGCCCCCAGCCGCGCTCGTACATGCCGGGCAGGACCGCGCGCGCGATCAGGAACGGCGCCTCGACCATCACCTTGAGGATCTTGGAGAAGGTCTCGGGCGGGAATTCCTCGATCGGTGCGACGTGCTGGAATCCCGCGTTGTTGACCACGATGTCCGCCGAGGTACTCGCAGACTGGTCACGCCACGCGGAAAGGAACTCCGGATCCGACAGGTCGACGGCGATCGGGGTGCCGCCGATCTCGGCGGCGACCTTTTCCGCGGTCTCGGCGTTCATGTCCGCGACCATCACGTGGGCACCCGCCGCGGCGAGCCGGTGGGCGCACGCCCGGCCGATGCCGCTGCCGGAGCCCGTCACCAGAGCGGTCCGGCCCTCAAGGCTCGTCATGACGCAAACTCTAGGAACCATGGCCTGACCGGCCCATGGCGGCCGCCGACATAGAACCCTTCTTCGCTATGTGGGCCTGGTCATTGAAGGTATGTCGAGGACCGCGCGATGTGGGCCGCGTCATCGAGAGCACGTCGAGGACCGTGCTAGATGGAGCGGGCCGTGAGCGTGTCGAGGACCGCGTTATGGTAGGCGCGCCCCTCGCCACTACAGAAGGAGGATTTGTCTCCTGCTCAACCAGGACAAAATGGGTGATCGAAAACGCGACTGTAGTGAAATCGGGCGGTGGCAGGCCAGGATCCGTTACCGAGAGCACATCGAGGACCGCGCTTGGTGGGCCAGGCCGTGGAGAGCGTGGACGGCGCTGGGCCGTGGCGAGCGTGTCGAGGACCGCGCTAGGTGGGGCGGGTCATCGAGAGGACGTCGAGGGCCGCGTCGAGTTGCTCCTCGGTCAGCGTGCCGTTGGCGACGTGGCCACGTTCGATGACGACCTGCCTGATCGTCTTGCGCTCCGCGAGGGCCTGCTTGGCGATCCTCGCCGCCTCCTCGTACCCCACGTGCCGGTTAAGTGGCGTGACGATCGACGGGGACGACTCGGCGTACTCCCTGAGTCGCTCCACGTTGGCGGTGATGCCGTCGACGCACCGGTCGGCCAGCAGCCGCGCCGCGTTGGCGAGCAGCCGGATCGACTCCAGGGCGCCCCGCGCCATCACCGGAAGCATCACATTGAGCTCGAAGGCGCCAGACGCCCCGGACATCGTGATCGTGGCGTCGTTGCCGATCACCTGGGCGGCCACCATCGCGACCGCCTCCGGGATCACCGGATTCACCTTGCCCGGCATGATCGACGATCCCGGCTGCAGATCGGGGAGGTTGATCTCGCCCAGGCCCGCGCGCGGCCCGGACCCCATCCACCGCAGGTCGTTCACGATTTTGTGCAGCGAGACGGCGACGACCTTCAACACGCCTGACAGCTCGACGAGGGCGTCCCTGGCGCCCTGTGCTTCGAAGTGGTCCCTGGCCTCGGTGAACGGCAGGCCGGTCGAGTGGCTCAGCTCCGCGATGACCGCCCCCGCCCAGCCCGGGTCCGGTGTGTTGACGCCGGTGCCGACCGCGGTGCCGCCCAGCGGCAACTCCGCCAGTCGTGGGAGCACCGACTGGATCCGCTCGATCCCCAGCTCGATCTGCGTGGCGTAGCCGCCGAACTCCTGGCCGAGCGTGACCGGTGTCGCGTCCATGAGGTGCGTCCTGCCGGACTTGACCACGTCGGCGAACTCCACCGACTTCGCCTCCAACGCCGTCGCCAGGTGCTCCAGGGCGGGCGTCAGGTCGTGTACGACCGCGTAGGTGGCGGCCACGTGGATCGAGGAGGGGAACACGTCGTTTGACGACTGGGCCGCGTTGACGTGGTCGTTCGGATGGACCGGCCGCCCCAGCCGCTCCTCGGCGAGCGTGGCGATCACCTCGTTGGCGTTCATGTTGGACGAGGTGCCCGAGCCCGTCTGGAAGACGTCGACCGGGAACTGGTCGTCCCACCGACCCTCCGCGACCTCGTTCGCGGCGTCCTGTACGGCCTGGGCGAGATCCTTGTCTATTACGCCGAACTCGCCGTTGACCTTGGCGCAGGCCGCTTTGATCCGGCCGAGCGCGGCAATGTGCGTGGGCTCCAGCCCGCGCCCGGAAATGGGAAAGTTCTCCACCGCCCGCTGGGTCTGCGCCCGCCACTTGGCCTCGGCCGGAACCCGCACCTCGCCCATGGAGTCATGTTCGATCCGGAAATCTGCCATGCCCCAGTCCTATCAAGAGCCGCCGGGAAGCTTTGCTCTGGTGGGCAGGAACGACGCCAGTACGGCGTCGCGCTGTGGGGCGTAGGTGTTCCACTGGGCCTGCGGGACCACCCAGTAGATCGCGTAAGACGCGCCGCCGGGGACGGACACCCACCGGGACAGCGCGTGCGCGAGCGTGCCGCCCGCGCTGGTGTAGGTGAACTCCCAGTCGGCGACGTCGGTCCCCGGATAGGGGGCGGGTTGGACCCGCTCGATCCGGATCCGCCGGTAACCGGCGTACGTCGCCTTCGCCTCGGCGTTCGTGACCGCCTGGACGACGTCCTTGGACGAGTGAGCGGCCAGGTCGACCCGGACGTAGCGCGGATCACCGGCCAGACGGAAGGTGGTCGCGCCTGCCTTGCCGCTCGCTTTGAGGGGCTCGGGCAGATCGATCGTGAAGCCCTTGGCGTCGGTGTGCCGCCGCAGGCCGGTCGCGGGAGAGGCGGGCACGCCGGGCGAGGGCGCGCCGGCGGAGGGTACGCCCGCCGAGGGCGCGCCGGCAGAGGGCGGGCCGGAGGGTGAGGCGGACAGGCGCACTCCGTTCGCGGTGGCGGTGGTCGTGGAACCGGCCGCGGAGGTCTTCGTTGAGGCTCCACCGAACGCGGCCATGGCGAGGACCACGAGGGCGAGGAAGGCGACGAAGGCGATGGCGATCAGGACGATCACCCGAATCCGGCTGCTCGTGTCTGTCTTCACGGGAGCCTGCATGCCGAACAGATCCGTGCCGAGGCCGCTACCGGACAGCCGATCCCCTGCCGCTCCCGCGCCTCCCGGCCTCACGCCTCCCGGCCCTGCGGTTCCGGGCACTGCTCCTGGGCCTGCGGCTCCGGGCCCTGCGATTCCGGTTCCGGGTCCTGCGGATCCCGGGATGCCTGTGGCGCTTACCGGGGCGGGCATGCCGAACTGGTCCGTGCCGAGTCCTCCCCCCGTCATCGGACCCGCCGCCGCGCCCCCGTGTCCTGGCATGCCGAACCGGCCGGTGCCGGTGCCGGGGCCACCGGCGGGCATCGCGCCTGCCGCCGGGCGCGCGGGTCCCGGCCCCGGGATGGGCGTGGATGGCGGAGCCTGCGTCGGAAGGCTCGGAAGATTCGTGGGGATGGCCGCTGCAGCCGGCGGGTTGGTCGGCCGCTCGTCAGGCGGGAAGACCCGCATGCCCGGCAGCCTGGCGCCGATGGTCGTGTCGTCGCTGACATCCCCGCCCGCGCCCGACTCCATGTGCGGGCCGGGAGCGGGCCCGCGACCCGTTTCTGCGTGCGCGCCGAGGTTCGGCCCGGCACCCGCCCCCTCGTACTCGCCAGGGTTCGGTCCCGTCTCTGCGTACCGGTCGTGGTTCGGCCCGGTACCTGGGCCTGCGGGCGCGCCGAAGGTCGGCCCGGAACCGGTCTCTGCGTGCTTGGTGGAGTTCGGCCCGGTGCCCGTCTCTGCGTGCGCGCTACGGTTCGGCCCCGTACCCGGGCCTGTGTGCGTGTTGGGGTTCGACCCCGTGCCTGGTCGGGCTTGCGGGCTGATGTCCGTGCCACCCATCGGGTTCGCGCCAGGTCTCGTGCCGGTGCCCATGCCGGATTCGGTACGGGTTCGGGGATCTGGGCCGACGGACGCGATGGCCGGGGCTCCGGGCGGCGGTGGGGGCAGCCGGAGACCGCCGACGGGCCGGATGACCATCATGGTCTTCTCGGTGTCGTCGTCGGCCTGCGGGACCACCGGGGTCGCCGACGCCTGCGGGACCGCCGGAGTCGCGTCCGTCCGCCGGACCCCCGGAGTCGCCTTGTGCGGGAGGACGGCCGGAGTCAGCTCGTCGACGGTCGGCGGGGGAGAGCCCATGGGCGTGTCCGCCACGGTCCGGAGCATCGCGGCGGTCTTCTCGGCCGAGAGCCGTACCGTGTGATCCTTCTGCAGCAGCCCGTCGAGGACGGGACGCAGCGGACCGGCCTGGGTCGGCGCGTCGGCCTCCTCGGTCATCAGGGCGGCGAGCGTCTCCCGGACGGAGCTGCGCTCGTAGGCGGGCCGCCCCTCGACGGCGAAGTACAGGGTCGCCCCAAGCGACCAGAGATCGGACTCCGGGCCGGTGTGCTCTCCTCTGGCACGTTCCGGCGCCGTGTATCCGGGGGAGCCGATCACCATGCCGGTCTTGGTGAGCGCGCTGTCGCCCTCGGCCTTGGCGATGCCGAAGTCGGTGAGGACGACCCGGCCGGTCTCGGTCACGAGGACGTTGCTCGGTTTCACGTCCCGGTGGAGGATGCCCTGCTGGTGCGCGGCGCGCAGGGCGCCGAGCAGGTCGGTGCCGATCTCGGCGACCAGCCGCGGCGGCAGTGGGCCCTCCTCGTCGATCACCTGCTCCAGCGACCGGCCCTCGACGAGTTCCATGATGATCCACGGCCTGCCGTCGACCACGATCGCGTCGTAGACCGTGGCCACCGAGGGATGGCTGACCCTGGCCGCGCTGCGGCCTTCTCGGATCATGCGTTCCCGTAGTTCGTAGCGTTGCTCCTCGGAGAGCCCAGGATCCTGACGGATCTCCTTGACGGCGACGACCCGCCCCAGCGAACGGTCATGGGCGCGCCATACCGTGCCCATGGTGCCTCGACCGAGAGGGGTGATCAGCTCGTACCGGTCAACGAGCAGCCTGCTCTGCATGAGAAGAAGATAGCGATTCTCACTTGAGAACGGCTTTCGAGCCCCTTGACGGTCTTGCCGTCAGGCCGGCTACGACTGGCCTTTTTGGAGATCTAAAGCAATCTCTTCGGCCAGAACCGCCGAGGCAGGACCATCCTGATGACGTTGGACAACTGCCGCATCAGGGGACTGCGAGTGGCCGGGCGGAGCGAGGGCTCCGGCGGCTTGCGATGGACGCCTTCGTTGGAACGGCGCCGCTGTACGGGAAACGCCGCCGAGTCACGGCTCATCTCGTGCGGCTCGCGCGGATGGGTGTGCGGCGCCACCCTCGGCATGGGCCGCGAGTCGGCCCGGTGCTGCCCCCGGCGGGGCGGCTTACGGGTGCTCGTCGGCGGCGACGGGCGGAGAGGCCGATGCGATACGGTCGGCTCCTCGGCGGTGCCGCCCGCGGCGATCCTGGCCAGCATCATCGCCGCCCTGACTCCATCGAGCCGGGCGGCCGGGTCGATCTGCAGAAGCCCGCGCAGGACCGGGGCCAGCGGACCCGCTTTCTCCATCGGGATCGGCGCGCCGCTGGTCAGCGCGGCCAGTGCGGCGGCAGCCGTACGGCGGCCGTGCAGGCCCCTGCCTTCGACCGCGGTGTAGAGGGTCGCGCCGAGCGACCACAGGTCGGCGGCCGGGCTCGCCTTGTCGCCGAGGACCCGCTCCGGCGCGATGTATCCGGCCGAGCCGAGCACGATGCCGGCCTGGGTGATGGAAACGTCACCCTCCAGGGCAGCCAGGCCGAAGTCGGTCAGGACGGACCTGTCGTCGGTGACCAGCACGTTGCTGGGCTTCACGTCCCGGTGCAGGATGCCCTTGGCGTGGACGGCGCGTAGCGCGCCGAGCACCTGCCGGCCGATGTCCGCCACCCGCTGCGGGTGCAGGGGCCCCTCTTGCTTGACGAGCTCCTCCAGGGACCGCGCCTGGAGGAGCTCCATCACGATCCACGGACGGTCGTCCTCGGTGATGACGTCGAACACCGTGATGACCGACGGGTGGGCGACCATGGCGGTCGCCCTGCCCTCACGCTCGGTCCTGGCGCACAGCTCGGCCCGCAGCTCCTCGTCAAGGACGAGCGGCAGCCGTACCTCCTTGACCGCCACCTCACGGTCGAGCAGCTCGTCGCGCGCCCGCCAAACGGTGCCCATTCCGCCACGGCCGACCGGTTCGACAAGCCGGTAACGCGCGGCTAGCTGGTATCCGGACGGCGCACGCATGGGTGGCAGCTTACCGATTTGTGTAATGAGACCTGTAGACACCATGCCGGGAATTTGTTGAGATCTTCAGTCAGATATCCTGACTAGTGACATGACAGAGTTGGGTCTCGTCCGTCCGGTTGGCGACCGTGGAGGTCAGCCGCGGCGTCCGATGGTCAGGACGGGCCCGGTCGTGTCCTGGAAGAAGTCGTTTCCCTTGTCATCCACGACGATGAAGGCGGGAAAGTCGACGACCTCGATCTTCCAGACAGCCTCCATCCCCAGCTCCGGATATTCAAGGACTTCGACTTTCTTGATGCAGTCCTGTGCCAGGCGGGCGGCGGGGCCGCCGATCGAGCCGAGGTAGAAACCGCCGTGTGTCTGACAGGCGTCAGTCACCTGCTTGGATCGGTTGCCCTTGGCCAACATGAGGAACGAGCCGCCCGCGGCCTGGAAGCGCTCCACGTAGGAGTCCATGCGACCCGCCGTCGTGGGGCCGAAGGAGCCGGAGGCGTAGCCCTCGGGGGTCTTGGCCGGGCCCGCATAGTAGACGGCGTGGTCCCGCAGGTATTGCGGCATCTCCTCGCCGGCGTCGAGCCGCTCCGCGATCTTGGCGTGGGCGATGTCACGGGCCACGACGAGGGGTCCGGTGAGGGAAAGCCGCGTCTTGACCGGATATTTCGTGAGCTCGGCGAGGATCTCTGGCATCGGACGGTTGAGGTCGATGCTCACGACGTCATCCGACAGGTGCTCGTCCGTCGTGTCCGGCAGGAACCTCGCCGGGTCGGTCTCCAGTCGCTCCAGGAACACGCCCTCAGGGGTGATCTTCGCCAGTGCCTGCCGGTCCGCGCTGCAGCTCACCGCGATGGCCACCGGGCACGACGCGCCATGCCGGGGCAGCCGGATCACGCGGACGTCGTGGCAGAAGTACTTGCCGCCGAACTGGGCGCCGATGCCGAGCTGCTGCGTCAGCTCGAAGACCTTCTTCTCCAGATCGAGGTCGCGGAAGCCGTGGCCGCTCGTCGAGCCCTCGGTGGGGACGCTGTCCAGGTAGTGCGCCGAGGCGTACTTCGCCGTCTTCAGCGCGAACTCCGCGCTGGTCCCGCCGACGACCACCGCCAGATGGTACGGCGGGCAGGCCGAGGTGCCCAGCGAGCGGATCTTCTCCTCCAGGAACTGGAGCATCCGCTTCTCGTTGAGGACCGCCTTGGTCTCCTGGTAGAGGAACGACTTGTTGGCCGAGCCGCCGCCCTTGGCCATGAAAAGGAGCTTGTACTCGTCGGGGTGCCCCGAAGGGTCCTCGGCGTACAGCTCGATCTGGGCGGGCAGGTTGTCGCCGGTGTTCTTCTCGTCCCACATGGTCAGCGGGGCCATCTGTGAGTAGCGCAGGTTCAGCTCCGTGAACGCGTCGTATACGCCGCGGCTGATGTGCTCGGCGTCCCGGCCGTCGGTGAGCACGTGCCTGCCGCGCTTGCCCATCACGATGGCGGTGCCGGTGTCCTGGCACATGGGGAGGATGCCGCCGGCGGAGATGGAAGCGTTCTTCAGCAGGTCGAGCGCTACGAAGCGGTCATTGCCGCTGGACTCGGGGTCTTCGATGATCTTCCGGACCTGGGCGAGATGCGACGAGCGCAGATAGTGGGAAATATCGTGAATCGCGGTCTTGGTGAGCAGGCGCAGCGCCTCCGGTTCGACTTCCAGGAACCTGCGGCCCGCCGCTTCGGTGATCCGTACTCCCTCCGAGGTGATCAGACGGTACTCCGTCTCGTCCGGGCCGAGTGGCAGCAGGTCGGTGTAGTCGAACTCCGGCATTGTTCTCGATCCTTCGCGTCTGCCTCGTCTTGGTCAGCTGGTAGCGCCCACAAGAGTACGGCTTGGCCGCAGAGGTGGTGATTCCCGGTGCGGGCCGGCGATCGCGACACCGGTCGCATCACGGGAGTGGGTGATCTCACACTCGTCAGTGCCGATGATCTCAGAATTCGGAGTTGGCAGCGATCTAGGAAACTTGCGCGAGAATTTCGGCCTATAGCAGTCTTGAGATGATTTATAGGTTCATTCCATCCAAAACTGGGATAATTACCGCAGGGGGATGGGGGAAGCCATGGATACCGCAGTCCTGTGGATGATTTTCTTCGGAGTGGGGATCCTGATCGCGCTGGCGTTTTCGCTGATCGCGATCGTCCTGCACAACGTCCACGACGAGCACCCGCAGTGGCCGACGCGCTGACGACCGCCGTGGCGGCCCTTTGGGCTGATCCCGAGACCGCTACCGGGACGCCGACCGGAGCCCGAGCACGATTCCCACGATGACCACGGCCGCTCCGGCCAGGTCCGCGGCCGAGGGCAGCCCCAGGCCGAGGACGACCGTCGTGACGATGGCGCCGACCGGGATCATTCCCGCGAACAGCCCGGCCCGGTCCGCGCCAAGGCGGGGGAGCGCGCTGTACCAGAGGAAGAACGCCACCGTCGTGACGATCAGGGCGAGATATCCGAGCCCGAGGGTCTCGGCGAGGGCCGGCACGCGCAGCATCGCCAGGCCGTCCGAGATCAGCCCGATGACCAGCAGAAACGGCACAGCGAGCGCCGCCGAGTAGGCGGACACGCGGATCGGCCCCAGCTTCGGCAGCAGCGGCAGCGCGAGCAGGGAGAAGCACACCTCGCAGGCGAGCGCACCCAGCGACCACAGCAGTCCGCGCGTGCTTCCGGTGCCGAGCCCCGTGGCCAGCGTCGCCCCCGCCACGACAATGAGCGCCGCGCCGATAACCCGCGGAGACGGCCCCGATCGAACCCGCGGAGGTCGGGCGGAACGGCTGACCGCATTCCCCGAACGAACCTCAGGCGGCAGTTCGCGCCCGCGCATTCCGGTGGTGAGTGGGGCGATGACGGCGAGAGCCAGGGGGACGGTGCCCAGGATGGTGCCCACAAGCGAGGGTCCGGACTCCCGGGTCGCCTC
This sequence comes from Microtetraspora sp., assembly GCA_044868295.1. Taxonomy (GTDB): domain Bacteria; phylum Actinomycetota; class Actinomycetes; order Streptosporangiales; family Streptosporangiaceae; genus JBIOWF01. Next base: position 5,803 of record JBIOWF010000094.1, on the reverse strand, counting down.
GATCACGCAGACGTTGAAGAGCACAAGACCCGTCAGCGACAGTGCTCCCAGCAATACCCACTCGCGCAGTGTCAGTCGTACGACGTCGATGCCGCGGGCGCGCCTTCGCGATGGCCGTACACGGCCGAGTCCGCCGGGGAGACGTCGTGAGCGCTGTGCCGAATCGCCGCCAGGATGCGCGGGGCGGCCTCGCGTGAGCCGTACAGGGCCGAGGCCTTTGACTCTGGCGACGGCGAGCAGGACGGCCGCGGCGAGGGTGTAGCGCATGGCCTGGCCGCCGTAGATCGGATAGCCGCCGATGACATCCGACACCGCCGCCAGGGTGCCCACCATGAACATCGCGGTCGCCGCGCCCATGACCGCGAAACGCCGCCCCCGGTCGGCCTCGATGCCGGTGCTGATGCCGGTATTGACTTCGGTGTTGATGTCCGTGCTCACAGGTGACGATGCTAGAAAGCCATTGGTTCCCTCGTCGGGTCCAATCAGGTGATGAAATAGTGGACCAATGGCTGATCTGCATCTCGTGATCGATCGGAGTAAGGGCGGACTCGCCGGGCAGATCGCGCGGGAGCTTCGCGAGTCGATCCGTTCGGGGCGCCTCGTCCAGGGCACTCGCCTGCCCGCGAGCCGTGACCTCGCGAAGGACCTCGGCCTGTCTCGGGGCGTGGTCGTCGAGGCGTACGAGCAGCTGGTCGCCGAGGGGTTTCTGGAGGCCAGGACCGGCGCGGGCACCCGGGTCGCGGCGGCGGCGCGGCAACATCCAGACCCACTGGGACATCCCGATCGCGCGGCTCACGCTGCCGCCGGTGACCAGCCCGACGAACGCATGTCCCGCGCAGAGCACGGGCATGGCCGCCCCTTGCCTCAGGAGGAACCCGGCGCCCTGCTCGCGGCGGAACCTGATTCCCTGCTTGGAGCGGGGCCCGGGTCCCTGCTTGGGCCGACGCCTCGTGCCGGAGATCCAGGGCTCGCGATCCGGGGCGGCGCCGGGAGGCCCGATCCGCCGTACTACGGCCAGCGGTCGACCTCTCCGGATCTCGCGTCGTTTCCCCGGCGGGCGTGGATGGCCGCTATTCGGCACGTGCTGACGACGCTGCCGCACGACGGTCTCGACTACGGCGACCCGGGCGGGGTCGGGGAGCTGAGAGGGGAGCTCGCCCACTATCTGCGACGGGTGCGGGCCGCGGACGCGGCGCCGGAGGACGTGGTGATCGTCACCGGTGTGGCGCAGGGGCTCAGCCTGGTCGTGCACGTCCTGGCCGCGCTGGCGGGCGAGCGGCGGATCGTGCTGGCCGTGGAGGATCCGGGCAGCCTCCGGCAGCTTCCCCTGCTCAGACGGGCCGGCGCCGAGGTGGTGCGGGTGCCGGTGGACGACGAGGGCATGGACATCAACGCCCTCGCCGCGACCGGGGCGGAGGCGCTGCTGCTCACTCCCGCCCATCACTACCCGACCGGGATCGTGATGTCCCCACGCCGCCGCGCCGATCTGATCTCCTGGGCCGCCGGGACCGGCGCCATCGTCCTGGAGGACGATTACGACGCCGAATTCCGGTTCGACCGTGATCCCGTCGGCTGTCTCCAGGGGCTCGCTCCCGACCGGGTCGTGCTCGCGGGGAGCGTCAGCAAATCGCTCGCTCCGGGCCTGCGCCTCGGCTGGCTGGTGGCGCCGCCGCGGATCGCCCGGTCGGTACGGCTCGCGCGGAGCGAGCTGGATCTCGGCTCGCCCGTCCTCGACCAGTTCGCGCTGGCCCACTTCATCAGAACGGGAGGCTACGACCGGCATCTGCGCCGGATGCGCAGGGAGTATCGGGCGCGGAGGGACGCCCTGGTCCGGGGCTTGGCCACACATCTGCCGCTGATCCGGGTTCACGGCATCTCCGCCGGGCTCCACCTCTACGCCGAGCTCCCGGCGGGCTGGGACGAGGAGACCGTGGTCGCGGCGGCCCGGAGCGTCGGCTTCGCCACCGAGCCCGTAGGGCCCATGAGAGGGGTCACGGCGGGCAGGCCCCCCGCGCTGGTGATCGGCTTCGCCCGCCTTCCACCACATCGGATCACACGGGCCGTGCACGAACTGGCCGAGACCCTTCGGATGCGCTGATGAGCATCGGACCGGCGCGGCGGCCCGTCAAGCTCGATCACGCATCACCTCACGCGAAGCTAGATCTTCCGAATGTCAGGACAAACTCTTGACTGATCGTATCCCGGGATGTTTGAGTCGGACTTGTCGTTCTCCGGGAGGCGTCATGCGCGTTGGGTTGCTCGGACTGGGTCGCATCGGTGCGTTTCACGCGGCCAACCTCTCCCATCTCGTCGACGAGCTGGTCATCTTCGACGCAGACACCGACAGGGCCGGCGAGATCGCCGACCGGCTGGGAGCTCGGCTGGGGGACCCGTTCGACGCCGACGCGCTGGTGATCGCGACCCCGACCTCCACACACGCGGAGCTGCTGGTGCAGGCCTGCACGCTGGGCGTCCCGGTCTTCTGCGAGAAGCCGGCCGCGCCGAGCGTCGGAGAGACCTTGCAGGTCCTTGAGGTCGCCAAGCAGACCGGGAACCTCGTGCACGTCGGCTTCCAGCGGCGCTTCGACGCCGGCTATGCCGCCGCCCGGGAGGCGCTGGGAAAGGGGGAGCTGGGGGAGTTGCAGCGGGTGCACATGCTGACCGCCGACCCGCGCCCGCCCGCCGCCGAGTACATCCCGCTTTCTGGCGGCATCTTCCGCGACTGCCACATCCACGACTTCGACATCCTGCGCTGGGTGACCGGCCGGGAGGTCGACACCGTGTACGCCACGGGTTCCAACAGGGGCGCTGACTTCTTCGTCGAGGCCGACGACGTGGACAACAGTGCCGCCCTGCTCACGATGGACGACGGGACGCTCGTCACGCTGCAGGGCTCCCGCTACAACGGCCACGGTTACGACGTCCGGATGGAGCTCGCCGGAACGGGCATGACCTGGGCGGTCGGCCTGGACCAGCGGGCGCCGCTCCACTCCACCGAGGGCCTGGAGCCCCAGAGCGACCCGTGGCCGGACTTCCAGGCCAGGTTCGAGGCCGCGTACGTCCTGGAGATGCACGCGTTCCTGGAGGCGGCACAGGGCACGCGGGAGAGCCCATGCACGGTCGAGGACGCGCTGGCCGCGCTCTACATCGCGGAGGCCGCCGAGCTGTCCCGCCGTGAGGGCCGCCTGGTCGCCCTCACGGAAGTGACCAGATGAGGCCGGAAGTGACCAGGTGACGCCCGCCGATCAGGATGCGGCGGCGGTCGCGGACGGCGCGGGAGCCGTACGGGGTTGGAAGCCGCGGGCCAGCACGATGATTCCCGCGGCGAGGACCAGCGGCGCCGCGAACGCCACCCGGTAGTCGGCGGCCTCCGCGATGCCACCCACGAGAGCCGCGCCCACGATGAAGCCCACGTAGTTGAACATGTTGACCCGGGCGATGGCCACGCCGGTTCCCGCCGGGTCGAGCCGGCCGGCGGCGGAGAACGACTGCGGCGCGACGACGGACAGCCCGATGCCGGTCAGGGCGAAGCCGGCGATCGCGAGCGGCTGGGTGGGTGCGGCGACGATCGCGACGAAGCCGAGAGCGGCGATCGCGCCGCCGCTCCGGACGATCATCGCGGGGCCGTACCTGCGGACAGCGAAGTCACCGCCGATCCTCACGGCGAACGTGGTCGCCTGGTAGGCGCCCAAAGCCAGTGGCACCACGGCCTCGTTCGCGTGCATGACCTTGTCCATGAAGACGGAGCCGAAGTTGGAGATCGACGCGTCCCCGACATAGAGGAAGGCCATCGCCAGGCAGAGCGGGATGATCGGCTTCCACGGGAAGCCCACCGCGGCGTGCACGGTCTCCGTCTCCACGTGCTCGTCGGCCGGGGAGCAGAGCCACTGCGCGGCGATCAGCGAGATGGCCGCCGCCGGGACCATGGCGGTCACGAAGGTGGCGGGCAGGCCCAGGTGGAGGCCGCCCGCGGCGGAGGCCCACACCGCTCCGATGACCGCCGCGGCGCTCCAAAGGGCGTGGAAACCGGTCAGTACGGCCCGGCCGTACCGGCGCTCGACCGCGACGCCCTGCATGTTCATGCCGGCGTCGACCCCGCCGAGACTGAGGCCGAACAGCACGTTGGCCGCGACGAGCAGCGGAACGTTCGGGGCGAGCCCGGCCAGGACCACCGCCACGGCGGCGAGCGGCTGTACGGCGCGCAGGATCGCGCGGCTGCCGAACCTGGAGGCCAGCGAACCCGCGAGCACGCTTCCCACACCCGCGATGACGGGGACGACGAGGAGCAAGATGGACAACTCCCCGTCACTCAGGCCGTGCTTCTTCTGCAGCGCGGCCACTTGCGTGAGCAGAGTCGCGAAGGTCAGGCCCTGGACGAAGAAGACGGCGAAGGTGGCGAGCCGCGCCTGCCGGTCACGTGGGGTGGGCAACGCGGCCTCCCGGAGGAAGAAACATGAGGGCAGTTCGGGTTTCTCGCCAGATTATGGGCAGTAGCCCACGCCGGTCAATGCTCGCGAGGCCACGTCACCGCTCGGCCACGGATCGAATCGCGGGCTCGCAGGTCCCCAGGCCTATGCCGGTCAATGCTCGCGAGGCCACGTCACCGCTCGGCCACGGATCGAACGTGGGGCCGGCAACGGTTAGTCTCGAAACGTGAGCATCGAGTCCCGGGCGAGCAGCTGGATCGCCGCCTTCATGGCCCCGCGCGCCGCCGACACGCCGACCCCCGCCGAGCTCAGGGCGTCGGACGCGGACCGGGAACGCGTCATTACGGTGCTCGCGGACGCGGTCATCGACGGCAGGCTCACCCAATCCGAGCACGAGGACCGGGTCGAGGAGGCATATTCCGCCCGCACCCTGGGCGAACTCGCCGCGCTCACCGCGGACCTCCTGCCCCCGGAAAGCCAGCCGTTCCACATGGACGGCCGGCCGGTCGTCGCGTTCTTCCGCGCCGAAAACCGCGCCGGTCGTTGGATCGTGCCGTCGCACGTCCCTGTCACCTCGGTCGGCGGCCGCGTCACCATGGACCTGTGCGAGGCGCTGCTGCAGTCACGGCGGGTGGTGGTCCAGCTCGCCGTGATGGCGGGAACCGTGACCCTGATCGTCCCGGCCGGGGTGCGCGTCACCACGTCGCCGTCAGCGCGGGTGAGATCGCTCCGCAACGAGGTACGGCTGCCGCCCGGCATGACCGCTCTCCCGCCGGACGCACCCGTCATCGAGCTGGCCGGGTTCGTCTACGGCGGGAGAGTGGTCGCCAAGTCTCCGAAACCCCCACGCAAGGGCCTTTTCCGCCGCACTTGACGGGTGTCGCAAGGCCCTTGCGCCGAAGACCACGCCTCGACCGCCGCGCCCTGGCGTCAGCGCTCAGACAGCCGTGGCGCGGCGATCAAACTGCCGTGGTGCGGCGATCGGATAGCCGTGATTTGGCGCTCAGACCGCTGTGTCGAAGTTGATCGCGCTGTACGCGCCGAGCTTCCAGAGCTGGTGCTCGCTCTCGATCTTGCGGATCGTGCCCGACCGGCCCCGCATGACCAGCGAGTGGGTGACTGCGGCACCTCGCTGATAGCGCACCCCGCGCATCAACTCGCCATCGGTGATGCCGGTCGCGGCGAAGAACACGTCGTCCGAGCGGACCAGATCGTCGGTGGTCAGCACCTGGCCGAGATCGAGGCCCGCGTCCAGGGCCCGGCGCCGCTCGTCCTCGTCGCGCGGCCAGAGCTTGCCCTGAATGACGCCACCCAGGCACTTCATGGCACACGCCGCGACGATGCCCTCAGGGGTGCCGCCGATGCCCAGCATCAGG
>JBIOWF010000093.1:0-4910 GCA_044868295.1 Microtetraspora sp. | reverse complement strand
CCGGTGCTGCCGGCCCGCAGGGCGAGGTTGGCGCGGCGGGTGCTGCAGGCCCGAAGGGTGACCAGGGCGAGATGGGTCCCCAGGGCTTGCAGGGCATGATCGGCCTGACGGGCCTGACCGGAGCCCCGGGAGCAGACGGCCCCATCGGCCTGACCGGCGCGACGGGTGCGCAAGGCCCGCAGGGCGAAGTCGGTGCCCCCGGCGCAGCTGGAGCTCAGGGCGAAGTCGGCCCCATGGGCCCGGCCGGTGCTCAGGGCGAGGTCGGCCCGATGGGTCCGAGCGGCCCAACTGGTGCGCAGGGCGAAGTCGGCCCGATGGGCCCCGCGGGTGCACAGGGCGCGCAGGGTGAGATTGGCGCTCAGGGCCCCAAGGGCGACATCGGTCCCGCTGGCCCGAAGGGTGACGCGGGCCCGGCAGGCCCGGCAGGACCAACAGGTGCGGCCGGCGCGAAGGGCGACCCGGGCGACGTAGGTGCCCGTGGCCCTGCAGGCCCCACGGGCCCGGAGGGCCCGGCAGGCCCGAAGGGTGAGGATGGGGTCAACGGGTCGACGATCATCACCGTCGACGCCAGCGACGCATCCGGGCAGAAGACGAAAGTCGCTCTTTGCCCGGCGACGCCGAACCCGAACGACGACCCGGCCAACCGGCTGTTCGCGCTCTCGGGCGGCTTCGCAGCTCAGGGCTCGGTCACCGAGTCGTTCCGCAATCCAGACGGGCACGGCTGGACCGTCACGCAGTCGAGCGGAAACACCGACTCACTGCACGTGTTCGTCTACTGCGCCTAGGCGCTTCAGCGTCTGCGCTCGAGCAAGTCGGAAAGGCCGGGTGATCCCGGCCTTTCCTTTGAGCGCACGTCACCCTCGGCGGCCGACGACGAGATTGACTCGGGTCCCACGCGGCCGAACGGCACCTGCCCGTGGCTTCTGGGCGATCACGCGGCCCTGGCGAGCGGAGCGTGCCCGCCGAACGTGGCCCACGCGGCAGCCGGCCCGACGGATGCGAGCTGTGGCGCGTGCGAGTCGAGCGCCGATCAGTCGCGGTACTCGGCACTTTCGCGGGGCCGGTGGTGGTGGCGGGCCCGGGGGTGGAGGCGGTGGTGGGGGTGGGGGCGGAGGCGGCGGTGGCGGTGGCGGTGGCGGTGGCGGTGGAGGGGGTGGTGGCGGCGGTGGCGGAGGCGGCGGCGGGGGCGGCTGTGGCGGCGCCACCTCGTCCATGAAGCGCATGAATACTCGGCGGGACAGGCTGTACGGCGCTTCGGGCGCGATCCGCGCGTAGGTCACCGCGACGCGGTCCGGCGAGCCGCGCGCAAGGCCAGGCGGAGCCGCATGCGTCCCTGCAGCAGAGAGGAGGAGCTCCTCGAGGACCGATCCGCCCGGGGATATTCGCGCTCCGCGGAGGTCGCGGTGGAGCGAGTCGCCTGAGAAATCGTTCCAGGCGACGAGGTAGTTCGTTCCGTCGAAGGCTATTGCCGGGTCAACCTGCGAGAGCCGGGCCGAGATCCGGATGCCCGACGGTTCGAGCACGCCGCCGGACGGAGAGACGCGACCGCCGTAGATCCGGCGGGTGTTGATTCCGTCCCGGTCGTCCTGCCACACGACGAAGTAGTTCGTCCCGTCGAAGGCAACCGCAGGTGCCGTCTGAGCATTGGGCGCCGAGGAGACGTCGATGCCGTCAGGGTCGAGCACGCTTCCCGACTGCGAAACGCGTGCAGCGAAGATGTCAGCATCGGCGCCCTGACGTCCATCAGACCAGGCGACGAAGTAGCTCGAGCCGTCGGAAGCGACCGCCGGCTGGCTGGTCGTTCCGTGTGTGATCCCGATCCCGCCTGGGTCGAGAACCGTGCCGCCTGGAGTCACGCGGGCGCCGACAATGTCCCCGGGAGGCGCAGGCGGCGGCGGTGGTGGCGGGGGCGGGCCCGTCGGGTACGTTCGCGACGGTGCGGGCCGCGCGGGCCGGTCCAACGGGTTCGCGCGCGACGGCTCCGCGCCGAGGGGGAGCTCGTGCCAGGCGACGAGGTAGTTCGAACCGCCGAATGCGACAGCCGGAACCGTCTGACCTGCGGCGCCGACCGCTATCGGGAAGCCTTCGTCGAGTACGGCACCTGCCGTGCTGACGCGTGCGGCGTAGACGTCAGCGTCCGCCGCCCCGCGGTCCACCTCCCACGCAACGAGGTAGTTCGTGCCGTCAAAGGCAACCGAAGGCTCGACCTGGTCGTTCACGTCGGTCGAGATGGCGATCCCCGTCCCGTCCAACAGCGCTCCCTGCTGAGTCAACCGCGCGCCGTAGATGTCCGATTCGCCCGAGCGGTAGTCCTGCCAGACAACGAGGTAGTTCGTCCCGTCAAAGGCGACCGCAGGCCTGTTCTGGTCACTCGGCGCAGTCCGGTCGAGCACAAGGCCGCCGGGATCGAGCACTTGGCCGGAAACATCCACCCGCGAGGCGTTCACCTCGAGCGATCCGGTCCGGTCGGTAACCCACGTCACAAGGTAGTTGGATCCGCCGAATGCCAAGGAGGCGCCCCAGTGGTTGCCCGAAGCCGTGGAGATCAGGAAGCCGCCCGGGTCGAGCACTGTCCCCGTCGCCGTCACCCGTGCGCCGTACACGACGGCGTTGTAGGGCGGGTGGAGAAGAAAGATCTCCCACGCCACCATGTAGTTCGTCCCGTCGAAGCCGGCGACGGGATTCCTCTCTTCGTCAGCGGGGTCCGCCGAGATGGCGATGCCTTGCGGGTCCAGAACCGTTCCGCCGCTGCTGACACGGGCGCCGAACACCTGGTTGAGTGATGGGCCTGCCCGTCCGTCCGACCAAACAACGAAGTAGCCGGTCCCGTCGGAGGCGATCGATGGGCCGCTCGCGCTGCGCGGTTCGCCGGCGGTGGAGATAGGAATCCCCGCCGGGTCGAGGACCGTTCCGCTCAGGCTGATCCGTGCGCCGTAGATTTCGCCAATCACCGAGCGTTCGTCTTCCCACGCGACGAGCGCGTTCGAGCCGTCGGATGCCACCGCAGGAGCGACCTGGTTGCCCGGCGCTGTCGAGACCGCGATCCCGGCCGGGTCGAGGACTGCCCCGCCGCTGGTCACCCGCGCCGCATACACGTCTTCGAACCCGTTCCGTCCGTCGTTCCACACCGCCAGGAAGTTCGCGCCGTCGAACGTGACCGCCGGCTCCTGCTGCGCTCCCGGAGCGGCTGAGATCACGATGCCGTCTAGGTCGAGCACCGCGCCGCCGGGCGTCACCCGCGCACCCTTGATGTTTTTCGCGCTGAAGTCGCCGTCCGTCCAGGTGACGAGGTAGTTGCCGCCGCCAAAGGCGACTGCGGGTGCCGACTCCGACTCGCGCGACGAGGCGACCTGGATCCCATGGGGATCGAGCACGACGCCGTCCTGACTCACCCGCGTTGCGTAGATGTCGCTATACGCGTCGTAGGTGCCGTAGTGAGAATCAACGCGGTCCTCCTGCCAGACGAGGAGGTAATTCGTGCCGTCGAAGGCCACCATTTGGGCTTGCCGCTCCGTGCGGGGCGGCACGTAGACCGGGTCCGAGCTCGGATATTCCGGGCTCACGACCCACTCGGGTGTGACCGGGCGAGCCGCGTTGTGAAGGCGGTCCTCCGCCCCGAGGGCGCCGCCCCGTTGGTCGACGCGACGGCTGACTGCGCCGATCGCCGCCGCGATGTCGATGCCGTGCTTCTGGGCGCTCCTGAGCGCTGCGGCTCCCTGCAGCGGTGCCGCGGTCTCTGCCCCGCCCTCGTACGACGCGCGGGCCGCGGACACCGCTGCAACCGCGGTGAGCGCCAGAAGCAGGGCCCAGTTGGCCTTCCTCACTCGTCTCCCCTCCCGGAGGCTTCGCTTGTACTACGTCGTAGGACGGGTGTCAACGTGGTCGAGGCTCGCCTTGCACCAAAACGAAAGCCCCGCGCCGGCGGGGCTTTCGTCATTTCGGAGCGCCGATCAGAACGGCTCGCTAGCGCAGCTTCAGCGTTGCGATCTTGTTCGCAGCCATCATCGTGTACCAGGGGTCGCCGTTGGCGGCAACGGTGATCCCGAATGGGCCGCTGCCCTTGACCGCTTTGCCCTCGGTGACGACGCCGTCGTTGGTGATCCTGGCGACGCTGCCCTTGGTCTCCTGCGTGAACCACACGGTGCCGTCGGGCCAGGCGGCGATGCCTGCAGGGATCGGACTGTGCGTGACCGAACCGAGCAGCGTCGGCTCCAGCGGCCAAAAAAGCGAGTGGAGCGTACCGGGATCGAACCGGTGACCTCCGGCTTGCAAAGCCGGCGCTCTCCCAGCTGAGCTAACGCCCCGTTCCCGCCAAGTGTAGAGGCGCCACAGGAAGCGGCCCCGGATTTCCGGGGCCGCAGTGAGCGTGTCCGCCTAAGGGAAGGGGAGAGGTGTTAGGCGGCGCGCTCGAGTCGCTCTTCGAGACGGGCGCGTTTGATGATCACGTCACGGTCGCCGAAGCGTCCGTGAACCTTCGCCGCGCGGTATTCGTCCCAGAGGCGGGCGATGTCCTCTTCCACCTCTGCGTGCTCCGCAGCGACGACGACGTCGTGGCCCTCGGCGAGGACGTGCAGCAGCTCGGCACGCCGCTCGGTGGCGCGCTCGATCTCGAGCCTGATGTCATCGAGTGTTCTCATCACCTCTGATAACGACGAGCTAGTGGCTACTAATCCCGGCTTCCGAAGAAAAAGAGGACGATCACGACGCCGCCCACGATCCCGGCAGCGATCGCAACCAGGTTCAGCGCGAGATCCACTACGCGTAGCCGAGGTCGTCGAGCCGATCCTCGTCGAATCCGAAGTAGTGCGCGAGCTCGTGCAGGACGGTGATCCGGATCTGGTCACGCAACTCGTCGGGGTCGGGGTACGCGGCCTCGAGCGGCCGGCGATAGATCACGATCTTCGCCGGCA
>JBIOWF010000092.1:0-5882 GCA_044868295.1 Microtetraspora sp. | reverse complement strand
CGGGATCACTCTGCAGGAGCTCCTGCAGATCGCCCGAGCCGCGCTCACCGTGCCGGAGCCGCAGGTCAAGCTGAGTCCCGACGCGAAGAGCTACGTCAACCTCCCGACCTGGGTGTGGCTCGCCGGGACCGGGCCGACGACCCGGTCGGTGACGGCGACGCTTGTGGGGGTCATGAGCGCCACCGTGACGGCCACGCTGAAGAACATCGAGATCGACGCCGGGACGACATCCGACCGGGCCGAGGTGCGGGAGAACTGCGGGGCGACGGGACGTGCGTACGTCAAGGGGGGCACGTTCACCTGCGGCGTCCGCTACCTGCGGGCTTCGATCGACCAGCCGCGCAAGGTCTACACGCTGACCGTCACCACGGTCTGGCCGGTCACGAGCAACGCCGGCCAGGCCATCGTGCCGTTCGCGTACGACCCGGTCGAGGCCACCGTCACGAGGGACGTCCCGGTCGGCGAGGTCCAGAGCACCGTGCGCCGGTAGTGCCGCGGCGCGTATGAGTTCGCGCATCAGTGAGAGTGTTCAAGAAGGCTTGATCACGATCTGCGCGTCGGCGTCGAGGCCAACTCATAGATGACCAAGATGGTCAGGTGCCGTCTGGACGGGCGAGGCGGGTCCGGGTTCGCATCAGGATGCGGCCCAGCATGTTCTTCCCGGTGCCCGTGGTGCCTCGTCCCCAGTAGTGGTCGGTCGCGGTGTCCTCAACGAGTTCTTCCTGGCCGGTGGCCAGAAGGATCTCCCGGATGTCCTCGTTCTGGCGGAACTTCTCGTAGACGCCGCGTCTCATGACCTCGTCCTTCACCCTCTCCCAGTCCCGGCGCAGCGGGTGGGACCGAGCGCGGCCGAGATCGGCGGCCCGCAAGGCCGATGGCGCCCGGCGGATCCCGTCGTACTGGCGGGTGCCGTTGAACTTCTGTGCCTGGAAGTAGTGCTCCGAGGTCGGCCACCAGAGATCGTCGGCGGAGAAGCCGTGTGGCGAGAAGTTGGAGAAGCACCCGTATGGGACGTCGTCGGCGCCATAGAAGTAGATCGTCATCAGAGTCAGCGGGTCCTTCTCGGGTGCGGCGACGGGGCGGAACGCGAGCCGGGGGCGACCTCGCCGGGTCGCCCCCGCTAGGCGACGCGCAGGCCGCCAAGCCATCATCGGACCGGTGTCGGCCCCGCTGTCGGCGGCCGACACCGGCGCCGGTGCGGCACTAGGGGCAGCCGCTGCCTCCGCAGGTCGGGTTCCGCCAGATCGTTCGCGGCGGCAGGATTCTGCCGTCCGGCAGCATGTCGTACTGCAGGATCCGAGTGACGCCAGTGCCGTTGCGGGTCAGGATGGGATATTCGTGGGTGTCCCACACGTTACCCGGACGGGTCACCTGACCGCGTACCACCCGCACGACCCCTGCGGCGGATTCCGCGAAGGCCCGCGAGGCCCGCGTCCACAGCCGCTCGGCGTTCAGGCTGCGGTCCTCCGGCGGCGGCAGGTGGAGGTTGTTGACCGTCATCTCCAGCGTCCTACCGGGACCCTCGGGCGCGTTGACTTGATGGGCCACGATACCTTCGGCCGGACACCTCGCTATGGTCCTCGTACCGTTGGCGCTGAAGGCCCAGCCCGTCCAGAAGACTGCGGTGTTTCTGGGCGCTTTGGCTGTTTTGTCGATTTCGCTATCGTTGGCCGGAGTGGACCGGCTGACGATCAGCCCCGCGTCCCTGGGACACGTGTGCCAGCCCACGTCCAGCGTGACGCCGGGCCAGATACCGCCATCCTTGGGACGGCTGAGCCCACTGGGGTCGTCCTTGGCGGCCTTCGCGGCTACAGCCACCGTGGCCGACTTCTGCACCTGGGTCGGCTGCGATGCCGCGTACGCGTTGGGAACCAGGGCGACGCCGCCGACAACAGCGACTATCGCCGCCTGAACCGCACGCAGCCACAGCCGGGGCGGCCTTGCCGATAATCTCTTCACCAGTTACTCCCACGATCGTCGGATGGCGGTGGATCCACGATCGCGAAGATCAGGCCGCCGAAACCAGGGCGTTGACCGGTAATTAGCCGGGAACTCTTCCCAACGATCCGGGTGTACGCCGTGGTCAGGCGTCCCGCAGGAGACGTGCCGCGAGGCTCGGAGCGATCCGGTTGATGGCGAGCAGGGGCCGGACCAGCCCCACGGGGATCACGTCGCGGCCACGCTCGATCTCCTGGATCATCGTCCGCGCCGCCTGGTCAGGGCTGATCTTCCGGCTGCCTCGTCCAGCGGTCATGGCCGTGTCCACCTGCGTCATCGGCCCACAAGGCGAGTTGCCGGGTCGGCTCGACTACGGGCGGGCAGGCGTGCTCGCGGTCGACATCGATCCCGGCCTGGCAACGGGCGAGATGGCCAAGCGGTACTCACCCGAGCGGAACCGGCTGGACCGCTCCTCCACCGTCGAAGCGGCCCAGGATCTCTTTGACTGAGCCCGTGTGCATACGGATGTCAGGCCTGTGACTCGTGGGCGAGCAGCCACTCCTTGACGTGGGTGCCGTAGTAGTAGCCTCCGTAGCCGCCCGTCGTCGGCAGCACCCGATGGCAGGGTACGAACGGAGCTATCAGGTTCTGGGCGCAGGCCGATCCGGCGGCCCGTGCCGCGGTTCTCGGGAGCCCCGCCTTCTCCGCGAGTTGCCCGTAGGACACGGTCGCCCCGGCGGGGACGTCGCGCAGCGCTTCGTAGAGGCGCTGCCGGGTCGCAGTGCCCGGCTGCTCGACCGGGATGGCATCCAGCGCGTCGACCTTTCCATCCAAATAGTCCTGTACGGCTTGCGCCGCCTCGTCGACCCCGCCGGTCGTCAGTCCCAAGGCCTGCAGGGAGGGCGAAAGCCGTACGAACATCTCCTGCGGGTCGGCGGTGAAGCCGGCCGCGACGAGCACGCCGTCACGGGCCAGTAGTGACAGTGGGCCCACGGGAGTGGGCAGCACCTGTGCGTGGATCATTGTGAGCTCCTTGAGTCTCGCGACGGCGGCGGACCGGTGGACGTTCATCGATGTTCACCATGAGCCGGGTCGTGGTCTTGGTCGTTGTTCAGGCGTTCCAGAGGTGGAGGGCGGCGTACGAGCGCCACGGCCGCCACTGGTCGATCTCGTCGGCCGGGATGGACAGCCGCTCCATCGTCTTTCTGAGGACCAGATCACCTCCTGGCCAGGCGTCGGGGTCGCCGAGGGCGCGGAGCGCCACATAGCTCACCGTCCACGGCCCGATGCCGGGGATCCGCGACAGCCTGGCGGTCGTCTCAGCGGGGTCCGCGGCATGGTCGAGGTCGATGTCTCCCGCGGCGACCCCCTCGGCGACGGCCTTCAAGGTCGCGATTCGGCGATTGGTGAGCCCCAGCCCGGTCAGATCGGCTTCTGCCAGTTGTTCGGCCGTCGGGAACAGCACGCCCTCCCCGAAAGCCTCTTCCGAAGCCTCTCCGGAAGCCGTCGGGGGTCGGCCGAGGTCGGCTCCACCTGCCAGGGCGGTGCCCGCGCGGGCCGCGACCCGGCCGAGGATCGTGCGGGCCCCGGCGACGGAGATCTGCTGGCCGATCACCGCGCGCACCGCCAGCTCGAACCCGTCGAAGGCACCCGGAACGCGCAGGCCGGGGCGCCGCTCGACGAGCGGCCCAAGAGATGTCGCCCCGAGCGTTGCCGCGATCGACTCGGGATCGGCGTCGAGGTCCAGCAAGCGTCGGCAGCGTGCCACGATTCTCGCCAGCTGACGTGTGTCCGTGCTCCGCACGGTGAGCTTGATGTGATCGGCGGCCGGCACGAGGGTCATGGAGCCGCCCACGATCGCCCGGCTGTAACTCGCGATCTCCGGAGGCTCCGGATCCGGTACGGAGGTCATGGTGACGGTCTCCACGCCGGGGATCGCGCGGGCGGCGAGGAATCGCAGCAGCGTCTGGGCGTCGTAGGGCGGGCGATAGTTCAGCCGCAGGGTCAGGCCCTGTGCCTTCTCCGGTGCGGCGAGCGGGCCGGCCGCCTTCCTGAGGTCGCCGGGGGCGAAGCCGTACGACTCGCTCATGACGGCGTTGAACTGCCGGACGCTGCCGAATCCGGCCGCGAAGGCGACGTCGGTGATCGGCAGGGACGTCTCGGTGAGCAACTGCTTGGCGAGCAACAGCCGGCGGGTGCGGGCGACGGCCAGCGGGCCGGTGCCGACCTCGGCGACGAACAGCCGGTGCAGGTGTCGCTCGGTCACATGCAGTCTCTGGGCCAGGCCCGCCACGCCTCGTTCGTCCGCCACGCCGTCGTCGATCAGCCGGAGCGCCCGTCCGACCAGGTCGGCCCGGATGTCCCAGCCGGGGGCCCCGGGGCTGAGCTCGGGCCGGCACCGCCGACAGGGCCGGAAACCCTCGGCCTCGGCCGACGCGGCGTGGCGGAAGAACCGCACATTCTTGCGCGCCGGCCTGCGAGCGGGGCAGATGGGACGGCAGTAGATCCTCGTCGAGGTCACCGCCGTGTAGAACCGGCCGTCGAATCGCCCGTCCCGGGCGGAGACCGCTAGGTAGCACGCGTCGAAGTCGAGATCGGGCGCGTGGGAGCGGCGCGGGCCCTCGACCCGAGTCGCTTGGGAAGGATCTGCTGTGAACGACACACCTGAAACGTTATGCGCTGCTCAGCAATCTGCACTGGCGGAAATCGGACCCCAATGTGAGGCCCGTCTGACGGAGCGGCATGCGCGGGCGCCGGCACGTGGGTCCCGGACGTCCGCGCGGTGACAACGGTCGTCGCTGAGTCGTCGCTGAGCAGGCACGCCACCGCGAAGGGGACGCCTCCTTACGGAGCGGTGTCCCCTTGGCTCGCGTGGACGCGGGCGCTTCCCGGTTTCGGGTCCTACTTGCTGGAGACGCCCACGCCCAGGTCGAACTCCCGGTAGACCCTGGCCCAGAAGCCGTCGCGGAGCCAGACCCTGGCCTCGGGATAGGGGCGCAGCGAGTGGCCCAGCTCCTTCTCGGCCTCGATCAGGAGCTCGGTGTCGATGACCGTCGGCAGGATCGGGCCGGGCAGCAGGTCCCGGATGTTGTCGCGGCCGCGGGTGAGAATCCACTTCTGCGCGACGTGCTCGCCCACCTCCTCGACGTGCGGGCGGCCGGGGCCGAGCTTGGTGATCTGGCCGACGGGTGCCTTCGGGATCGGTTTGACCGTACGTCCCGCGAAGACCTGCGCCGGAGACGGCGCGGGAGTGACGGGAACGGGCACCGGTGCGCGGTTGAAGTAGGGGCGCAGGAAGTCGGCGCCGAGGATCTCGACGGTGTCGGACTCCCAGACGAGCCGCTCGGCTTGGTTCGTTCCGAACGGCGGCTCCACGCCCCACAGATGCACTCGCACACCGAACGCCTGCGCGGCCTCGACCGCCGGCACCATGTCCTCATCTCCGGCGATCAGCACGGCGTCGCTCACCGCGTGGTGCCGGGCCAATGCCTCCAAATCGCTACGAATCTGGGCGTCCACGCCCTTCTGCTGGCCGCGCGCATTCAGGTTGCCAAGCCGTACTTTCACCCAGGGAAGCTGGGCGATCACTCGCTGGTCGACCGTTGGTACCCGGTCGCGTGCCGCGTCGTACCAGTACACCCGGAGCAGTTCGCCCGGGATGCGCTCCAGTGCGTGTTTCTGCAAGGATTGGATGAGCTCATCCGCTGCTACGCGGTATTCCTTGCGCTCCTTCGCTCCCAACAGGACTTCGCCGGCCGCTGCATAGAGGTAACCAACGTCCACGAGGACGGCGTATTTGGCAGCCATGCTGTGTGCGGTGAGGTCCGGGATGGCCATGTCGTCCTCCAGGACTCGTCACTAGGTGATCGGCTGACTATATTCCCCCATTTCTTAGATACTCCCAACTCTTGGCCCGCTTGACACCCTGTTCCGCTGATCTAAAG
>JBIOWF010000091.1:0-3862 GCA_044868295.1 Microtetraspora sp. | reverse complement strand
CCTTTCCGTCGTTCCGTCGTTCCGTCTTTCCGCCTTCGATCAGGATGACTCGCCCCTCTGACCGCAGGTCCGCCTGACCGTCTGACCGCCTTCCCCACTCAGGACGCCGGCGGCGGACTCACCGGGTTCGTAGTTGGTAGCGCCTCCCCTTCTGCCTTCACCTGCACTGGATCGATCGGACAAAGCGGGTGGCCCCAGCCGCTGGCGCTCACGCCGTTGGCATCGATGTCGAATACGATGTTGTCGAGCCCGCTCAGCGGGTCCACTCCACCCGGGACGAAGTCGAGGCCGAGGCCGTCGCGAACCTTCCAGGCGATGCTATGGTCGGCGCACGAGGTATCGCCGCTGACGCCGACGGCGCCGATCACCGCGCCCGTATTGTCGTACAGCGCCAGCCCTCCGCCGAACACGTTCACCCCGCCGATGCGCTTTCCGATCATGAAGTCCTTCTCGGTCCCGTAGTCATCTGCGTTCCCACCGTACGCGACGTCGGGGTTGACCGGGTTGCTCTCCTGGAGACCGAAGAGGCTTCCGCCGGGCTGCACCGCGGTGTACAGGTTGGCGGTGGCGAGCGCGAGGCCGTCGAGGCTGAGGCTATTGGCGGTATTGGCCTTCTGCGCGGAGATCACGCGTGAGGCGGGCCATTGGTCGTCCTCGGCAGCACCGGAGAACGCCACCGCGCGAACGATCCCGCTTCGATCCACTACCGTGGCCCACATGTGCAGCCCGAACCCCTTATTGTCCTCCGCCTGGGCGTTCTTGAGCGCCTGCAACAACGCATCGTGAGTCGGCAGATTCGGGCTGCCGCTCGGACCCACCGCGCTGCTGGTGCCGCTATTGTCGTCCCCGCATGCCCCCATGCCCAGCGCGACGCCGCCTGCCACCAGCAGCGTCAGCGCTTTCCGCTTTTCGCCGATCAGGTGCCTCATCGGGACCGCCTTTCTCCTCAGGGGTTGGACCACACGCGACCACAAACAACAACGCGCGGCCCCGGCCCGCCCACGCATGGGCGGGCGTTCGAGGCGGCTCGGCGGTCGTGATCGCATGGCGTGAAGGCGCCGCGCGGTCGAGGACCCGTAGCTTTGCGTCCCCGGCTTTGGCCGGGTATGCGTTTCACAGTGGGGCGATCAGCCAACGTAGGAATTAGAGTGGGAACGGTCAAGCACTGCAGGACATATTGCCGTTGTCAGCGGCCGCCGAATTCCTCCGTTCCGCAGTAGTTGAGGAAGGCGACCAGCTCTTCCGCCTCCTTCGGGGTCGACACCATCACGACCGTGTTCCCGCGCTGAACCAGGGGGATGTACGCGAGCCCGCCGCGTCCACGTCTCCGGAGAGGCCGAGTGCCGACCTTCCAGGGGCCGCCCTGGAGGTGGTCGGTCCTCGCGCTGCCTGACAACACCTCGGTGACGAACCGGTGGAGCAATGCCGAGTCGCGCCGCTGGCGCCCACGGGGCCGGCGCTGATGGGTGATGAGCGCGGCCAGCTCCAGCGCCGCACGCTGGCAGTACGTCTGCGTTCCGAGCTCTTCCATGGATGGCTCCTGGGGGAGCTCTCAAATAGCAGGTTCGCGGCAGTCCTGTAGTGACGTTGCTCACCCGGGCGTCGAGAATCCCAGCGCCGCCGCTCCCGCTATGTGAAGGTGCGGGCCGAAGCCATGATTGACAAGTGACCCGCGACGTCGGGGAGGCGGGCGCTCCCGGGTATGGTTCCGCTGGCGCGTCTGTTGCCCCACTCCGGTCGGACGAGCCATCGGCGTTGGCACAAGTCTCATCAAAATCAATGACTTGCCCTGATTGGTCCTGGCCCGGCGATATCCGCGCCGTGCGGCGATTCGCCGTGCCGTGCGAAATCGCCGGACGATTGAGGGCACTGGGTTATCCGTTGGACTCTCCTCCTCGGAAGGATGCATGAGCACGTCCCGCCACCTGCTCCCATATCTCCTGGCCACCCTTGCGGCTTGCGGCGGCGATCCGAGCGGTCCCAGCACCGGAGCGCTCGCCGTCGTCGTGAGCGGTCTGCCGGCGGGCACGTCCGCGGCGGTGAGCGTGACCGGTCCCGGCGGGTATGCCCACGATGTGGTCGCCACCGAGACCCTGTCCGGCCTGACGCCCGGCGCCTACACGGTCACCGCCCAAGCGGTCAGCAGCAGCGGGCAGTCGTATCAGCCGGCCCAGGGCACCCAGTCGGTCAATGTCGGGGGCAGCGCGACGCCGGTCTCCGCCCTGGTCACCTACGGTCTCGCAGGGGCCAACCTCAGCGTCAATGTGGCGGGCCTCCCGCCTGGGGTCGCCGCTTCCATCTCGGTCGCCGGTCCCGTGGGGTACGCCCAGGCGGTCACCGCCACCACCACGCTTTCGGGACTCGCCGCCGGCGTGTACACCGTCACGGCGGAGAGCGTGTCTCCCGCGGGCGCGCAGTACGACCCGAGCAGCCCGGCCACGCAGACAGTCAACCTCGCCGCGGCGGCCAACGGCTCCGCCAGCGTCAGCTACACCGCGGCCTCGTCTCCGGGCCTGAACCTCCGGATCGACGGGATGTACCTCACCCAGAGCGTCCAGACGTACACCGGCGGCGTGCCCCTGGTGAAGGACCGCGATGGCTTCCTCCGGGTGTTCGTCACCGCCAGCCAGTCCAACGTGGCGGCGCCGCAGGTGCGCGTGCAGTTCTTCTCCAACGGCTCGCCGGTCTCGACCCTCACGATTCCCGCGCCGGCGCTCTCGGTGCCGCTCTCACCCAATGAGGGCAGCCTCAGCACGTCGTGGAACGTCCCGGTGCCCAAGGCGCTCATTCAGCCCAACCTGTCCATCCTCGCCGAGGTAGATCCGTCCAACGCGGTCGCTGAGACCAACGAAGGAGACAACGCGTTCCCCGCCTCCGGTACGCCGCTCGCCATGAACGTGCGCACCGCGTCGCCCTTCTCGGTCAGTCTGGTTCCGGTGCGGCAGGAGGTTAACGGCCGGCAGGGCAACGTGAGCGACGCCAACAAGGCCAGCTTCCTCGACGCCACCATGAGACTGCACCCGCTGGCCGGGTATGACGCCCAGGTGCACGCCGTCTGGACCACTACCCGGCCCGCCGTTCAGGCGGACAATGCCAACAAGGCGTGGACCGACATCCTGGCCGACCTGGACAAACTGCGCCTCGCCGAAGGCAGCTCGCGCTACTACTTCGGTGTCATCGACCCGTCCTATAACAGCGGCGTCGCCGGCATCGCTTACGTGTACGGGCGAGTCGCCCTGGGGTGGGACAAGGGCGACAACGACCTGGTGGCGGCTCACGAGTGGGGTCACAACTGGGGGCGGAAGCACGCCCCCTGCGGTGGCGCGAGCGACCCGGACCCTGGTTACCCCTACGCCGGCGGCACCATCGGCGTGTACGGCTTCGACGTCGCCGCCCAGTCGCTCATGCCGCCGAGCAACGCTGACATCATGGGGTACTGCGACAACGAGTGGATCAGCAACTACACGTATACCGCCGTGATGAACTACCGCTCCGCACAGCCGGACGTCGCCGCCTCGTTCGCCGAGGCCATGCAGCCCTGTTTGCTGGTTTCGGGCCGGATCGTGGACGGTCAGCCGGTGCTCGAGCCCGCCTTCCAGATCGTCACCCGGCCCGCCGTCCCCACTCGCGCCGGCCCCTACGAGGTGGAAGGGCGGGCCGCGGATGGCTCCCGGCTGTTCGGCATCAGTTTCACCCCGTTGGAGGTGGCCGATGATCCGCTCGGCGGGGAGCACTTTGCCTTCGCGGTGCCGCTGCAGCCCGATCGGGCCGCGCGGCTGGATGCGATTCGCCTCAGCGTGCCCGGGCGGATCCCGGTGTCGCTGCGGGCGGCACCGGCCGCCGCCGGTGCCACGCCCCAGGT
>JBIOWF010000090.1:0-12376 GCA_044868295.1 Microtetraspora sp. | reverse complement strand
ACCTGCCGAGCGAACCGGGCCAGCACCTCCAGCACGTGCTCCGGCACCGCCGCGACCAGCGCAGCCTCCTGCCGGACCAGCTCGATCTCCAGATCGAGCTCCAGCGGGTAGTGCGTGCGGATCTCGGCGCCGAACCGGTCCTTCAACGGCGTGATGATCCGGCCGCGGTTGGTGTAGTCCTCGGGGTTGGCGCTGGCGATCAGCAGGATGTCCAAAGGCAGCCGCAGGTTGTACCCGCGGACCTGGATGTCGCGCTCCTCCAGCACGTTGAGGAGCGACACCTGGATGCGCTCGGCCAGGTCGGGCAGCTCGTTGACGGAGAACACGCCCCGGTTGGTGCGCGGCACCAGGCCGTAGTGGACGGTCTCCGGGTCGCCCAGCGTGCGGCCCTCGGCGATCTTGATCGGGTCCACGTCGCCGATGAGGTCGCCGACGGAGGTGTCCGGCGTGGCCAGCTTCTCGCCGTACCGGTCGTCGCGGTGCCTCCAGGCCACCGGCAGCGAGTCTCCCTTGGCGGCGGCCAGCCGTACACACCGGACGCAGGCCGGGGCGAAGGGGTGGTCGTTGATCTCGCAGCCGTCGACGACCGGCGTCCACTCGTCGAGCAGCCCGGTGACCGTGCGGATCAGGCGCGTCTTGCCCTGCCCGCGCTCGCCGAGGAGCACGAGGTCGTGGCCCGCGATGAGGGCTCGTTCCAGATGGGGCAGCACGGACTCGTCGAAGCCGACGATGCCGGGGAACCTCGTCTCGCCGGAGCGCAGCCGGGCGAGGAGGTTCTGGCGGATCTCCGCCTTGACGGTGCGATATGTGTGTCCACTCTCGCGCAGTTCACGCAGAGTGCTCAGAGCGGGCGCGGGCGATTTGTGCACGGAGTCGAGACTACGTCGCGATCGAGGGGTACGGCATCCCGATCCGCATTCGGATCTTGACCATTGTGTGACGGTTGGTGTGCGTGCATGTCCCCGTAGTGGGGAGAATTCGGGCAAGGGCGGCAATCTCTAGAGTGAGCGTGATTGTCGAACAACCGGGCAATCTCCGAAGTCTCCGGTGAGATTTCCGGAAATCGGAGAAGTTCGACGTCCAGCAGGGGACAACCAGCAGCTGGGAGTCAGCAGTCGGCAGCAGGTAGTCAGCGGCGGGTAGAGGGTAGCGGGCAGTCGGCAGTGGGCAGTGGGCAGGGAAGGCGCGGGTCGCGACAGGAGGAGGCGAGACGATGGCGGTGTTGACGAGCCGGTTCGCCGATGGTCTCGCCGTGGGGGCCGACCTGGTGGAGACGGCGGAGGCGGCGATCCGCCAGGCCCTGGCCGGGCTGTCCGGCCCGCCGGACCTGGTGTGCTTCTTCATCTGCGGAGACGACCCCGACGACGTCACCCGGGCCGGGCAGCGGGCCATGTCCGTGGTGCCCTCGGCGCACGTGATCGGGTGCAGCGCCACCGGCGTGATCGGGGACGCGCAGGGCGTCGAGCTCAGGCCGTCGGTGAGCGCCTGGGCCGCCTCCCTCGGCGACGCTCGGGTGAGCACATTCGCGCTCGAAACGCTCCGCGCCGAGGAGCGCTTCGTGGTCATCGGCCTGCCGGAGCGCAGCCTGGACGACCGGGTGGCGATCTTGCTCGCCGATCCGTACAGCTTCCCGACGGACGCGTTCATCGAGCACTCCAGCGACGTGCTCGGCAACCTGCCGATCATCGGCGGCCTGGCCAACGGGCTGCAGGGCCGCGGCTCGGTGCGGCTCTTCGCCGACGGCGAGATCTACAGCGAAGGCGCCATCGGCGTCCTCCTCAGCGGCTCGCTCAACGTGAGCACCGTGGTCAGCCAGGGTTGCCGTCCGATCGGGCCGACGATGGTCGTGACCCGTTCCGAGGAGAACCTCCTGCTGGAGCTCGCCGGACAGCCCGCCCTCGCCCGCCTGGAGGACATCGTCAGTGCCCTCGACGAGGAGGACCGGGAGCTGGTCGCCTCAGGCTTGCAGATCGGCGTCGCCATGGACGAGTACGCCGAGCGCCACGAGCGCGGCGACTTCCTCATCCGCGGCGTGATCGGCATCGACCCCGAGCGCGAGGCGGTCGCCATCGGGGACGTCCTGGAGGTCGGCCGGACCGTCCGCTTCCAGGTCAGGGACGCCGAAACGGCCGACGAGGACCTCTACGAGCTGCTCGACGCCCACGTGGAGAACGGCGGCCGGGTGGACGGCGCGTTGCTGTTCTCGTGCAATGGCCGAGGCTCGGCGATGTTCGGCTCGGCCGACCACGACGCCCTGGCCGTTCGCGACACGCTCGGCCCCATCGGTGTGGCGGGTTTCTTCGCCGCCGGCGAGGTCGGCCCGGTGAGCGGGCACAACCACGTCCACGGCTTCACCGCCTCCATCCTCGTCTTCTCCTCCGCCCCCGCCCCGAGCCCCTGATCGCCGACGCGTGCGGCTGTATATCTGATCGGGTACGGAACGTCCGTACCCGATCAAACATTTTGTTTGCTACTGGTGGCGAGGTTTATAGTGCGGAAAATCCGTACTCTTCCGCTACTCGACGATTCACTTCCGTGAACTTCGATAGATATGCGGGATAGAAATCCTTGCCGCATTCCAGGTCGTCCAGGGCGGCCTTGATCTCTCTCTTCAGAAAAGGCCTTGCCTGATCCGCGGAGAGGGTAATTGTCGAGTTCTTCGTGAGTCGGTCGTGCTCCTTGTTGTATTCTGCGTGAAGGTATCCATGTTCCAATTCCGACGGCTTGAGCGAGCCGACGCGGTAGCCTTTCTCCCTGAGGCGACTCCTGAAGGTCTTCGCCGATTCAGCGAACTCGGCGTCCAGGGCATTTATCGCCGATGATCTAGCCACTTCGTACTGCTTCATGAGGTCATAAGCTGATTTAATATCCCTTTTCAGGATCTTCCGGGACGCCTGCGTCAGGCACGCATCCCAAGCGGCCTCGTACGACTTCCGTTGGGTCTCGGAAAGAGCATCTGCGATCTTGTTGTTGGGGCTGTTCCAGAACAGGCCGAAATATCTTTTGTATTCATCCGGATAGACGTACCAGGAGAAGATCCCCAGCCCGTACTTCTCGCGGAACCGCTTCATCGCGGAGAGATCGCCGGAAATAGCCCTCAGCCTTTCGGAGGTCGCTGGCGGGGGAAGCTCCGGGACATATCTGAAGCCCTTCTGCTTCATGCAGGAAGGGATCTCGTATTCGATCTTGGTCCTGTTGCTGATGTTGGCGGATGGGTTGAGCGAGGTGTTACCGGATGGACCGGGGGAGGGCGTCCCGGCTTCCGCGTATCCGGTGGCGCAGGCGGTGAGCACGGCCAGGGACAGACCTGCCGTTGCTGTGGCCGCGAACCGGGAGATCCTGGATCGTTTTGACATGACTGTTCTCTCCTTTGGATTGATGTGAATGATTTGATGAACGGACAGTGAATCAATGTGGCCGCATCGGCGCATGTCGCAGGGTGACCCGCTGGTGGAGAGGGCGTCGGTGCTGAGCCCGGCGCGGCACTGAGCCGTGATCGTGGCTGGGCATCAGCCATGGCCTGCCGACGCGTACGGTGACCTCACTCACGGGGACTCTGAGTGAGAGATGCCGGATGGCGGTGAAGTCAGGTCGATCTAGGTGCCCAGTCGAGGTGCCGGATCAGTCTCA
Source organism: Microtetraspora sp. (assembly GCA_044868295.1). Taxonomy (GTDB): domain Bacteria; phylum Actinomycetota; class Actinomycetes; order Streptosporangiales; family Streptosporangiaceae; genus JBIOWF01. The sequence continues at coordinate 8,746 of JBIOWF010000090.1, read as the reverse complement.
ACGAGACAGACCCGTTAGAGCAGGGCGTGCCGACGTGCCTGATAGGGAGCGACCGTCGTCGCGGCAGTGAGGAAGGCGAGCAAGGCCCAGTAGGCCAGGTCGTTTCGGGTGAAGTCGGCCAGGTTCTCGGCGAAGACGGCCGAGACCACCACCAGGTGGAGCCCCGCGGCGAGCGCCCAGCGCTGATCGCTCGCCACCTGCCCGGCCCATATGGCCAGCGCGAGCAGTGCCGTCTCCAGGCCAATCCTCATAATCGTGTGCGGGGATCGACCTACGATGTCGAGCACGGTGGGGTCCGAGCCGGCCAGCAGTGGGACCGCGGTCCACCAGAGCCACGACCGTGTCCTCAGCATCCTCGGCGTTCCGGGACTCCTGCCTTCGACGGTGGCAGTTTGACCATTTCGCGCGGCGCCTCGGCCTTGTGCACGCGAACGACCCGGTTCGAGGCTCTTCTCCGGCCTGGCATATGCGGCGAGCACCAGGAGGCCGGTGAATTCCACCGTGTACTCCACGATCGGTGCGATCGGGCCGCCGACACCGTAGAGCGCCGGCCGGTCCCATATCGGGTCGGCGAAGATCGGTAGCAGGGTTTCGTCCAGCCATGGATAGCCGTGAACGATGGCGTACACCTTGATGCCGGTGAGTCCGACCAGCGGAATCGCCAGACCGACTCGGCCCCGCATGATGGCGAGGATCGAGGCCGCCGAGACGGCGATCCACAGCGGAACCGATGTGGCATAGGGCACCAGCATGGCCAGGTTGCCGATCGCCAGAGCCAGCACCCCTAGGTGCAGGCCGTCCACCCAGGCCGGAGGCGCCTGCTCCGTCCCTGCCGCCGCCACCGCGCGGGTCCGCAGCCCGCCGTACACCAGGGCGATCAGTTCCCTGGGTGAGGGCAGAGTCTGTCTCGGATGTGCGGTCTCCAGCAGAGTGGCGATGAGCTCAGCGCCGTGCCTGGCCCGGAAGGAGCGGGGGTAGGCGCGTAAGGCCCACCGGTAGTGTCGTTCCAGTTTGCTGATGGCGGTTTTCCCCGCGGAGGCCCCCGTGCCTGCGCCGGGAGTCATGAGTATGGTCATTGGAGCGCCGTCCCCGGACGTAGTGTCCGGGTCACCACCGAGGCGGCCTGCTGCATGCGCAGCGCCTCTGCTGTGACCAGGCCGGTGCCCTCCTCGGTGAGCCGGAAGTACCGCCTCGGGCGTCCGTCGACGACCTCCTCTCGCTCCACCTCGATCAGCCCGTTGGCGGCCAGCCGGTCGAGCGCGCCGTACAGAGTGCCGACGGGCAGCCTGACCCGCTCCCCGGACAGCTGGAGGACGAGTTTGATGATCCCGTGGCCGTGCAGTGGACCGCCGAGCAACGCGGCGAGGATGTAATACGTAGGCTCACTGAGCCCCGATGATCTCTTGACCATGCCCGAACCATACTTCGCTTCACGAAGTATCGTCAAGCCGTGTGGGACAGCCCCCCGCCCCGCGCCTCGCCCCGTTGAACCCAGCCCGGCGCCCAACCCGCGCCCCGGCCCCTGTCCCGCACCACGCCCCAACCCGCCCCACCCCACGCCCCGGCCCATGCCCCGCCCCGCGCCTCAGTCCGTGGCCTGGCATCTCGCGTCTGGCGTTGGCCTGTGGACGCGCTGGCCGTACGAAATCTGTCGTGACGAGGATCTACGGTGCGGGCGGTACGGACGGGTGGCGTGAGTAAGTGGGGCGTCCGCCCTCCGCCACTACAGAGGATGGATTTGTCCGATTCCTAAGCGGGGCAAAATGGGTGATCGAAAATGCCTCTGTAGTGGTTGTGGGCGGCGTCAGGCTTCCAGGAGCCGGCGTACGAAGTCGAGAGTGTTGTCCAGGTCCTCGGCGACGTCCTCCCAGGTGAACCGCAGGAGCCGCCAGCGTCCAAGGAGGAGTTCGTTTCCGATGCGCCGGTCGCGACGGAATCTCTCCTTCGAACTGTGAAACTCGTAGCCGTCGACCTCCACGACGAGACGCTGCTCTGGCCAGGCGAAGTCCGCCCGGAACAGGAATACCCCGGAGCGGTCCGTGAAGTTGGTCTGCGTCCGCGGGACAGGCAGGCCGGCCGTGATGATCCTGGCCCGGAGCATCGACTCGGGAAGCGAACCCGACAGCGGGTCGCAGTACCGTGCGACCCGCTTCGCCGTCGGTGCGCCGGGCCCACGCAGCGCGCTGACCGCCTGTCCAAGCTCCCGATGGCTGATCAGTTTCTTGCGCAGGGCCGAGTCGGCGATGATCAATGCGTCCCCGAGCTGGAGCGTCCGGGCGCAGTCGACCACGGTCCGGAGGGCGGAGGTGACCGGCAAACCTCCGGCGCGCCGTACCTCTCCGACATCGCTGTGGTGGACCTGGAACCCCGGATGGCCGACCTTGCGTCCGCGGGCGACGGTGAGGTGGCTGTCGGCGACGTGGGTGACATCCAGCCCCAGCAGGACGGCCGCCGTGTCATGGGAGACCACTCCGCCGGTCGCCGTGACGGCGACGTCCAGATCGTCCAGATTGAACGTTCCCGCGATGCCGTACAGGCCGTTGCGGAGGCGTTTGATCTGGCCGAACGCGATCGCCTGGCGGATCGCCCAGCGGGTCGCGCCTTCTTGCATGAGGGTACGGCGACGCGCGACTCCGCCATGGTCGAGCAGGAGCTGAACGATGTCCATCCGGCCGAGCATGCCGGTCGGCGACGTCGCGCGAGACCGATTCAGGCCGCCTCCGCCCGCCGGGACTACAGAGGAGAGATTTGGCCCTCAGCAAGCTATGACAAATTGGGTGATCGAAAACCTCTCTGTAGTGAAGAAGGGCGGGCCACGTTCGACCCGATCGTGATGGCCGGGCGCGTTCGATCCGATCGGGGTGGCTGGGCGCGTTCGTCTGGGTCGGGGTGGCTGGGGCATGCCCCGCCCGGGTTGGGGTGCTGGGGCGTGTTCGATCCGACCGGGGTGGCCGGGCGCGTTCGGCTGGGGCATGCTCGGCCGGGTCGGGACGGCCGGGTTCTTCGCCGCGTGGGCCGAGGCTGGCTACGGCGGCTTGCTGTCATTTGCGCGAGGGCGCTTCACCGCGTTCATGCTGGTCCTCGGGTCCGCCTTCTCGGATAATCACTGGTTTCAAGTTGGATGTAACGCTTCGGCGCGCTTCGTCCAAGTAGGGGTGTTACACGACGAAGGGAGCATGGCCGGTGCGTCTCAGAACGGCGGGGCTGGCGGATATCGCCACCGACCCCGCGGCTTTCGAAGCCTTCTACCGGCGCCATGTCGACGCGGTGACCCGATTTCTGGTCCGCCGGGTCGACGATCCGCACACGGTCGCCGACCTGGTGGCGGACGTGTTCGTAGCGGTGCTCGACTCGGCCCACACGTATCGGCCGGGGCTGGGCAGCGAGATCGGGTGGCTGTACGGAGTGGCGCGCAACACGCTCTCGGCCGAGCGGCGACGGGTGTTCAGGGAATCCAAACTGACCGTCCGCATCAGCGGACGCCGACTGCTGGACTCGGATGACGTCGCTCGGTTGGAAGACCGGATTGACGCGGAGAGCACGGCCAGGCGGGCCCTGGAGGCCATCGCCGATTTGCCTGAGGGGCAGCGGGCGCTGCTTGAGCTGGTCGTCGTCGACCAGCTCACGGTGGCCGAAGCGGCGGCCGCTCTGGGCATCCGGCTAGGGACCGCCCGCGTCCGATTACACCGCGCCCGCAAAGTGCTCCAGGAGATCACCGGGATCATGCCACCCCTCGTCACGGGAGGAACGCTGTGAACTTCGAAGAGAGGTTGCTCATGGAACTCAAGGCAGAGGTGGCGGAGCGCGCGGAACGAGGGCGCGCACGGTCCGGGTGGTTCACCTCACGCAAGATCGGCCTGGCGGCCGGGCTGGCCGCGTCAGCCGCGGCGGTCGCGGTGGCCGTGCCCGTCTTCACGGGCGGAACCCCGGCTTTCGCGGTGGTCAACAACCCCGATGGTTCGGTGGACGTGCGGATTGCGGAATTCCGCGACCCGGACAAGCTGGAGCAGGCGCTCAAGGAGGTCGGGGTGACCGCTGAGATCCAGTACCGGGTGAACCCGGACTGGAACGGCCCCCACTGCACCCGGGAGGGTGGCACAGAGGTGCCGCAGGCCTCGGAGAGCGACGGCAAGCCGCTGCCGGACGCGCGGATCGACGATGATCCCGCAATCAAGGACGAATCTGGAGAGAACGCCTTCCGGGTGTATCCGAAGCGTTTCGCGAAGGACGAGACCCTGGTCCTGAACGCCTACGGAGTCGGCTCCGACGGCTGGCAGTTCGATACCGCGATCTACCGAGGTGCGGTCCCCGAGTGCAAGTGGGTGTCCTATCCGCATGAGACGGAGGACCCGGCTCCCGGCAACGTCGACAACTGACGCTGTCCCCGGGCCGATACGGCATGCCGTACCGGCCCGGGAGTGGGAGACTTTCAGGCATGGAGAGCTCGGGCCCACTGGTGACGTATGACGATGTCGTCGCGGCTCGCGCGCTGCTGGCGGGGGTGGCCGTGACGACACCGATCGTGGGCTCCCGGGTGCTGTCCGAGCTGGTCGGCGGGCCGGTCCACCTCAAGTGCGAGAACCTCCAGCGGGCCGGGTCGTTCAAGGTTCGCGGGGCGTACGTGCGGATAGCCCGGCTCACCGATGAGGAACGGGCGCGCGGGGTGGTCGCCGCGAGCGCGGGCAACCACGCCCAAGGGGTGGCGCTCAGCTCGGGGCTGCTCGGGGCGAAGTCGACGGTCTACATGCCGGAGGGCGCGCCGCTGCCCAAGGTCGAGGCGACCCGGGCGTACGGGGCGGACGTCGTCTTCGCGGGGCACACGGTCGACGTGGCCTTGGCGGCTGCCAGGGAGCATGCCGAGAAGACCGGCGCCGTGTTCATCCACCCGTTCGACCATCCGGATGTGATCGCGGGCCAGGGCACGATCGGGCTGGAGATCCTGGAACAGCTCCCGGAGACCGGCACCATCGTGCTGGCGATCGGTGGCGGGGGGCTGGCGGCCGGTGTGGCGCTCGCGGTGAAATCGCTGCGGCCGGGCGTCCAGATCGTCGGGGTCCAGGCCGAGCGGGCCGCCGCCTACCCGGAGTCGCTCGCGGCGGGCCATCCGGTGATGGTCGAGCCCTCTTCCACGATGGCCGACGGGATCGCGGTCGGCCGGCCGGGTGATCTGCCGTTCGAGCTGATCCACTACCTGGTCGACAGCGTCGTCACGGTCTCCGAGGAGTCGCTCTCGCGGGCGCTGCTGCTCTGCCTGGAGCGCTCGAAGCTGGTCGTCGAGCCCGCGGGCGTCGCCGGGGTGGCCGCGCTGCTCGATCAGCCGCACGCGTTCGAGCCGCCGGTGGTCGTGGTGCTGTCCGGGGGCAACATCGACCCGCTGCTGCTCAGCAAGGTCTTGCGGCACGGCCTGACGGCCGCCGGTCGCTACCTGGCCTTCCGCATCCGGCTGACCGACCGGCCGGGCGCCCTGGCGGCGCTGCTCGGCAGGCTCGCGGAGCTGGAGGCCAACGTGCTGGACGTGGTCCACGAGAGGGTCGCGGCACGGCTCCACCTGGACGAGGTCGAGGTCCTGCTCCAACTGGAGACCAGGGGCCCGGCCCACTGCGACGAAGTCCTGGGCGCGCTCAGGCGCGACGGCTACAAGCTGATCTTCTCCTGAGCCGCCGGCCTGAGCCATCCCGCATCAGCTTCCGGCCTGGCCGCCACTCCGGTCAGGCCGATTGATGCCCTACGAGTGCGTCGCGGCGGCCTGGGGCCGCCCTCTCCCAATGCGGTCGGTGTCGATCCCGCGTTGGCGGCTCAGGACCGCCTTCGCTGAGACCGGCGGTCAGGTCGTGGAGGTGGGGCGGCGGGGCTGGAAGAGCCAGGCGTCGAAGAGGTCGTCCAACTGTTGGCCGGACATCTTCTCGGCCAGGGCGATGAACTGCTCCGTCGTGACGCTGCCGTATTTGTGATCGGCGGTCCACTTCTTGAGCAGGGCGAAGAACGTCTCGTCGCCGATCCGGTGGCGCAGGGCGTGCAGCGTCATGGCCCCCCGCGTGTAGACGGAGTTGTCGAACAGGTCGTTCTTCCGGGCCACCCCGGGAGGGTAGCTCCACATCGGATCGCTCGCGTTCGCGTAGTGGCTCTTGAACGTCTGCTCGACGGTGGAGTCGCCGACGTGCTCGTCCCAGAGCCACTCGGCGTAGGTGGCGAAGCCCTCGTTCAGCCACAGATCCCGCCAGCGGGTCAGGCTCAGGCTGTCTCCGAACCATTGGTGGGCAAGCTCGTGGGAGATGATGCTCTGGTCGGGGCCGAAGCCGCCGTAGAGCGGCTTGGTCTGGTTCTCCAGCGCGTATCCGGCGGCGAAGTCGTCCACCACGCCGCCGGTCTCGGAGAAGGGATAAGGCCCGAACACCTTCGACCAATAGTCGGTGATCTTCCCGGACAGTGTGTACAGGTCGTTCAACGAGCCGGAGAACCTGGGATCGGTGGCGGCATAGATCGGGATGCCGCCGGGGGAGGTGCCGGTCCGGACGCTGAACTTCCCGGTGGTCATCGTGGCGAGGTAGGTCACCATCGGATGCTTCTCGTGCCACACGAACGTGGTCTTGCCGTCGCTCGTCTTCGGCTCGCCGTCCAGCGCGCCGTTGGCGATGGCGGTGATCCCCTCCGGAACGGTGATCTCGAAGTCGAACGTCGACTTGTCCGCGGGGTGGTCGTTCGACGGGAACCAGGTCTTGGCCCCATTGGGCTCGCAGGCGACGAACGACCCGTCCGCGGTCGGCACGAACCCGTAGGTTCCCAGGTTGGCGGAGTCGCGTATCGGCTCGGGCACACCCGAGTACTCGACCTTGACGGAGAATCTGGAGCCCTCGGTGATGGCCGTGGGCGCGGTCACGGTCAGTTCGTCCGCGCGCCGCTCGAACCGCGCGCCGGCCCCGTCGACCGTCACCCGGCTCACCGTCAACCCGCGCAGGTCCAGGTTGAACGTCGTCAGGTCCTGTACGGCTTTCGCGTCGATCGTGGCCGTGCCCACGAGACGCCGGGTGCCGGGGTCGTAGGACAGCTTGAGCCCGTAGTGCGCGACGTCGTAGCCGCCGTTGCCGTCCAAGGGGAAGTCCGGGTCGCCGATCCCGGCCGCGCCTGCCGTACCGGACCCGGCACGTGGGGGCGACGGCGAGGCGACGGCGCCATCGGACGCCGAGCAGGCAGTCGTGGCGAGCGCCAGGAGTGCCGCGGACAGTGTGGTCGTCAAACGGTGAGCACCCATATGTCGTGCCACCTTACGCCAGGTCACCGACCTGGTCAGGCATCGACCACAAGTGTCTTGGCCGCCTTGTCGTGCAAAGCCTGTTTTCTCGGGTCGAAGAGGATGAAGCCGAGGTCGACGATCCACAGGCAGCACACCCACGACAGGACGAGCATCACCAGTTGCCGGATCGCGGTCTGGCCGACGGTGATCCGCTGCCCGGTCTCCTGGACCACTCGCATGCCGAACAGTTTCTTGCCCAGCGTCTGGCCGTTCCAGTACGCCTGCAGCAACCAGTAGTAGAGGAAGGCGATGAGGCCGGCCAGGAAGGTGAGGCCGAGGTTGACCCGGGCCAGGTTGCCCGTCTGAGCGTCGGCGGCGACGTCCCACGAGCTGTAGGTGAGCGGGGACGTGATGATGGCGATGATGATGATGTCGACGATGCCGGCGAAGAGCCGCCGCCATCGTCCGGCGAGCGCGGGCAGCGGGGCCCCTGGAGGCGGCGGAGACCACGGGGGCACGGATTCCCCCGGCCGCTCACCGCCGGGCGGGTACGGCTCCTGCGGCCCGCTGCCGGGCGGGTAGGGCTCCTGCGGCCCGCTGCCGGGCGGGTAGGGCTCCTGTGGTCGGCCGCCGCCCGGCGGGTACGGCTCCTGCGGCTGCTCGCCCTCGGGCGGAAACGGTGATCCCATATGGCCTTGATGACCACGTCACCCCCACATCAAAGCCCGCGACACGCAAAAGGATCTACACGTTCGCTCGAAGAGTCTGCTCGCGCTCGATGGCCTCGAACAGCGCCGTGTTGGGCGGCGACGTATCCGGGCAGGTAGGGGCCGCTGTAGTTGCTCCGGTCCACGAGGGTGTGCCGGGTCTCGCCGTACGTCGCGATCGCGGACGTCGCGATCGCCGCGAGCGTGACCTTGCCGTGCTCGTCCGCCACCACGTGCGGCTCGGTCAGGCCGGTGGCGCCTCGCCCGACCGCGTGATGGTAGGCGTACTCGACGTCGCCCACCTCAAGCACCAGGTCGACCACGCCGTCGCCGTGCTCGGCCACATGCTCGGCGAGCGGGGTGCCGGGCCGGGCGGCACCCCTCACCTCGAATCGGATCCGGTCCGAGGTGAGGACGTACGACACCTCGTCGGGGCTGCCGGTTCGCGGGCCCCGATAGGCCGTCAGCCGCATGCCGAAGGCGGTCGAGTAGTAGTGCGCGGCCTGCGCCGCGTTCCCGACCGCGAAGACCACGGAGTCCATGCCCGTTACCGGAAAAAGATCTCTCATGCGGGTCAGTATCGACTTGACGCACAATGTTGACAAGTAGTCAGATTTCGATCCCGCGCTCCCTACAGGTTCCCGCGTAGCTCCTGCTCGCGCTCGATGGCCTCGAACAGCGCCTTGAAGTTCCCCTTGCCGAAGCCGAGCGAGCCGTGACGCTCGATGAGCTCGAAGAACACCGTCGGCCGATCCTGCGCGGGCTTCGTGAAGATCTGCAGCAGATAGCCGTCCTCGTCCCGGTCGAC
>JBIOWF010000089.1:0-72688 GCA_044868295.1 Microtetraspora sp. | reverse complement strand
GCGCGGGGGCCAGCAGGAACGCGGTGTGGGTGCCGAAACCGTCCCCGAGGGCGCCGAGGATGAACGGCCCGGCGCCCGCGCCCACTCCGGACCAGATCGAGGCGCTGCCCGAGGCCTTGTCCAGCCTCCCGCCCGAGGCGTCGATGATCCTGGCCAGTGCCAGGGGGAACTGGACGGACAGGCCCAGGCCGCTGAGCGCGAGCCCGGCGTAGGCGAGCGGGACGGCCGTGCTCGTCCAGAAGAGCAGCCATCCCGCCAGCGTCAGGGAAAGTGACCCGAGCAGCACCGAGGACGGCCGGAAGCGCAGGGCGAGCCGGGCGCCGCCGAAGCGGCCGAGGGCCACGCCCACCAGCATCGCGGTCAGCCCGGTGGCCGCGGCGGCGGCCGTCAGGCCGGTCCGCTGGGCCAGCAGTTCGGCCGCCCACAGGTTGAAGGTGAACTCAAGGGCCACGCAGCACAGCAGGACCGCTCCGGCCACATGGAAGCGCCAGCCGTACGGGACGTGCGGGGTCTTCTCGGTGACCTGTGCCTGGTCCTGGCCGGGCACCCAGACGCGGCCCATGGTCACGGCGAGCAGCGTGGTCGCCGCGACCGGGATGTACAGGGCGGCGCGCCACCCGATCGCGGACCCGGCGGCCAGGCTGAACGCATACGACGCGGCGATGCCCACGGTCACGCCCACGGCGTTTGCCTCGCTGATGGCGGCCGGTCCGGCGGCCGGACCGTGGTGGTCGCTGAGCGTCGCCATGGTCACGTACAGCGCGATCGAGCCGGCCCCGCTGGCCAGGGCGTACCCGGCCAGCGTGACGGGGAGCGCGTGGCCCAGAGCGACGGTCACCATGCCGGTGTCCATGGCCGCGAGCCCCGCCCAGACCATGGCCCGGCGGCCGAACCTGGCGGTGAGCGCGGGCAGGGCGATCCCGGTGGTGATCGCTCCGATCGCCATGGCGGTGCCGTGCAGTCCGGCGACGGCCTGGGAGATGCCGAGCTCGGTGCGCAGCAGGGGGAGCGCCGCGGAGAGCGCGTAGAGGTACGTGGTGAAGGTGGCGAGCTGGAGATAGATGAGCCAGGTGGGCCGATCCCTGGTGAGTCCGACTTCCTGGACGTCCGTGGTCAAACCCACCAGCATCCCCCGCTAAGTGATGAGAAGCGTAAAGAACGTACCATTTCCTCTCGTTGGCCAGCTCTGTTCAGCGGAGCCGCGCTCGAAACAGCGTTTGAAGTGGGCGGATCCCCAGTTGGGCTCGGCTGGGGCTGTGCTGAGGGTTAGGAGAGTGTCTCAGTTGAGACGGCGTTCTCGGTCAGGGGAGCGCGGCGAGCTGGTCGGCGAACCAGCGTTGTGGCGGCAGCGCCGTGGCGGCCGTCCGCAGCCGCGCGCACCGCTCGACCCGCTCGTCCTCCGGCATGACCAGCGCCTCGTGCAGGGCGGCGGCCGTACCCGAGACGTCGTAGGGGTTGACGAGGAGCGCGTCCGGGCCCAGCTCGGCGGCCGCGCCCGCCTCGCGGGACAGCACGAGCGCGCAGCGCGGCGACAGGATCGGGCCCTCCTTCGCGACAAGGTTCATGCCGTCGCGGATGGGGTTCACCAGCAGCACGTCCGCCATCCGGTACGCGGCGAGCGAGCGGGCGTAGTCGTCGTTGACGTTCAGGATCAGCGGATCCCAGTCCTCCGTGGCGTACGCGTCCTCGATCTCCTTGGCGCACCGTTGCACCGCGGCCGTGTACTCGCGGTATTCGGGCAGGTCGTGCCGGGACGGATAGGCGAAGGCGAGGTGGACGACGCGGCCGTGCCATTCGGGATGATCGGTCAGGAACTCCCGGTAGGCCAGCAGACCGCGCACGATGTTCTTCGACAGCTCGGTCCGGTCGATCCGGACGATCAGCCTGCGGTCGCCGACCTGTTCCTTCAGGGCCGCCATGTGGGACTCCACGTCCGGCTCGGCGGCCCGGACCCACAGCGCGTCGCCGTCCACACCGAGACCGTGCACGCCGATGCGGGTGGTCCTGCCGTCATACGTGACCGTACGGCCGACGCGATCGACCCGCGCGCCCAGAATGGTCTCGCAGCAGTCCATGAAGGCGTTGGCCCAGCGGGTGGCCAGGAAGCCGGCGTGGTCCGCGCCGAGGATCCCGGACAGCACCTCGGCGGCGACCTCGTCGGGCAGCAGCGAGAAATATTCCGGGGGAGCCCACGGGGTGTGCGAGAAATGGGCGATCCGGACGTCGGGCCGCTCCACGCGGAGCATCGCGGGAGCCAGCGTCAGGTGGTAATCCTGGATCATCACCCGCGCGCCGTGCGCGGCCTCGTCCGCGAGGGCGAGCGCGAACGCGCCGTTGTAGTCCCGGTAGGACTCCCACTCGCGGCGGAAACGCGTGTCGAAATGCGGCGCGGTCGGGGTGTTGTAGAGCAGATGGTTGACGAACCACAGGGTGGAGTTCGCCACGGCGTTGTAGGCCCGATGGAAGGTGGTCGGCGGGATGTCGAGCATCCGCACCTTCAGCCCCGCTTCGTGGAGCCGGCCGCCCGGCGAGAGCCGTACGGCGCTGCGGTCCCCGTCGGAGAGCGCCGCGCACACCCAGAGCAGCTCCGTGTTCCTGGCCACCTCGGACAGGCCGGAGACCAGGCCGCCGCCACCCCGGCGCATGGTAAGCGCTCCGTCCTCGGACAGAGTGTGGGAGACCGGCCCCCTGTTCGAGGCGATCAAAACCGTCTCACTCATCGTTCGGCTCCCGGGGATGTGAGGGCGCACGTGCTGGAGGAAGACACTAATGAAACCCGACCGTCCCCAATAGGATGACAGGCATTTGGGCGGGGTTCGGCAGGCGGATGAGATCAGGGGCATGTCGACATGGCACTGGACGAGATGACCGAGGAACTGGCCGGATCCGCCGCCGGAGGCGACCACCGTGCTCTCGGCGAGCTGCTCCGCAGGATCGAGCAGGACGTGCTCCGGCACTGTGAGCGGCTGCTGCCGTACCGGCAGGACGCCGAGGAGGCGTGCCAGGACACGCTGCTCGCGGTCGCCCGCAACATCGGGCGGTTCGAGGGCCGTGCGAAGTTCAGCACCTGGCTGCACATCGTGACGGCCAACTGCGCCCGCACGACCTACCGCTCGCTCAAACGACGGGCGTCCGAGCAGGCGGAGGAGTTGCCCGAGCAGCGGCCCGACCCGCATCGGGTCAGTGTCATCGCCGGTTCCAGGCTCGACCTGCTCGACGCGATGGAGGCGCTGGAGGCGGACAAGCCCGATCTCGCCCAGGCGTTGGTGCTGCGCGACATCTGCCAGCTCGACTACGCCGAGGTCGCCGAGCAGCTCGGCATCCCACTCGGCACCGCCAAGTCACGAATCCACCAGGCACGCAAGTATGTCCAGTCCGCCCTGGGCGAGGCCTACGGCTGACCGGCCGTGTGGAGCCGTCTTGCCTGATAACGGGGTTCCATCTCGGACAGTGAGACAACGGACCGGACACGGGGGACGGCGAGGTACAGTTCTAGGAACCTGCTTCGGCGGGCTCCTAACTGAATATTGCTCATCCAGAGGGGTGGAGGGACCGGCCCTGCGAAGCCCCGGCAACCCTCCCGGTGCCTGAACTCGTGACCACGAGGCCGGCCGGGACAGGTGCCAATTCCGGCCTGTGACCAGGGTGGTCGCAGGCGAAGATGAGGGAAAGGCCTCGCTTCATGGCGCTCGCAAGCACTGCAAAGACCACCTCCTTCGACTTCGGCCCCGCGGCCGGCCTGTCCTGTCGCGAATGTGGCGCTCGTTATCCCCTTGGCCCGAACTTCGCCTGTATCGAGTGTTTCGGGCCACTTGAGGTGGCTTACGACTTCGGCTCGGTCACCCGCGAGGACATCGCGGCCGGGCCGGCCAACATCTGGCGATACCAGAAGCTCCTCCCCGTCCCGGTCGACGTGGCGTCCAAGCCCAACCTCCAGCCGGGCTGGACCAAGCTCGTCAAGGCCGGCAACCTGGCCGGCGAGCTGGGTCTCAAGGCCCTGTACGTCAAGGACGACTCGGGCAACCCCACCCACTCCTTCAAGGACCGGGTGGTGGCGATCGCCCTTGAGGCGGCCCGGAACTTCGGCTTCCACACGCTCTCCTGCTCCTCCACCGGCAACCTCGCCGGAGCGGTCGGCGCCGCCGCCGCCCGTGCGGGCCTGGACTCGTGCGTGTTCATCCCCGCCAACCTCGAAGAGGCCAAGATCGTCATGGCCGCCGCGTACGGCGGCCGCGTCGTCGGCATCGACGGGACGTATGACGACGTCAACCGCTTCTGCTCCGAGCTCATCGGCGACGAGCTCGGCGAGAAGTGGGGCTTCGTCAACGTCAACCTCCGGCCTTACTACGCGGAGGGTTCCAAGACGCTGGCCTACGAGATCGCCGAGCAGCTCGGCTGGCGCGTCCCGGACCAGATCATCATCCCCGTGGCGTCCGGCTCGCAGCTGACCAAGGTCGACAAGGGCTTCCGCGAGCTCATCAAGCTGGGCCTGGTCGAGGACAAGCCGTACCGGATCTTCGGCGCTCAGGCGGAGGGCTGCTCGCCGGTCTCGTCGGCGTACAAGGCGAATCGCGACGTCGTCCAGCCGGTCAAGCCGGACACGATCGCCAAGTCCCTGGCGATCGGCAACCCCGCGGACGGTCCGTACGTGCTGGACATCGCCCGGCGCACCGGCGGGGCCGTGGAGGACGTCAACGACCGCCAGGTGGTCGAGGCCATGCGGCTGCTGGCCCGCACGGAGGGCATCTTCGCCGAGACCGCGGGTGGGGTGACGGTCGGCGTGCTTCGTAAGCTGGTCGAGAACGGGCGGTTGGACCCCGAGGCCGAGACCGTGGTGCTCAACACCGGAGACGGTCTGAAGACCCTCGACGCGGTGGCCGGAGAGGCGCGTCCCGCGGCGGTGATCCGCCCGTCACTCGACGCATTCCGTGCGGCCTTTACCAACTGAGTGCGTTTCCCCAGGCCCAACGGAAACAACGAAAGCGAGCGGAAAATGAGCGTTTCAGTGCGGATTCCGACGATTCTGCGCACATACACCGGCGGAGCTGCGGAGGTATCCGGAGAGGGCGGCACGCTCCGCGAGGTGCTGCAGAAGCTGGACGCCGACTATCCCGGCATCGGCGCCCGGATCCTGGATGAAACGGGCAAGATCCGCCGTTTTGTCAACGTGTATGTCGGAGAAGAGGATGTCCGTTTCGCGGAAGGTCTGGACACCTCCACCCCCGAGGGAGCGCAGATCTCGGTGATCCCCGCCGTGGCCGGCGGCTGACCCGACACTGCCCCGCCAACACCCACGTACCCTGCGGTGCGTGGGTGTTTGTGTGTTTGACATGCGGTTCTATCGTTATCGAAGCTTTATCAGTGCTATGGCACATAGTGCAATTCTCGAACGGTAATCGATAACGCAATATTTGTCGGTCCTGCTTTGAGCGAACGTCAAGAAGTAGTTTGGTGATTGACTCTGTTGTGCCACGGCTTGACACAGGTATGGTCGATGTCGATCGACGTAACCGGGGGCGTCTTCGGTGCCGGCGGTCGGCTGGTCTCAGAATGTCGAGCCGAGATCAGGTGTTACGGGCCGCGCGGTTGAATGGGTGCGGTCCCGAGCCCCAGCAAGAGGAGTCGGAAGTGGCGCAGGGCACCGTCAAGTGGTTCAACGCGGACAAGGGCTACGGCTTCATCGCGGTAGACGGTGGTAAGGACGTGTTCGTCCATTACTCAGCAATCGTGATGGACGGCTACAAGGCCCTTGAGCAGGGTCAGCGGGTCGAGTTCGACATCACGCAGGGTCAGAAGGGCCCACAGGCGGAAGCCGTTCGCACTGTCTGATCACGTCGGCTCGGGCCCCCGGAAAGCGTTGAGCGTGCGAAGCGGTTTCGTGGGTGGAGCGAGAGCGACAATCGATGGCCCGGTTCGCGTGGGGCGAGCCGGGCCATCGTCGTTCGACCGTCACATCCGGACAAGCCACGGCTGGGCAGGCTATAGCCGTACAAGCAGGTCAGATGCACTCCTGCTTGCACTCGACCGGGTAGAGTGCTAAACAGTTCGTTGGCACTCTCATGTGGAGAGTGACAAAACGGGATCGAGGCGATGGGGCCTTCGAAGGGATGTCGGCCCATTTGCCGTCGCGGGCGTCGGCTCGGTCCGCTGAAGCCACCCTGCAACTGGGAGGTCTAGCCGTATGGCAGCCAAGATGATCGCGTTTAACGAGGACGCCCGGCGCGGTCTCGAGCGCGGTATGAACCAGCTCGCGGACGCCGTGAAGGTGACCCTCGGCCCCAAGGGCCGTAACGTCGTGCTGGAGAAGAAGTGGGGCGCCCCCACGATCACCAATGATGGTGTCTCCATCGCCAAGGAGATCGAGCTCGAGGACCCGTGGGAGAAGATCGGGGCCGAGCTCGTCAAGGAAGTCGCCAAGAAGACGGACGACGTCGCGGGCGACGGCACCACCACCGCCACGGTGCTGGCCCAGGCGCTGGTGCGCGAGGGTCTGCGCAACGTCGCGGCCGGTGCCAACCCGATGTCGCTGAAGAAGGGCATCGAGGCCGCGGTCGAGCGGGTCAGCGAGGAGCTGTCCAAGCTCGCCAAGGACGTGGAGACGAAGGCGCAGATCGCCTCCACCGCTTCCATCTCCGCCGGGGACGCGCAGATCGGCGAGATGATCGCCGAGGCGATGGACAAGGTCGGCAAGGAAGGCGTCATCACCGTCGAGGAGAGCAACACCTTCGGCCTGGAGCTTGAGCTCACCGAGGGCATGCGCTTCGACAAGGGCCTCACGTCGATGTACTTCGTGACCGACCCGGAGCGGATGGAGGCCGTCCTCGAGGACCCCTACATCCTCGTGGTCAACTCCAAGATCTCGGCGAACAAGGACCTGCTGCCGCTGCTCGACAAGGTCGTGCAGGCCGGCAAGCCGCTGCTGATCATCGCTGAGGACGTCGAGGGCGAGGCTCTGGCCACCCTGGTCGTCAACAAGATCCGTGGCCTGTTCCGTTCCGTGGCCGTCAAGGCTCCGGGCTTCGGTGACCGCCGCAAGGCCATGCTGGGCGACATCGCCACCCTCACCGGTGGCCAGGTCGTCAGCGAGGAGGTCGGTCTCAAGCTGGAGAACGCCACCCTCGACCTGCTGGGCAAGGCCCGCAAGGTGGTCGTGACCAAGGACGAGACCACCATCGTCGACGGTGCGGGCGACCCCGAGCAGATCGCCGGTCGCGTGAACCAGATTCGCGCCGAGATCGAGAACACCGACTCGGACTACGACCGCGAGAAGCTCCAGGAGCGTCTGGCCAAGCTGGCCGGCGGCGTCGCCGTCATCAAGGCCGGCGCGGCGACCGAGGTCGAGCTCAAGGAGCGCAAGCACCGCATCGAGGACGCCGTTCGCAACGCGAAGGCGGCCGTCGAGGAGGGCATCGTCCCCGGCGGTGGCGTGGCCCTGATCCAGGCCGGCGCGAAGGCGTTCGACAAGCTCGAGCTGTTGGGCGACGAGGCCACCGGTGCGGCGATCGTGAAGAAGGCTCTTGAGGAGCCGCTGAAGCAGATCGCCGTCAACGCCGGCCTTGAGGGCGGCGTCGTGGTGGAGAAGGTGCGCAACCTTCCGCCGGGTGAGGGCCTCAACGCCGCCACCGGCGAGTACGTGAACATGTTCGAGACGGGCATCATCGACCCGGCCAAGGTGACGCGCTCCGCGCTGCAGAACGCCGCTTCCATCGCGGCCCTGTTCCTGACCACCGAGGCTGTCATCGCCGAGAAGCCCGAGAAGAACCCTGCCGCTCCCGCCATGCCCGGCGGCGGCGACATGGACTTCTAGGTCCTCGCTGCACCAAAGGAAGAAGCCGGTCCCGCCACGGGACCGGCTCTTTTCTTTTCGGGTACGGCCAGCCCCAGCAGCGCTCGTCGTCCTGTCACGTGGGCAGGGGGCGCGGGCCGACGACCGGCTTCATCACGATCGTCGAGGTCAGCCGCTTCACGATCGGCAGCGTCGAGAGTTTCTCCTCGAAGAGTCGCTGGTACGCGTCGAGGTCGGCGGTGACCACGCGCAGCAGGTAGTCGGGGGTGCCGAACAGGCGCTCTGCCTGGATCACCTGCGGGATCGCCGCGACGCCCTCGTCAAAGGCCGCAAGGGACGGGCGGTCACCCTGCCGCAGGTAGATGAAGACCAGAACCTCGAAGCCCAGCCCGACGGCTGCCGGGTCGACGACGGCGCGGTAGCCGCGCAGCACCCCGGTCCGCTCCAGCTCCCGCACCCGACGCTGGCACCGGGACACGCTCAGCCGCACCCGTTCCGACAGCTCTGTGATGGTCAGCCGACCGTCCTGCTGAAGCTCCGCAAGAATTTTGCGGTCTATGCCGGCCATCCGCCGATAATGTCACGGATATCGGCTAACCGGGCAAAAGAGACAAAAACATCCCGGTCCATGTCGCCTACTGTGGGTCTCATGAACAGCGCGACCCATGCCATATCCGACGAAGCGAATCCGCTGTGCCTGGCTCGACACCCTCCTGGCCGGTCTCGACGGTAACCGTCGGCTACTGCACGATCTCCTGGCCGAACACCTGCCGGACGTCCGCTACCGGCCGGGCGAGGGCACCTACCTCGCCTGGCTCGATTGCCGAGCTCTCGGCCTGGGCGACGACCCAGCGGCCGTCTTCCTCGACCGAGGCAGAGTCGCCCTCAGCTCCGGTCCTTCATTCGGAACCGGCGGCGCAGGGCACGCAGGACTCAATCTGGGCACCTCACCCGAACTGATCACTAAAGCGGTCCAGCGTATGGCCACCGCCCTCAAAGCCTTCCGAACCCGATAGCGCCACGTCCCGCGACGTCGGTCTGCCGGTACTGCGGCATGTTGGAGGCCGTATGGTCTGGCACCGGTTCAGAGAGCGCCATCGGGCCTGGACCAGGACCGGGCGATGATCCGGTTTTACATTGTGAGTTGCTCAGGGAGCGGCCGGGTGTGGAGGACGGTCAGGGATGTGACGGCGCGGGTGAGGACCACGTAGAGGCGGGCGAGGCCACGCGGCTCGGCCTCGACGATGTCGGCCGGTTCGGCGACGATCACGTGGTCGTACTCCAGGCCCTTGGCGAGCGTGGCCGGGATGATGAGCACGCGGCTCTCGCCGGTGGAGTCGGGGCCGATCAGCTCGTGTTCGAGATCTCCGAGGGCCGCCGCGATCGCGGGAACGGCGTCGTCACTGACGATCACGCCGACCGACCCCTCACGCTGGAGCGCCTGCCGTACCGCTTCGGCGGTCCCGGCCGACACGTCGGGCGTGTGCCGTACGGACAGGGAGCCGGCTCCGGGGCGCAGCGATCGGGGCGCGGCGAGGTCGGGTGCGACGGACGGGAGCAGCCGTGCGGCGTAGTCGAGCACCTCGCGGGGGACGCGGAAGCCGAGGGTCAGCTCGGTGACCTCGCCGGAGGGCTGGCCGAGATGGTCCAGCACGGTCTTCCACGAGGTCGCCGACCAGGGGGTGGTGCCCTGCGCGAGGTCGCCGAGGACCGTCGCGGATCCGGTACGGCATCGCCGTCCCAGCGCGCGCAACTGCATGGCGGACAGGTCCTGCGCCTCGTCGACGACCACGTGTCCGTGCGACGCGGTCCGTTCGATCAGGTCGCCCAGCTCGTCGAGCAGCGCCGCGTCGGCGGCGGTCCACTTCGCCGATTTATACGACTTGTACGGCCGCGCGGAAGGCGTCCCCGCAGAGCGCTTCCCCCAAAGGATCATTTCCTGTTCCTCGGGCGACAAATCAGATTTGGCGGCCTGGGCGAGGAACTCGGCATCGGAAAGCAGCCGGTGCAACACCTGCGGGGGCGTCAGCTTCGGCCAGACCCTGTCGAGGATATGTTTCACCGGCGTGGATCTGGCCACGGCGTCCTGCACCCGGTCGTCGGGCGACTCGCTGCGCCGCTCCATCTGGACGAGCACCGCGTGGGCGAGCCGCTGGGCCAGGGTCACGCGGCCCGGACCGTAGCGGGTCGTGCCCCGCAACCCGGCGACGATCTCTCGAACCTCGTAGTCCGCCACCCGGTAGCGGTTGATGCCCTTGGTGAACAGCACGCCCTCGTCCGGCTTGGTCACGTGCAGCCAGAGCGCCCGCTTGAGCACCTCGGCCATGCGGGCGTCGCCCTTGATCGCGGCGACCGCCGGGTCCTCCGGCTGCGCGTGGTCGCCGAGGATGCCCGCCACGGTCGTCTGCTCGACCCTCACCTCGCCCAGTGCCGGCAGCACGGACGAGATGTAGGAGAGGAACGCCCGGTTCGGCCCGACGATCATCACTCCTGACCTGGAGAGCTTCTCCCGGTGGGTGAACAGGAGATATGCGGCGCGATGCAGCCCCACCGCGGTCTTCCCGGTGCCCGGTGCCCCTTGGACGCAGACCGTCACGCCGAGCTCGGATCGCACGATCTCGTCCTGGTCCGGCTGGATCGTGGCGACGATGTCGCGCATCGGGCCGGTGCGTGGGCGCTCGATCTCCTCGGTGAGGAGCCTGCTCTGCGCGAGCCGCCTGCCGTCGAGCGGCTCGTCCTCGAACGCGGTGAGGTCGCCGCCCCGGTAGCCGAAGCGGCGGCGCAGCGCCACGCCCATCGGCTGGGTGGGGCTGGCCTGGTAGAACGCGCGGGAGACGGGCGCGCGCCAGTCGATCACGAGGGCGCGGCTGTTGTCGTCGTGCACGTGCCGGCGGCCGACGTAGATGGTGTCCGGCAGGTCGTCCTGCGCCGATCTGTTGAGGCGGCCGAAGAAGAGCGGGGCGTCCGCGTGGTCGGCGAGCGCCGCGACCCGCTGGTCGAGCAGCCCCTGAAGCACCTGCTGGGAGACCCAGTCGCCGGCGGCGTCGGCGGAGAGCGACTGCGCGTGCTTCCGCATGGCGGTGAGCGCGGCGCGTGACGTGACGAGGTGCTCTCGCTCGCTTTTGAGCACCTCATGGGGCTGTATGTCGGATATATCGGGATCCGTTCGATGTCCGGGCATGCGAGAACTCCTTGCGGGGTCAGGAGGTGGCGGGCCGAGGCGGCGAAGGTCAAGAACGTGTGGCGACGAAGTTCACGAGCCTACCGACGGCGGCATGAACGACAAACCGGTTTTCCGGCGCGGTGAAGCGCGTGTTGCGCTTTCTTGGCGCGGGTACCAGTAGCGGCGTGACGCGTGCCCGGGTATCGCCTGTGATCCCGACCATCGCGAGCCTGCTGCTCGCCGCCCTCTGGGGGATGTCGGTGTTCGCCGGTTGGGGGCTGGAGGCCTTCTGCGCGGACGAGGAGACCTCGCGGGCCTGCGCCGCCCGGCTGGACACGGTCTCGACCATCTCGGGGGTGTTCGCCGTCGGTGCCGCCGGATGCACGGTGGCCGCGTGGCTGACCGGGCGCACCGTGCTTCTCGGCGTCGCCGTGGGCGCCTGGTCGGTGGCGGTCGGCGTCCTGTTCGTCGGCGGTGTGATCGTGCAGTAGAGCCGCTTCACGAGCCCGACAAACCGGCATAGAAAAACGCCAAAAAACTCGGGCAAACCGTGTGATTTGCATGAGCGGTAGGGGTATGCCCGGCAGGGCGATTGGGCGAGGGGGTGATGCGGATGTCTCGGGCCGACGGTATTTCCTGGACTTAGCTGTCCTCCGCCAGCACGTCATCCGCATCGATGATGTGATACGCATACCCCTGTTCGGCCAGAAAACGCTGCCTGTGCGCGGCGAAATCCTGGTCGACCGTGTCGCGGCTGACGACCGAGTAGAAACGGGCTCCGCCGCCGTCCGCCTTGGGCCGCAGTACGCGGCCGAGGCGCTGCGCCTCCTCCTGACGTGACCCGAAGGTGCCCGACACCTGGATGGCGACCGCCGCCTCCGGCAGGTCGATCGAGAAGTTGGCCACCTTCGATACCACCAGGACCTGGATCTCCTTGTCCCGGAAGGCCTGGAACAGGCGCTCCCGCTCGCGGACGCGGGTCTCACCCTTGATCACCGGAGCGTTCAGATGCTCGCCCAGCTCGTCGAGCTGGTCGATGTACTGGCCGATCACCAGCACCTGCTCACCCAGATGGCGTCGTACCAGCGCCTCGGTCAGCCGGGTCTTCGACGGCGTCGTGGCACAGAACCGGTAGCGCTCGTCGTTCTCCGACATCGCGTAGGCCAGCCGCTCCTCGTCCGTGAGCGTCACCCTGACCTCGACGCAGTCCGCCGGTGCGATCCAGCCCTGGTTCTCCATCTCCTTCCAGGGCGCGTCGTACCGCTTCGGCCCGATCAAGGAGAACACGTCGCCCTCCCGGCCGTCCTCGCGGACCAGCGTGGCGGTCAGCCCGACCCTGCGGCGAGCCTGTAGGTCCGCCGTCATCCGGAAAATAGGCGCGGGCAGCAGGTGCACCTCGTCGTAGACGACCAGGCCCCAGTCGCGCGCGTCGAACAGCTCCAGATGCCGGTAGACGCCCTGCCGCCGGGTCGTCATCACCTGGTAGGTGGCGATGGTGACCGGCCGGATCTCCTTCTTGGTTCCCGTGTACTCGCCGATCTCGTCCTCGGTGAGTGAGGTCCGCTTGATCAGCTCCTGCTTCCACTGGTGCGCGCTCACCGTGTTGGTCACCAGGATCAGTGTGGTCGCCTGGGCGTGGGCCATCGCCGCCGCCCCGACGATCGTCTTCCCCGCGCCGCACGGCAGCACCACGACCCCGGAGCCGCCGTGCCAGAAGGAGTCCGCCGCCTCCCGCTGGTACGCGCGGATGGACCAGCCGTCCTCGACCAGCGCGATGGGATGGTGTTCGCCGTCCACGTAACCGGCCAGGTCCTCGGCCGGCCAGCCCAGCTTGAGGAGGAACTGCTTGATGTTGCCCCGCTCCGACGGGTGGACGGCCACGGCGTCGGCGCCGAGCCGCTCGCCCACGAGCGGCTGAATCTTCTTGGAGCGCAGCACCTCCTCCAGCACCGCGCGGTCGGTGCTGGTCAGGATGAGGCCGTGGGCCGGGTCCTTCTCCAGCCGGAGGCGGCCGTAGCGCGCCATCGTCTCGGCGATGTCCACGAGCAGCGCGTGCGGCACGGGATAGCGGCTGTGGCTGATCAGCGCGTCGATGACCTGCTCGGCGTCGTGGCCCGCGGCCCGCGCGTTCCACAGCGCGAGGGGCGTCACCCGATAAGTGTGGACATGCTCGGGAGCCCGCTCCAGCTCGGCGAACGGCGCGATGGCCTTGCGGCACTCGTCCGACCGTTCGTGATCGACTTCGAGCAGCAGAGTCTTGTCCGACTGAACGATCAGCGGCCCATCACTCAACGCCTTCTCCCTTGTCCGGCTACCGCCTATCAAACAAGAGAGCGAGCGGAATCAGTCCCGGTTTTGCTCAGCTCTGGTTCGGGATGTCGAAGGCGCCGTTGACCCCCGCGATGACGAAGCCCACGATGGCGAGCACGATCAGGACGACGTTGATGCCGATGGAGATCCACGTCCACTTCAGCAGATTGCGGGCCCGGTCCGGCTCCATGTCCACCTTGCTGAGGGCGATCCCGGACAGGATGGCGCCCGCTATGCCGCCGAGGGTCACGTAGCAGCTCATCGCCAGCACGATGCTGACGACCAGGGCCACGATCGCGTGGGTGCGCGTGCCGTCCTGGCGCGCGGGGGGGCCGTACGGCTGGCCGTAGTACCCGTACCTCGGGTCATAGGAGCCCTGCCCGTACCCCTGAGGACCCTGTCCGTACATCCCTTGCGGAGCTTGTCCGAATGCCTGTGGAGCCTGCCCGTAGGCCCCTTGCGGACCTTGCCCGTAACCCCCGTAGGGATCCTGCCCGTACATCCCCTGGGGACTTTGTCCGTACGGGCCGACGGGCTGGCCGGGCTGCGGGCCGTAGGACTGGCCTTGAGGCTGGTCTTGGGGTTGGTCTTGAGGCGGGCCTTGGGGGTTGGACGGGCTTTGCCAGTCCTGTGGATCCTGGCTGGGCTGCTCGGGCGAGGTCACTGTCGATCCTTCGATGCGGAGGTTCCACAAATATCACGCGCGTGGGTGCTCCCTGTTCCGCTGTCGGGACATGGGCGGAACAGGGAGCGCGCCGATCAGAAGGGCCAGTCGCCAATCCGGCCCGCCTCGATCAGCGGGATCATGGCGAACGCGGCGTCCGACAGGCCGCCGAACGTGTGCCGGTTCGGGCCGTCCGGCCCGTGGGCGAACTCGTACCCGGCGAGGTTCCACGTGTAGACGGGGATGTCGGCCGGGACCGCCTTGGTCGGCTTGCCCCCGTGATATCCACCCCACACCTGCTCGTCCGTGACGATCACGACCCGGTCGTGGTCCCGGTAGTGGGCCCGGACGGCCTGTGCCGTGTCGGTCCCGCCGAGGTTCCTGAACCGCTCCACGATCTTCAGCACGGAGTCGCCCTTGCTGAAGCGCACACGGGCGGAAGTCGTACCGAACTGGACGAGGTCCGCGTTCGCGCACCGCAGAGCGAGCGCCGCGCCGAAGACGGCCCCGGTGTCCGCGCGGGTGAGCTGCGACCGGGCCGACATCGCGCAGAACATCGACCCCGACCGGTCCACGAGGATCAGCGTCCGCCCGCCGAGCCGCGGCACGCATCCCAGCGACCCGTCGAGTGCCCGCTCCAGCGCCCACGCCCACCGGAGCGAGGGCGCCGCCTGGAACGCGGCGAGGAACCGCATCGGCAGCGCACGTGACCGTGCCACGGCCTCAGGCGCGGCGAGCCCCTCCGCGATCCGCCCGGCCGCGTCGTCGGACATCCCCGCCCGATCGAAGTTGCGCAGGTTACGCAGCCGCGCGAGGTACCCCATGGACGGCGCGACCGCCTCCCACACGCGCGCGTCCAGCGGCCCCTGCAGCCACCCGGCCAGCGCCTCCCACGTCATTCCCGCCGCCCGCAGCGTCTCCGCCGCGTCCGGCAGGTCCAGTACGGCACGCCGCTCGGCCACCGGCACGGCCAGCAGTCGCGCTCGGTTGACGAGAGTCGTGAGGGAGCCCGGGACGCCGTCCACGTCGTCGGCACGGCCGTGCCGGCGATCGATCGCGTGCTTGAACAGATCGCCCTGCGCGGGCGTGGCCGGCGCCGGGTGGGTCAGCTCCAGCACGTCGCCGAACCGTACGGCGCGCCCCTGAGCGTCGTACTTGGCCAGCGAACGCTCGTCGTACAGCCGCCGGACGGCGTCGCCGACCCCTCGCTTGACAGGCTTGGGAATGGCCCGGCCGTACCGGCCGATCCAGTAGGCGAGCAGCTCGCCCGGCTCGTCGGCCCGCTGCAGCGCCGAGTCGATCACCTGTCGGTTGCCCCCGGACAGGCCCGCGTCGAGGCGCGCCTTGACCATCTCGGCCGCCGCGACGACGCTCGCGGTACGCATGAGCGCGCCCGTCCGTAGCCAGCCGATGAGCCGGGCCAGCCACTCGGCGTCGGAGACTGCGAGCTTGTGGATGAGCGCGCGGAACCGCTCGTCGCGGTCGTCGCCCGCCTCGTAGAAAGTGTTCTCGCCGACCATGTTCGAGACCGCGAGAAGAAAGAGCTCGGTCCGAGGATCGCGCCGATAGGCGGTGCCGCCCTCGAATGTGCGGGCCTTGGTTGTGACGTTGAACCTGGACATGACGAATACACCACCTGTCGATTGAATTGAAGAGCACCCGAGATCAAGAATTCGGCAGCGGTAAGACCATTGCTCTACCTGGCTGAGCTACCACATCCTTGAGATGTGGAGGGGATTCGAACCCCCGACTCATGGTTCCGAAGTAACCGCGGCCTGCGCACCGGGCGCGAGCCCTCCCGAGATCAGAGTCGACGAAGGCACCAGTTGTCCTGAGCCACTAGACGACGCCGGCATGGCACCGGCGGCGGGATTCGAACCCGCGTCTCCCCATTTGGAGTGGAAGTAGCCCTCGTCTGCGCACCGGGAGGGTGCGATTCAATGGAAGCGTGGTCGCGACTTCAGGCAGCCGCGTTCTTTCTGCAACCGCATCGCGCCCTCCATTTCCCAGTCTGTGGTGTTCTGCCTGCCGGGAATTACTTTGCAACGTTTTCCAGGGCGTCGCAACGGATTAAATCGGTGTCGGCTGAACTCGGCTCCCTGGCCTCTGGACGACCCGAGGGACACGCCGACCGCACCGGCACGCGCCGAACGCCCATCTGGGTGATTACGATGTGCAACTGTTCGATCACGTCAGGTTCGCGCGCCGATTTCGGCCTGCTCGGTGCTCGACACGACCCGTCGAAGGAGTTTCGCGATGTATGAGCACATCGGGAAGTGCGCCGGGGCACTGGGTGTCGCTCTCATCGCCGTGAACCTCGGGACGGCCACCCGCCGCCGACTGTTTCATTAATTCGATCAGCCATGAATTGGAGCTTCGCATGCGTGACATGATTCGGCGGGCATTCGTCACCGCCATCGCCGTGGGATGCCTCGCCGGTGCCGGGGTCACCGGTGCGAGCACGGCCGAGGCGGCGTCGGCCCGCTCCTCCGGTGCGGCGCGTCTCGTTCCGGGCGCCTACATCTATGGCTACTACCAGCTTTACCTCGACTGCGAAGTCGCCGGCGCCTACGGCCTGTATCAGGGATGGTGGCGGAATTACATCTGTGACAACCGATATATCCCAGGTTATTTCGCTCTCGTCATTGTTTCGTAGGCCCCGATGACTCGTGGGGTCGGCGGACGCGGCGGCGGTGCCGTCGTCAATTGACGTCCGCTATTCCGGTGATGCGATGGACGGCGAACCGGTGAATGGCCGCGCGGGTCTCGTCGTAGGCGGTCAGGTAGCCGCCCTCCATCCGCGCCGGCTCCAGGATGCGGCTCGTGGCATGACCCTGCGAGTCGAGGTAGCCGATCCACACCCGTGACCCCTGCCGGATCGCCTCCTGCAGGGCGAGGATCGTGGCCGTCGCGGGGGAGCGCGGCACCTGGCCGTCCGGCGCGTCGGCGGGCCCGCGTCGCGCCTGGTGCGCCTCGTCACCTGCCCTCATGGCCCGTACGGCCGCCACCACCACCTCGGGCTCCGGGCCACCGGAACCCGCCACGCGGCTGACCGGAGGGCCCTCCGCCCGCCTGGCGTCGGCCCGGGACACCAGCACGTCGCCGTCGAGGGACTCCGCGACAGGCGCGTAACCCATCGCCCGCAGCGAGTCGACCAAAGTCGCCCGGGACGTCTTCGAGGCCAGCACCGTCGGCGCCAGCCGCCGCAGCCGCAGCGGCGCGGCGCGCCTGTCCGCCAGCACCTCCTCCAGGACGGACGGATCGTCACAGCGGACGTAGGCGGACGCCGTACCGACCCGGATGCTGCCATGCCGCCTGGCCACATCGGCCACCAGATAGCGCAACGGCTGCGGGACAGGCGTAGCCGAGCACCGCTCCAGCATCATGACCAGGTCGTCGGCCGACTGCCCGGCGTCCAGGGCCCTCCGGATCGAGCGCTCGCCGAACCGGTAGACGGTCGCCCCGCCCTTGGACTCCACATCCGCGGCCAGCGTGAGCCAACGGCCGAGCTCGCTCGTCACCGGCCCCGGCGCCACCGCCGTCAGGTCCGCCTGCAGCAGCACGTGCGCGACCGGCTGGGGCAGCAGCGGCGCCAGCAACTCGGCGGCCGTGTGGGTCGAAGACGGGAGCGCCCGGCCGTGGCCGGACAGGACGCCGAGCCCCGTCACGCCAAGGAGCTCGGCCTCGCGCAGGGTGAACTCGGCGAGCCGGTCCCGGTCGGCGCCCCTGCGCCTGGGCTGCTCCCACGCCAGGCGTGCCAGTACCGACTCGCCGGACGGCGCGACGCCCGGGCTCGCGGACGCGAGGACGGCCAGCGTCCGAGCCCGCACCTCCGCAGCCGCCGACCTGCGCAGATCCGGATGAAGGGCGCCGCGCGCCCGATCCCGGTCGTCGCGCTCGCCGACGAACCCCGGAGCGCGGTTCATGCTCGACCACGCGGACGCCAGCAGGACCCACCTGTCCTCGGTGGCCTTGATCCGCCACCCGTCGTAGGAGGCCGTTGGGAGCCACTCGCCGTCGACCGAGCCGCCCGACGCGATCAGCCCGGCCGCGTGCGCGACCTCCACGACGAACGCCGCCGCATACTCCGGCAGGTCGAGGAGCTGAGCGGTCCTCTTCAGGTCCCGTACGGCCAGGCCGCCCGTTCGCAGGACTCCCGGCGGGTCGACGCTCCACAGCTCGCACAGCTCCTCGACGGTGCGGACGAAAGTGAACGCCTGACCGGCGGCCGTCCGGTCCGCGAGAACCGGGTCCCGCCTGGCGCCGTCCAGCTCCGGCGGCCGCGGCGAGAGGTCCCGGTGGATCCGGCCGCCCCTGAGGAACAGCGCCACCTCTCGCGGCATCACCACGGTCTCCTCGCCGGTCGCCCCCAGGAGGCCGCGGGCGAGCAGTTGCTCGATCGGCGACTGGGCGGTGGCCGTGCGCACCTCACGCCTGGCATTGGCCAGTCGCCCGCTCGGCGGTCCCCACGCGAGCTCGTCCAGGGCGGCCCGCGCCGGTGGGGAGACCTCCCCGACCAGACGCTCGACCGTCGCCCGATCACCGAGCAGAGCCGCGAGCCGCTCCCTCGGAGCGCCGCCGCCGACACCGCGGGCTGAGGCGGTGTCCCTGATCGGGGCCGTGCGCCGGTTTTTCGAAGATCCACCGCCGACACCTGAGGCTGGGGCCGTCTCACCGCTCGGAGGCGTGAGCCGGTCTTTCGGAGTGCCGCCGACAGCCGGGTGATCGGCTGAGACCACGTCGCCCGGAATGTTGTCGGCGAGCAGCGTTTCGAGAAGTTCGGGCGCGTGATGGCGGAACACGTCCACGGCCGGTGGCCCGAGCCCCGCGGGAGGGTCGAGCGCCTCCCGGACCCCGGGAGCGGGCAGCAACGCGTGGTCCGGCCCGTAGATCAGCCCTCGTGTCCTGAGGCGGTCGAGCGCGTCCAGGAATGCCGAATCGAGCTCTTCCGGCTTGGCCGTACCGGCCAGGGAACGGGCGAGGAGTGCCTTGAGAGGCCCGCAGGCGACCGGGCCGGGCTGCAGCGTGAGCGTCTCCACCACGGCCAGCGTGAACCGGTCGAGCCGGTCGAGTGCCCGGCCCAGCGCGGACGGCGTGCTCGCCCGGGCGGCCAGCCCCTCGACGTGGGCCGGAACCGGGGTGATGAGCTCGGGCCGCGCGGCGACCAAGGCGCGCAGATGCTCGTCCGCCCGGCCGCGCAGCCACTCGGTGAACTCGGTGTCAGAACCCGTACTCATCCGTTCCATGGTAGGAGCAAGAACCACGGGCGACGGGAGGGCGCGGGCCCGGCCGTGATCCGCCTGATGATCGAAGCCGTCAGGTGCGACAGTTTCGCCGCATCACTCGCACAGGCGGGCGGGCTGGGGCAGTATGGCCAGCGTGATCGAGCGCGCGGACCAGCTCGTTCTGGAGTACGTCAGCAGGGTGGCCGACGCCGCCCACGGCAGGCTGCGTCCGGAGCAGCGGCTCGACTTCTCCCGCAGGCTTCGTGAGCGCGTCGAGGAGGAACGGGCCGGGAGCGAGGATCCCAGGCACGTCATGAAGGTCATCGCCCGCTTCGGCCCGCCGGGCGAGCTGATCGACCGCGAGGTGCGCCGCCTCGCCGCCATCGAGCAGGCAGGGCAGATCTCGGCCGCCGGCACAGCGGAGACGCCGCCGGCGCCCGAAGGGGCCACGGCCGTGTTCCCCGTCATCGTGGACGACGCCGAACCGCGCACTCCCTCCGGCGTCACGTACGGCAGGCGGCTCGTGTCGCGGCGCCTCTCCCGGGGTGGCGACGGGCGTGCCCCGTTCGGCTGGCTGCGCCGCGCGGCCATGGCGAGGGCGAATCCGATGGCCACTGGCGGCCGGGACGCTCGCACGATCCTCCTGAACAACCGGCGCGAGACCGTGGCGATCCTGCTGCTCGTCCTCGCGGGCCTGCTCGTCCCGTTCCGGCTGCCGTCCGTGCAGATCTTCCCGGTGCCGATGCTGGTGTGGGCGGCGGGCGCGCTCACCGTGCTGGCGTGCGAGGGCTGGGCGTACAACGACCGGCTGATCGGCCTCGGCGCCCCGGTCGCCGCCTATCTCGTCGGCGGCGCGATGCTGGGGGCGGTCCGCACGGAGGGCGACGACATCCCGTCGTTCCTCGCGGCCTTCCACAGCGTCAGCGGCGTGATGTTCATCCTCGGGACCGCCGCCGGTGTGTTCTGGCTGGTTTACCGGCTGCTGGACCCGCCACAACCTCCACACAGGAGCGGTCCGGTCACGCGGCGCTGATCCAGCACCCGCCGCGACCTGGTGCATTACGTGAAGC
This sequence comes from Microtetraspora sp., assembly GCA_044868295.1. Lineage (GTDB taxonomy): Bacteria > Actinomycetota > Actinomycetes > Streptosporangiales > Streptosporangiaceae > JBIOWF01. The sequence goes on along the minus strand of JBIOWF010000089.1, from coordinate 52,470 downwards.
CACCGCGTTTTTGGCATCCTGTGTCGGTGAACTCGGTGGGATTCGACCTTGACCTGACGCTGGCCGACACGCGGGCCGCCATTGGCGCCGTGTATGAGGCGATGCTGCCCCGGCTCGCCTCGTCCATCGACGTCGCCGTTGTGATCTCCCGTCTCGGGCCGCCTCTTGAGCATGAGCTGGCGAACTGGCTGCCGTCCGAGGAGATCCCCGCCGCCGTCGCCCTGTTCCGTGAGCTTTACCCCGAGATCGCCGTGCCCGCCACCACGCTGATGCCGGGCGCGCGCGAGGCCCTGGCCGCGGTCCGCGAGCACGGCGGCCGGGTCATCGTCGTGACCGGCAAGAACGTCGTCGACGCGCGGCGGACGCTGGACGCGCTCAGACTCGAAGTGGACGAGGTGGTCGGCTCTGTCTACGGAGCGGACAAGGGCGAATCTCTCGCCACTTTCGGCGCAGCCGCATATGTTGGAGATCACGTCGCCGACATCGCGGCGGCGCGGGCCGGTGGCGCCACCAGCGTCGCGGTTGCCACAGGCTCGCATACGGCGGAGCAACTCATCGATCATGGGGCGGACGTGGTGCTGGAGAACCTCCTGCAGTTCACCACGTGGTTCCGTTCCTGGGTGGCCACACCCGCGTAAATCACGCCGCTGGGGCGCTCCAAGGGGCGTTCTCGCGGGCATAACCTACATCCATTCACCTTCACGACAGTCTGAACGAGGTCAGTCCTGTGCCGAGTGGCAAGGTCAAGTGGTACGACGCCGACAAGGGTTTCGGCTTCCTCACGCGCGACGACGGCGGTGAGGTGTTCGTGCATTCATCCGCGCTACCCAAGGGCGTGGACGTCCTCAAACCAGGACAGAAGGTCGAGTTCGGTGTGGCGGAGGGCCGTAGGGGCCAGCAGGCCCTCTCTGTCAGGGTTCTTGAGCAGCCTCCGACCCTCGCCAAGGCGGCCAGGCCGAAGGGCAAGCGCAAGAAGCCGGACGAGATGGTCGTCATCGTCGAGGACCTGATCAAGCTGCTCGACGACGTCTCGAACTCCTACCAGAAGGGCAAGCAGCCGGACGCCGGGCACGCCAAGAAGGTCGCGGCGGTGCTCCGCGCGGTGGCGGACGACCTCGACGCCTAGGGCGTGTTCGCTGGTCAGTGGGGGTTGGTCAGCGGCTTGGTGTCGTCTCTGGGGGCGGGGAGCGGGACGGTGCGCCGTGCCGTACGGGACCGGGAACGGATCCTGCGGAGTCTCCTGCGCCTGCTCGTGGCGAGCCAGCCGAGGCAGAGCAGGAGCCCCGCGGAGACCACCGTGAATCCGGCGGGGCCGCCCGCGAACAGGGACAGCAGGAGGCCGATCAGGCCGCCGAGCACCCACGCGATCTGCAGGAGGGCCTCCACGACGCCGAATGTCGAGGAGCGCACCTCTTCGCCGATCTCCAGCTGCACGATGGCGTCGAGCGCCAGCTTGCCGAGGCTCTGGGCGAAGGCGCCGACCAGGGCCACCACGACGGCCGTCCACAGGTTGAAGAACAGCGCTGTGGCGATCGTCGTGATGGTCGTGAGGCCGAGCGTGGCGAGCACGATCAGTTGCGGCGAGTGCGAGCGCGCCCACGACGCCACCGCGGCGCCGAGCAGGCCGCCACCGCCCGCCGCCGCGGCGAGCAGGCCGATCATCACCTCGGGGGCGAAGCCGGTCAGATGCTTGTCCTGGACGAGGAAGAGCAGGAAGAAGACCAGGAACCCGGCCTGGACGCGAATCGCCGCGTTGGCCCGCATGGCCTCCGAGACGACCGGGCCGACATTGAGCACGGTGCGCCACTGGGGAGCCGGTTCCTGGTCGGCCTCGTCGAGTTCGTCCAGGTCGGGGGAGTCGATGTGGCGCGGCAGCCGTACCGCCACGATCCCGGCCATGAGGAACAGCGGCATCGTCGCGCGCAGCACCCACCCCGCGCCGAGCCACGCGGTCAGCCCGGCCGCGGCGCCGGCCGCGCCACCCGCGGCGACCAGCGCGAACAGTGCCATCCTGGCGTTGGCGGTGACCAGCGTGATGTCCGCGGGCAGCACGCTCGGCATGATCGCGGCACGTGAGACGTTGTAGGCCTTCGACAGGACCAGGACGGCGAGCGCCGCCGGGAGCAGAGTGAGCGTGTCCGAGTGGTCGACCGCCGAGGCCATGCCCCAGCAGAGCAGCCCGCGGGCGAACAGCGTTCCCGCCATCACGTAGCGGCGGCCCGAGCGGAAGCGGTCCAGGACGGGCCCGACGAAGGGCGCGACCACGGCGAACGGCACCATCGTGATCAGCAGGTAGAGGGCGACCTGGCCGCGTGCCTGCCCGACGGGCAGCCCGAAGAACAGCGCTCCGGCCAGCGAGACCGTGATGAGCGCGTCCCCGGCGGAATGCGCGGCGGTCAGCTCGATCAACCGCCCCAAGCCTGTCCGGCCCGCACCTTGGGCGTAGGTGAGTCTTCGGGTCGCCTGCCCGACGCCCTTTCCGGCGTTGGCGACCGACCGTCCCGCCCGCACGGTCACATGGGCGGCGCTCTTGCCGGCGTTGGCGGTCGCCTGCCCCGCCCGTACGGCCGCGCTCCCCATCGTGCGGAACACGCGTATCGTGCCCCGCCCGGCACTCTGAACCCGACTCCAGGCATGCGTCACAGACAATGACTCCCTTCGCGAATTACAGTGTCACCCACTCAGTTGGGTGCGGTCCGCTCCGGGAGTGGGTGAAAATGAAGTGTGAGTCGCACCCGTATCCGAAGCAGCGCCGCCGATCAGGCATGCGTCGTGGCCGTCGAGCTGGCCCGTGAGGCCGCCGTGGAGATCGCCCGGCCCGGCGAGGTCGGGGAGCATCTCGGCTATGACAGCGAGGGCGACCGCATCGTCACCCACTACTTCACCTGCCTCGACAGGGCCTACAAGGGCTGGCGCTGGGCGGTCACCGTCGCCCGCGCGTCGCGGGCGCGCAACGTGACCGTCAGCGAGACGGTGCTGCTGCCCGGGACGGGCGCGATGCTCGCCCCCACATGGGTGCCGTGGAACCAGCGGCTGCTCCCCGGCGACCTCGGCGTGGGCGACCTGCTGCCGGCCGAGGCCGACGACGATCGGCTGGCTCCGGGCTTCACCGCCACCGACGACGACTCCGACCGTCAGATGATCTTCGAGTACGGCCTGGGCCGGGCCCGCGTGTTGTCGGCCATCGGCCGTGATCTGGCCGTGCACCGCTGGCACTCCGGCGAGTCGGGCCCGCACACCCCGCTGGCGCACGCCGCTCCCGCGCAGTGCTCCACCTGCGGCTTCTACTGGCCGCTCGCGGGCGCGCTGCGACTCGGGTTCGGCGTGTGCGCGAACGAGTACGCCCCGGACGACGGGCGCGTCGTGGCCGCCGACCACGGGTGCGGCGCCCACTCCGAGGCCACGACGGTGCCCTCGATGATCATCGACCAGGCGGCGCCCATCCTCGACGACATGGGCTATGACCTGATGGAGCCCGCCGACGACGAGGACGTCCCGCAACGGGTGGAGGGGGCTCCGGGACTCGGCGGTCCGGCCGACTCCGCCGGTTCCGTCGACGACGCCGACTCTGAACCCCTTGGCCACTCCTGACCTCCTCAGGGCTGCCCCGCGACCCCGGGATGTCATGACATGAACGATTTCTTTGGCACCGCACGCCTGCGCGAGACCGTTCTCGCCGCCTGGAGTGCCTCACCGGCCAGGTTCCGCGAGGACGCCAACGCCGAAGAGGACTTCGCGCTCGGCGGCTACCGGGACCGGCTGGTCGTCGAGCTGGCGCAGAACGCGGCGGACGCCGCGCTGCGCGCCGGTGTGCCCGGCCGGCTGCGGCTCACCCTCCGTGACGGTGTTCTCCTCGCCGCCAACATCGGTGCCCCGCTGGACGCGGCCGGGGTGGAGGGCCTGTCCACGCTCCGGGTCTCCGCGAAGAAGGACGAGGTGGGCGCCGTCGGCCGGTTCGGCGTCGGCTTCGCCGCCGTGGTCTCCGTATGCGACACGCCGTCGGTGGTGTCCCGGGAGACCGGGGGAGTGCGCTGGTCCCGCGCGGAGACGAGCGCCCTCGTCGCCGCGCAGCCCACGCTCGCCGGGGAGCTGTCCGGCCGCGAGGGGCACGTGCCGCTGCTTCGCCTTCCCTTCCCGGAGGAGCCGCTGGCGGTTCCCGAAGGCTTCGACACGCTGGTACGGCTGCCGCTGCGGGACGAGGCGGCGCAGGACGCCGTACGACGCATGCTGGAGGAGGCGGGCCCCGCGCTCCCGTTGGCCATGCCCGCGCTGGCGTCCATCGAGATCGAGATCGACGGCGAGGTGCGGACCGTGTCCGCCGACGGCTGGCACGCCGTCACCGCGTCGGGGACGTTCACCTCCGAGCAAGTGGCCGGGCTCTTCGCCGATCGCCCGACGGAAGAGCGAGCGCGCCCCCACTGGCAGATCCGCTGGGCCGTCCCGGTGGCCGACTCGCGCTCTGCGCCGGAGGGCCTTACACCGGGCGGTGCGGGCGGGCTCATGGCCGTCACCTCCCAGCGGGAGGGTCTCACGCCGGGCGCGGCCGACGGGGAGCCGATGCCGCTCCCGAAGGACGTGCCGCCCGTCGTCCACGCGCCGACGCCGAGCGACGAGCCGCTCGACCTGCCCGCGCTGCTGATCGCCACGTTCCCGCTGGCCACCGACCGGCGCCACGTGGCCTCCGGGCCGCTCACCGGCTTCCTCGTGGAGCGGGCCGCCGAGGCGTACGTCGAGCTGCTGTCCTCCCTGCCCCGGACGCCGCGCCTGCTCGACCTCGTGCCGGGCCTGATGGGCAAGGGGGAGCTCGACGCCGAGATCCGCCGCGCGATCCTGCGCCGGTTGCCCGACGCTCCGCTGCTTCCCGCGATCTCCGCGCCGGAGGAGCCCGACTCGGCACCGGACCGGAGGTCGATCGTTTCGGGCCGGGACGCGGCGTTCGTCGTGGCGGGGCGGGAGGCGCGGGCGGTCGCCGGGCCGCAGACGTTCCTGGAGAAGATCGCGGACATGGTGCCCGGTCTGCTGCCGGCGGGCTGGCCGTCGCGGCATCCGAGCCTGACCACGCTCGGCGTGCGGCGGGTCGAGCTCGCCGACGTCGTCGACCTGCTCTCGGGCGATGCCGTACAGGACAAGGATCCGTCCTGGTGGCGCTCCCTCTACGAGGTGCTGCCCGCCGACGACAACGAGGCCATCGGCGCGATCCCTGTCCCACTGGCCGACGGCCGCCTGGTCCGGGGCCCGCGCGGCACGCTGATCCTGGCGGAGCCCGAGGAGCGGCACGGGGTGCTTGACCCGGCGGTGCTGGCACCTTTGGGTCTGCGGGTCGTCCATCCGGACGCCGCGCACCCGCTGCTGCGCCGGCTGGGTGCGGCCGAGGCGACGCCGCGGACCGTGCTGGAGGATCCGCTCACCCACGCCGCCGTGACCGAGTCACTCGACAGCGCCGACCCCGAGCCGGTGGCGCAGGCCGTGCTCGCCCTGGTCGAAGCGGCCGGGGTGGCCGCGGGAGAGGCGCCGTGGCTCGCCGAGCTGGCGCTGCGGGGCGCCGACGGAGAGTTGTACGCGGCGGGCGAGCTGCTCCTGGCCGAGGGGGCGCTGGCCACGCTGATCGATCACGACGTGCCGTTCGGCGTCGCCGCGCCCGATCTCGTCGAGAAGTACGGCTCGCACGTGCTCGCGGCGGCCGGCGTGCTGGACGGATTCGCCGTCGTCAACGACAACGACGTGCTCCTCGACCTTGAGGAGTGCGATCACGAGCTCGATCTCGAAGACGAGTGGCTGGAGGCGATCCTCGACCTGCTGCCCGAGTTCGACGTCCCGCCCGTCGCGCGGGAGTTCACGGCCGTCCGCGACCTTGAGTACATCGCCGACTGGCCGTCGGCGCTGGCGCTGCTGACGCGTCCACCGCTGCGCGCCGCCCTGCAGCCGTTGCGGGTGCTGGTCGCCGGCGAAACGGTCGAGGTCCCCTCGTACACCGCCTGGTGGTTGTCCAGGACCCCCGTGCTCGACGGCCGGCGCCCCACCTCCCTGCGGCTCCCGACCGGCGACCCGCTCCTCTTCGGCCTGTACGGCGAAGCGCCTGCCGGCCTCGACGAGACCGCGCTGAAGATGATCGGCGTCAGGTCGACGCTGGCGGAGCTGCTGGAGTCCCATGGTGGGCCGGAGGAGCTGCTGGAGCTGCTGGCCGACCCCGCCATCGAGGTCGACCGGGCTCAGCTGCGCGCCCTGTGGATGGCGATCGCCGGGGTGGATCCCGCCCGGGTGAGCCCGCCCCAGGCGGTGCGTGCCGTACTGAAGGGATCGATCGTCGTCGCGGACGCCGAGGACGGTCACGTTCTGGCGAGTGAAAACGGGCCGGCCGGCGCCGAGGAGGTCCAGGACGATCACGCGCTGGGTGTGAACGGGGCGGCCGGAGCCTCGGGCGCGGGTGTGAACGGGGCGGCCGGGTCCTCGGGCGCGGGTGTGAACGGGTCGGCTGGAGCTGCTGGCGGGCCGGTCGTCGTGGAGGCGCCCGACCTGCTGGCTCTGGTTCAGGATCGGCCGCTGGTGCTCGCGCCGTTCGATCTGGCGGAGGCGCTGTCGGAAGTGCTCGACCTGCCGCTCGTGGGCGAGCTCGTCACCGGAGAGGTCACTTCGGCCGGGGTGGAGCGGCCGGTGCCGTCCGAGGTCCGATCGCTGCTCCCGTCGGCTCCGCTGAGCTACGTCGAGCACGAAGAGCTGCTCGTGGACGGCAGGCCGGTGCCGTGGCGTTTCTTCGACGGCAAGGTCCACGCGTCCGGTGTCGAGGGGCTGGCCCGTGGGCTCGCGTGGGCGTCCGGCCAGTGGGGAGACCGTCTGGCGGTGGCGGCCCTGCTCCGCGACCCCGCGAAGGTGCCGCTGCTTCTCGCCGAGGCCGACCTGGACTCCTGACCGACCTCCTGGGACCTTTCGCTCAGCGGGATTCGTGGCGGCTGAGGCGGGCGTCGCGGCGGCGGACGAAGGCGAGGCCGAACAAGCCGAGGCCGATGCCCACCACGCAGGTCCAGATCCACCAGGTCTGCGCCGGCTGGATGATCAGCAGCACGACCAGCGCCACCACCCAGAGCACTGTTCCGGTGAGGATCGTGACGGCGTCGTCGGTCTTGAGCGGCTCGGGGTCGGGCCGGCGCGGCTGAGTCACGGGAGCAAGCCTATGAGGTCGCGCCCGCCTGCGCCTCATCAGCCCTTATTCGGACAACCATGGGCCTGGCGGATCGATCAACGCAAGAGCGCGAGTAGTGCACGAATGAATCACGAAACAGTCACGCCGACCGGTGGGCTCTTTTCGCAGGTAAATCGGGGTGTCACTCTGCGCCCGTGAGCGACACCACCTCTCCCCCCACTGCTCCCCACACTGCCGGCTTCCTCGACCGCTTCTTCTTCATCTCCTCCCGCGGCTCGACGGTCGGCCAGGAGGTGCGCGGCGGCTTCGCCACGTTCTTCACCATGGCCTACATCGTCGTCCTCAACCCCATCATCATCGGCACGGCCGTGGACAAGACGGGCCAGTTGCTCGGAGACGCCACCGTTCCCAACTTTCCCTTCGCTCTCATCGCGGCGGCCACGGCCTTCGTCGCCGGAATCTGCACCATCGCGATGGGCGTGTTCGGGCGGGTGCCATTCGCCATGGCGACAGGTCTCGGCCTGAACGCGTTCGTCGCGTTCGGCATAGCGAGCCAGATGTCCTGGGAAGACGCGATGGGCCTGGTGGTGCTGGAAGGCATCGTCATCGCCATCCTTGTGATCACAGGTTTCCGGGTCGCGGTGTTCCACGCGATCCCGGCTCAGCTGAAGACGGCCATCAGCGTTGGCATCGGCCTGTTCATCGCCCTGATCGGGCTCGTCGACGCGGGCTTCGTTCGCCGCATCCCCGACGCCGTGCACACCACCGTCCCCGTCAAGCTGGGCGTGCTGGGCACCGGTTCGCTGACCGGCTGGCCCACGCTGATCTTCGTCGTCGGCCTCCTCGCGACGGCCGTCATGATCGTCCGGAAGGTCAAGGGCGCGATCCTGCTGGGCATCATCGGCACCACGATCTTCGCGATCATCGTGGAGTCGATCGCGCAGCTCGGCCCGCAGATCGTGGACGGCAAGCTCGTCAACCCCAACGCCTGGAGCCTGACGGTGCCGAAGTGGCCGGCGAAGGTGGTCGAAACTCCGGACCTGTCGCTGATCGGCCAGTTCAGCCTGTTCGGCGGATTCGCCAAGGTGGGTGGGCTCGCGGCTGTGTTGTTCGTCTTCACCCTCATGCTCGCCGACTTCTTCGACACGATGGGCACCATCGTCGGAGTGGGCCGGCAGGCGGGCCTGGTCCGTCCTGACGGCACGCTGGAGCGGACCCGCGAGATCCTGCTGGTCGACTCGCTCGGAGCGGCCGGAGGCGGCGCGGCCGGCGTTTCGTCGAACACCACCTACATCGAGTCCGCGGCCGGAGTCGGGGAGGGCGCCAGGACGGGCCTGGCCAGCGTGGTGACCGGCCTGCTGTTCCTCCTGGCGATGTTCTTCGCGCCGTTGACGGAGATCGTGCCGTTCGAGGCGGCCACTCCGGCTCTCGTGATCGTCGGCTTTTTGATGATCACCCAGATCAGTGAGATCGACTTCAGGGACTACGAGATCGCCATCCCGTCATTCCTGACGATCATTCTGATGCCGTTCACCTACTCGATCACGGTCGGCATCGGCGCCGGTTTCGTCAGCTACGTCGCCATCAAGGCGGCACGTGGCCACGCCAAGGAGATCCACCCGCTGCTCTGGCTGGTGGCGGCACTCTTCGTCGTCTACTTCACACTGGAGCCGATCAAGCACATCCTCGGCCTCCGAAGTCTGGAGCCGATCAAGCGTTCTCGGCCTCTGAACAGGCTTTCCGCGGCCCGGGCGGCTGTCCCGGGCCGTTCGCCTGTCCGGGCGGCATTACGTTGTGAGGTGACAAGGCTACGTTTTGACGTGAGAAGAACCTGTCTGGGAGGGAATGTCGTGCGATGGTCTATAGTTAGCAAAGGTAATGACTTATGCTAACGAACCTACCCAAGACAGACACAGCTGCGAATCTGCGCAGCGACGCCGGTCTGGCGTCCGCGCTGCGCGTATCCCTGGCCCGGCTGACCCGGCGGCTGCGCAAGCAGGCCGTGGGGGAACTGCTGACGGCTACCCAAATCGCGACGCTGGCCGCCGTCGAACGGCATATCGCGATGACCCCCGGAGAGCTGGCGGAGCACGAAAAGGTACAGCCGCCGTCGATGACCCGCGTGATCGCCAAGCTGGAGGAACGCGGCCTGCTGGCCCGGACCCCGCACCCGACGGATCGGCGGCAGGTCACGGTGAGCGTGACGGCGGAGGGCGCGGCGCTGCTCAAGGAGGAGCGGCGGCGCAAGGACCTGTGGTTGGCGCAACGCCTCAAGGAGCTGACGCCCGAGGAGCGGGCGGCGCTGCGAGCGGCGGCACCGATCCTGGAGAAGCTCTCCCAGATGTGACATATCCACAGACCGTGGACATCGTCGCCGAGGAGGCCGCCTCCGCAGGAGCGACCGTCCTGCCCGAGTCCGCCGCCCATCCGGCTGATCCGGGAGCGCTCCGCGACGCGGATCCGGCTGCTGCGTTAGCCGTACCGGACGGGAAGGGGGAAGACACCGGCCGCGTCGGGCCGTCCACGTCTGGCGCGGCAGCCGTACCGGACGGAGAGGCGGCCGGCGACGCGAGCCGGTCGGCGGACACGGTCGAGAAGCCCGCGAAGGCGCCGCGCGGGGGGATGTTCCGATCCCTGCGCAACCACAACTACCGGTTGTTCGTGTCCGGCGCGGTCGTGTCCAACCTGGGCACGTGGATGCAGCGGACCGCGCAGGACTGGCTGGTGCTCGATCTGACGGGCGGCAGCGGTACGGCCCTGGGCGTGACCGTCGCGCTCCAGTTCCTGCCGGTGATGCTGTTCGGGCTGTGGGGCGGGATGCTCGCCGACCGCTACCCGAAGCGGCCGGTGCTCATCGCGGCCCAGTCCTTGATGGGCCTGCTCGCGATGACCATGGGCCTGCTCACCGTGAGCGGTTTCGCACAGGTCTGGCATGTGTTCGTGATGGCCTTCACGCTCGGCCTCCTCTCCTGCGTCGAGGTGCCGACGCGGCAGTCGTTCGCCGTGGAGATGGTCGGCCGGGAGGATCTGCCCAACGCGATCGCGCTGAACACCTCGACGTTCAACCTGGCCAGGGTCATCGGGCCGGCGCTGGCAGGCGTGCTCATCTACTGGATGGGAACCGGGCCCATCTTCCTGCTGAACGCGATCTCGTTCTTGGGCTCGATCACGGCGCTGCTGCGGATGCGGAAGTCGGAGCTGCGCACGCCGGAGCCGGTGCCACGGGCCAAGGGCCAACTGCGGGAAGGCCTGCGGTATGTCGCGCGGCGCCCCAACCTGCTGCTGCCGATCCTGATCGTGGCGTTCATGGCGATCTTCGCGCAGAGCTTCTCGACGAGCATCGCGCTGATGGCCAAGGAGGTGTACGGCGCCGGCGCCTCCTCGTTCGGCATCGCGTCCAGCGCGTTCGCGGTCGGCGCTCTCGGCGGGGCGCTGCTGGCCGCCCGGCGGGTCAAGCCCAGCCGCCGGTTCCTGCTGACCGGGGCCGTCTGCTTCGGCGTGTTCCAGATCGTCGCCGGTCTCGCCCCGACCTATGTGACGTTCCTGATCCTGCTCGTCCCCGCCGGAATGGCCCTGATCACGGTGAACACCACGGCCAACGCCACCCTGCAGCTCGGCGCCTCCCCGGAGATGCGCGGTCGGGCCATGGGGCTCTATGTCCTCGTGCTCACCGGCGGAGCACCCATCGGCGCCCCTTTGGTGGGCTGGCTGGCGGAGCTCTCCGGGCCTCGGGCCGCCATCATGATCGCCGGGGTGCTCAGTCTGTCGGGCGTCGGCCTCGCCGTACTGGTGAGCAGGATGGTCGCGGTGAGAACGGCGGCTGAGAAGCCTGTGACGGCGGACCGCCATAGCGATCACCGATCGCTATGGCGGGCGATACTCCGACGTGCGTAGTCAGCTTCTCGGCCGTAAACGGGCCGAGCCGGCAGCTCCTCACCGTCGATGGCGTCGACGGCTCAGGCCGCGTACGGCAGCGTGACTCACTGCCCGGCATGGCACGCCATGCCGCGTGTCCGCAGTGCCGATAACAGATCATTTCAGCTGTTCCCCAGCGAACTGGGTGCGTTCGATCCCGTCACTGCATCACCGGAAGTAACAGCAAAAGCACAAGTTGGGAAGCCATTCCTTTCAGGCGGGAAGAATCAGCCTGTGAGCAGATTGTTCGTGGCGTTGCTGCCGCCTCCTGAGGTGCTCGACGAGGTCGCCGCGGGGATCCCGCGTGAGGAACGGCTGCGGTTGCGCTGGATCGACCCGGCGCTGTGGCATGTGACCCTCGCCTTCCTCGGCGAGGTCCCCGAGCCGGTGATGCCCGAACTGCATGTACGGCTCTCGCGAGCCGCCTCACGCCACACCCCGATGACGTTGTCGTTCAGGGGTGCCGGAGCCTTTCCGTCACCCGCTCGCGCGCGGATCTTCTGGGTGGGGCTCACCGTCGTTCCAGAGCGGATGGCCGAACACGGACGGATGGCCGATTACGGACGGTTCGATTCCGAGCGGACGGCCGACTCTGAACGGACGGCCGACTCTGAGCGGACGGCCGACCCTGAGCGGACGGCCGACCCTGAGCGGACAGAGCAGACTTTGGCGCGGCGGCGCCGTCCGAGGCCTGACCGCTTGAAGAGGCTGGCCGCTTCGGTCGCGGCCGGCGCTGAGAGAGCCGGGGCCGGGGAAACGGACCGCAAGCCGTTTCATCCCCATCTGACCTTGGCCCGCGCCCGCCACGGCGACGATCTACGGGACCTCGTCGACTCGATGCGGGCGTTCGAGGGCCGCGAATGGGTGGCGGAAGCCGTACATCTCATGCGAAGTCACCTTGGAGCCCGCGTGAGATACGAGCCCCTTGCGGCCTACCCACTGGGCGGACGGGATTAGGCTCCATTGCGTGGATCGTCCTCGTCGCTGGCTGCTGCCCACGGTGCTCACGTTGCTCGTGCTCATCGTGCTGATCGGCGCGCTCGTCGGCTGATCGGCAATCTTCGGCGCGAGCCCTCCGGGGCGTCAGCCACGGGGAGTCAGCCACGGGGAGTCACAGCGCTCCTACAGCCGGCTCAGATCGACAAACGGGGCCTCGAACGGCGGCTGAGCGGGCCCGCCACAAACGGCCCGGAGGTGCACGTGGCCGGGTGGGGAACGTGATGACCACGTTCCCCACCCGGTTCGGCGTCAGGACGGCGAGGTCCGCGCTCCTGCGTGGTCAGTGTCCGTCGGCTTCAGACCTTTTCGAGCAGGCTCGACTGTGCGCCCCAGCCACAGCCGTTGGTGTTGATTCCCGTCATGACGTACCCGGCCGGCGTCGGGTTGCCAAGGCAGATCCAGGTGCTGTCGGCACTCGCCGCGGTCGTGGTGCCCGCGATGAGCATGCCGCCGAAGACGACGAGCGCTCCGAAAAGGGCGGCAACTATGAGCTTGGACTACGGCCTAGGAGGAATGGTTCCTAATGGTCACAATCTGGCGAGAGTGATCTTTGTCACATCTGGTCAAGAAGTGTAAACCTGCTCATCCGGGGGCGAGTCGCAGGTCAGACGGTGACCTCGGGGTGACCTCAAAAACCGATAGCCGTCAGAGGCGTACCTCTGACGGCTATCGGCTCGAACGTCGAAGACCGGGCTTTACCAGGCGTACGCCTCGGGGGCGGTGCCGCCGGGGCCGGGGAAGATCTCGTCCAGGCGGGCCAGCGCCTTGTCGTCCAGCTTGATCTCCAGCACGCGGAGTGCCCCGTCGAGCTGCTCGATCGTGCGCGGGCCGATGATCGGCGCGGTGACGGCGCGCTGGTGGAGCAGCCAGGCCAGGCCCACGTTGGCCGGGTCCTCGCCCAGCTCGTCACAGAAGGCCTCGTACTGCTCGATCTTGTCCCGGTGCTTCTCCAGCTGTGTCAGCATGTGCTCCGCCGCGGAACGGCCCTTTTCGATCTTGCGCAGCACCCCGCCGAGCAGGCCTCCGGCCAGCGGGCTCCACGGGATCACACCGAGGCCGTAGTCCTCGGCCGCGGGCAGCACCTCCAACTCGACGGTGCGGGTGAGCAGGTTGTAGTGCGACTGCTCGCTGACCAGGCCGAGGAAGTTGCGCTGCTTCGCGCTCTCTTGAGCCTTGGCGATGTGCCACCCGGCGAAGTTCGACGAGCCGACATAGAGGATCTTGCCTTGGTTGCGCAGGACCTCCATGGCCTCCCAGAACTCGTCGAACGGAGTGTTGCGGTCGATGTGGTGGGCCTGGTAGATGTCGATGTAGTCGGTCTGCAGACGCTTGAGCGAGGCGTCCGCGGCCCGCCGGATGTTCAGCGCCGACAGGAGATTGTCGTTCGGCCAGTCGCCCATCGAGCCGTAGAGCTTGGTGGCGATGACCGTCTTCTCGCGCCGGCCGCCGCCCTGCGCGAACCAGCGGCCGATGATCTGCTCGGTGACTCCCTCTCCCTTCTTCCAGCCGTAGACATTGGCTGTGTCGAAGAAGTTGATCCCCAGCTCGTGGGCGCGATCCATGATCGCGTACGAGTCTTCTTCCGTGGTCTGCGGCCCGAAGTTCATCGTGCCGAGGCAGAGCTTGCTGACCTGCAGACCCGTGCGGCCAAGTTGTCCGTATTCCATGTCTCCCACCATAGGAACCTGGAGTGGACTCCAGTCGAGGGCAGACTCGCTGAGCGACTCGCGGTCAGGGCGCGCGTCCGGCGCGTCGGACCTGTCCATCGGGAATGATTGCCAACATGGGCAGTAGATCAGGGGCAGTCTCGCAGCGATCGATCAAGCGGTCACCTGGGCTCTTGCCCCGGCTGCGCCCTTTTCTCCTTGCCGTCGCGCGGCCCCGGTCGGTCCCGTCCTTCCTTGCCGTCATAGGGGTGGTGTCCCGGCTGGCCCGACCCTTCCTCGCTGTCACGGGGGTACTGCCGCTGCTTGCCTTCCTGTCCCTGATGGTGTTGTCCTCTCCCGCTTCCGCCCACGCGACCGGGCTTTCCGACAAGGCGGCGGCATCGCCGTACGGGCGGGACACGGAGCGGTTGCTCTTCAAGTTTCGGGACAGCAGGATCACCGAGTCGAGCGGGCTGGCTCTCTCGCCGACCCAGCCGGACATCCTTTACACGCACAACGACAGCGGCGCGCGGCCGCAGTTCTTCGCGGTCGGGCTGGACGGCCGGACTCGTGCGACCTTCACCGTGGCCGGGGCGTCGGCACGGGACTGGGAGGGCATGGCCGTCTCCACCGACCCCACGACGGGGGAGGGCGTGCTCTGGTTCGCCGACATCGGCGACAATCTCGAAGGTGCCTGGCCCGACATCTCCGTTTACAAGGTGAAAGAGCCCCGGACCATGGCGGACGCCACACTTCAGGCGACCCGCTACCGCTTCAAGTATGAGGACGGCGGTCGAAACGCCGAGGGGGTGATGGTCAATCCACGTACCGGGCGGCTCTACATCGTGAGCAAGGAGTTCTCCGGCGCGATCTACGAGGCGCCCAAGAAGCTCCGCACCGACAGGACGAACGTGCTGCGCCGCGTCGGCTCGGCCCCCATCATGGCGACCGACGCCGCGTACGCCCCCGACGGGTCGAGCTTCGTGATCCGCACCTATTTCTCCGCGTCGGTCTATCGCGCTACCGGCCAGTTCGTCGAGAAGGTGACGATGCCGCCGCTCGATCAGGCCGAGTCGATCACCTACACGCGGGATGGTACGGCCCTGCTCACCGGCACCGAAGGTGTCCGCAGCCCGGTCTACCGGGTGCCGCTTCCCCCTGAGGTGACGAATCTCCGTACGACCACCAAGCCCGCCGCGACCGTCACCGCGACCGCGCCGGCCGCTCGCGAGGCCGGTAAGGCGAAGCCCGGTGCGCCTCACGTCGTCGCGGTGTCCGACGAGACCGAGGACAGGGGCGTTCCCGTCTCGATGATCGTTCTCTGGGTCGGCGTCGCCGTCGGAGCGATCGGGATCATCATGATCATCGCCTACCGCGCCACCCGCTGATACCGATACCGGACCTTCACACGCTCCGGCCTGGGGTGAAGGTCGCCATCGAACCTGGTGAGGGGACTGCCGGGTCGCCGAGGGCAGGGGGCTACTCATGAGTAGATGAGTAGCTCAGCGCATGTCGAACGTGACCTGAGTACGCGATCGTACTGCTATGCATTTCGGTGGATATCCCCCATGCCCGGACTGTGGTGAGCCGCTGCCCGGTCCGTGTGCCGCCTGCCCGGCCTGCGCGCTCCCGCTCGCCGGGCCTGTCGCCGCGGAACTGTGGCAGCTCGACGCGGCCCTCGCCGACCTCAGGGCTCGTGAGGGGCATCTCGTGGCACGGCGTGGGGAGTTGCTCACTGTGCTGCGGGCCGACCGCGCCCGTGCGCAGCAGGTCGGGAACACGCAGGCTGCCGCCGGTTCCCGGTCGGCGGCTGAAGTCGGCGCATTGGCTGATGCCGCGTCGGCAGGGTCGAAAGCGGCGCGCCCCACCGGGCCGCTCGGGGCAATGCCGGGCCCGGCTCAAGGGTCCGGTGCCCAGGGAATCGGCATGCAGGGAGCCGGTGTCCAACGGAGACCCGGGGAACCGGCCTGGGGACCGGCGCAGGCGGCGACGGGAAGGCCGAGCGACCTCTCGGGGAAGGCCGTGCAGAATCTGCTGCTCGGGCTCGGCGGTGTCCTGCTGGTTGTGGCCGCGATCGTGTTCACGGTTGTGAGCTGGGGATACTTCGGCATCGGCGGCCGGGCCGCGATTTTGCTCGGCTTCACCGTGCTGACCCTCGCCGCACCTGCGCCGCTCCGGCGGCGCGGGCTGACCGCCACCGCCGAGACCGTCGCCATGCTCGGCTTGGTGCTGATGTTCCTCGACGGCTACGCCGCCCGGCAGGTCAATTTGGCCGGTCTCGGGGAGATCCATCCGCAGCAGTACATATCTGGACTCATCACCCTGATCGCCGCGGTGTTCGCCGCCTACGGTCGGGTGGCCCGGCTCAGGTTGCCGATCCCTGTCTCCGTCGTGCTCGCCCAGTTGCCGCTGATCGTGCTGGCCATCGACGAGGGGGCCCTCTGGTGCATCGCCGCGTTGATCGTCACAGCCATCTTTGACGCGGCGATATGGGTGCCGGCGCGGTCGATCGCACCCGCCGTGTCCGCCGCCTGTTTCGGCGTCACCTGGACCATCGGCACGGCGGCGGGACTGCTGGAAAGCTTCGAGCCGCACACGTTCCGGGACGCGCTCAATGTGTCCGGTGCGCTGGTCGTCGCCGTGATCGTGGGACTTTTCGTGGCAGTCCGCGCGTCCCGCCCGTGGTCCGCCGCACTCGCGGCATTGTCGTCCGTCGCTCTGATCGTGGCACTGGCCCTCCCCGTTCGCCTGCTCCTGCCGACAAGCTGGGCGATCGTGCCCGCTCCTGTCGTGGCGCTGCTCGTCGCCGCCATCGCCGCCCTCCTGTCCCGTACGGCGTTCACGCGAGAAGGCGACGCACAACGCCAAGGTGAAGGTGGTAGCGCCGCAGTGTGGCGGACCGGCCGCCAGGCTCGGGTGGAAAAGCCGGTGGCGATCACCGCCGTGATGACGATGGTCCTCGCCTCCACGCCGGTGTTGCTCCCGGTGCTGGTCGCGCTTGCCGGGCCGTTCGGCGACGGCAGAGTGTGGGCCGGGGCTCGGACCGGCGACGCCCGTGACGAACTGGGCTCGGCATGGTTCGTCGCCGGGCCGCCCGACCTCGTCGTGCTCATGGTGATGACACTTGCGTTCGCAGCGGCCGCACTGTTCCTGACCAGGAGCGGAGGGGTCGAGGCGGCCGTGTCTCCCGCCCCAGGAACTCCCGCGGCCATGGACCAGGCCGCTTCGCCGGAGGCGGTCGGCGGTGGGCGGCGCACAGGGCTGAAGGACGGGCTGCTGGTGCTCGCGGGGGCCACCGGCGGAACGGCTGTGGCGGTCATGCCGGTCGCGCTTGATTTGTCCTATGCGTTGGCGATAGCCGTACAGCTCGGGCTCGCGGTCCTGCTCGGCGTGATCGCCGGCCGGACGGTCGCACCGGGCCGGGCTGTCGCGTTCGGAGCCCTGGCTCTCGCGGCAGCGCTCGAAGTCGGTGTCTGGGCGCTGGTGTCCCAACCGGCCACGCTGATCGCCGTTGGGATTCTCGCTGTCACAGCGGCGCCACGTGCCTTCGGTGGTCAGGCGGGAGCCGTACAGGCTGGAGCCGGGGAGCCGGCGCCGGCCTTCCGCACTCCGGCGGGAGCCGTACGGGCCGGGGTGGCGGGGGTGCTGCGGGGGTTCGGTGGCCGGGTGGGAGCGGTCCGCGCTGGTGCCGCCGCGACGGGGGTGCTGCTGGGCGGTGGTGAGGCGGTCGCACTGTGGATCGCCGCCGACGCGGATCCTCGATATTCGACCTTCGTACTGCTCGGCGTGGCCGGCCTGGCCGGGCTCGCGTCGGCGCTGGTCGCCCGCGAGCGGGCCGTCCGGTTGGCCGCGGAGATCGCGGGCTACGCGCTCGGGCTCCTGGGGCTGCTACTCGCCGCCGATCTGGCGATGTTCAGCGTGGCGTGCGCGGTCGCGGCGGTCCTGGCGTTCGGTACGGCACTGCGCCCCGATCGGCGGGCTGCCGGTTATGTGGGGACGGGCCTTCTCCTGCTGGCCTCCTGGACGCGGCTCTATGTCCAGGGCATCGACGTGGTCGAGGCGTACACGGTGCCGTTCTCGCTGGTCATCCTGGGGGTCGGCTGGTGGCGTGCGCGGAAGGCGTCATCCTGGGTGGCCTACGGAACGGGCCTGACCTCCAGTCTGCTGCCGAGCCTTCTCGCGGTGTACGCGGAGTCTGAGGGCTGGCTTCGGCCGCTCGCGCTCGGTGTCGTGTCGCTCGCCGTGCTGCTTGCCGGTGCGAGGTGGCGGCTCCAGGCGCCGGCCGTGCTCGGCGGGTTCACCCTGCTCGCGGTGGCGGTGCACGAACTCGCTCCGTGGATCGTCGAACTCGTCACCGCCGTGCCCCGGTGGGTCCCGATGGCGGTGGGCGGCCTCCTGCTGCTCCTGGTCGGAGCCACCTACGAAGCGCGACTGAAGGACGCCCGCCGAATGCGGGACATGGTCAGGGCTCTGCGGTGAAAACGAACCAGCGCCCGTGCCTCCTGGCGGGGAACGGCACGGGCGCTGGAGCCGGAGTGGGGCTCAGCCCCAGATGTAGATGTCGGCCGTCGACACCGCGCAGCGGTCCGTCGCGTCGCTCTCGACGCGCCCGGCAAGTGACGCCCTAGCACGTATCGTAACCAGGCCCGATGCCCTTGGAGAACCGGCTTCGGGAGATGGGCATGGTGAATCCATCGGGGGATCCCGGTGGATCAGAGGCGGGCGACGAACTGCTCGCCGCGAAGGGCTCGCTCGACGAGGTCGATGGAGTCGGCCAGGCGCACGAGGCGTGGTCCTTCGCGGCGGTAGACCTCCAGCACGGCCTCGATCACATGGGGTGGAAGGTGTTCCTTGAAGTCGACGGCGGCCTCCCGATATCCGGACCGGGCCGCTTCGACGGCCGCCCGCACGTGGTGACGGGCCATCCGAGCCAGCGCGATCGGATGCCGCCGCAGCACGCCGTAGGCGCGGTAGTCCGGCGGCACGGCGTCGAGCAGCCATGCCGTCGCCGAGATCTCC
This sequence comes from Microtetraspora sp., assembly GCA_044868295.1. Lineage (GTDB taxonomy): Bacteria > Actinomycetota > Actinomycetes > Streptosporangiales > Streptosporangiaceae > JBIOWF01. The sequence goes on along the minus strand of JBIOWF010000089.1, from coordinate 33,753 downwards.
CAGTCCGGATTGCCCGGCGGAAGCACTTCGGCCGGCCATCCAGGAGGCACATACACACCAACGATAGTACCGAACAGCAGTTCGAGTGAATATTATCGCCCTAACAGTTCCTTTAATGCGAACCTCATAGACTGCTGCACGCCCAGAGGTCGTCTTCACCAGACCTTAAGAATCGACCGTCAGCATTGTCATCGTGACTGAATCCCCTGAAGCCCGGTTGCTCATCGTCGAGGACGAGCCCAACATCCTCGAACTGCTGGCGGCCAGCCTGCGGTTCGCTGGGTTCGAAGTCAGCGTCGCCTCAAGCGGAAGCGAGGCCGTCTCGGCGGCCCAGCGCCAGCGCCCCGACCTCATCGTGCTCGACGTCATGCTGCCCGACATGGACGGCTTCGACATCGTCCGCAGGCTCCGCGGCAACGGCACGTACACCCCTGTCGTGTTCCTCACCGCGCGCGACGCCACCGAGGACAAGATCCGCGGCCTCACCCTGGGCGGCGACGACTACGTGACCAAGCCGTTCAGCCTCGAAGAGGTGATCGCCCGGATCCGCGCGGTGCTCCGTCGTACGGCCGGCGACCCACTGGCGGCCGCGCCACGACTCACCTTCGCCGACATCGAGCTGGACGAGGAGTCCCACGAGGTCTGGCGCGACGGCTGCGCTGTGCCGTTGTCACCGACGGAGTTCAAGCTGTTGCGCTATTTCATGGCCAACGCCGGTCGTGTGCTCTCCAAGGCCCAGATCCTGGACCACGTGTGGGACTACGACTTCCGCGGTGACGCCGGGATCGTCGAGTCCTACGTGTCCGTACTCCGCCGCAAGCTGGACAACGCCAACCCGCGGCTCATCCACACCCTCCGCGGCGTCGGATACGTCATGCGGACACCACCCGCCAGCGCTTAGGTCGTGGGCCGCTTGTCGGGGCGCATGCCGCTGCGGATCAAGCTGATCACCGCCACTCTCGCCTTGCTCACGGTGGCTCTGGCGGTCATCGGCATCGGCAGCGTCTCGCTGCTCCGCGGCTACCTCGTCGACCGGGTCGACCGCCAACTCCGCGTCATGACCTACGAAGTCACCCAGCGGCTGCCGGACGGGCTGGAGGGATTCGGCAGGCTCCGGGTGCCTCCTGAAGGTCGCGTGGAGATCCGCGGCACAGATGGGAAGACGCTCTTCGTCCAGTCGGGGATGGTCGTCGAGGACCAGCCCGGCCCGCGTGCCGGCGCCTCGGAGACCCCCGTGACCGTGGAGTCGGTGTCGGGTGACGAGGAGTGGCGGGCGCGGGTCGTCTCGGTCGAGGGCATGGGGAGCGCGGTCGTCGCCATCCACATGGGGACCGTCACGGAGATCACCAACCGTCTCGCACTGATCGAGCTGCTCGGTAGCGGAGCGGTGATGGCCGTGCTCGCGGGCATCGGAATCGTCGTCGTACGGCGCAGCCTGCGGCCCCTGGTTGAAATCGAGCGGACCGCCGTGGCCATCGCGGAAGGCCACCTGAGCAGCCGAGTGCCCGATCACGATCCCCGCACCGAGGTCGGGCGGCTGGCCCGATCGCTCAACAGCATGCTGTCCCAGATCGAGACCGCGTTCCAGGCGCAGGCCGCGTCGGAGGCCGCCGCCCGCGAATCCGAGGCCAGGATGCGCCGATTCGTCGCCGACGCCTCGCATGAGCTCCGCACGCCTCTCACCTCGATCAGGGGGTTCGCCGAGTTCCACCGGCAGGCACCGAGCGCCGACGTGACCCGGCTGATGCACCGGATCGAGAGCGAGGCCGCCCGCATGGGGCTGCTCGTCGACGATCTGCTGCTGCTCGCCCGGCTCGACCAGCAGCGTCCCCTTCAGGCACGGCCGGTGGACCTGCTGGCCATCGCCGGTGACGCCGTGTACGACGCGCGGATCCTCTGCCCGGACAGGGACGTGCCCCTCGTGATGGACGGCGACGTCGCGTTGATCGTCTCGGGCGACGAGGTGCGGCTCCGCCAGGTCGTCGGCAACCTGATCAGCAACGCGGTGACCCACACCCCTGCGAGCACCCCGATCACCGTACGCGTCGGGGCGCTCGGCGCGACGGCCTTCGTCGAGGTCGCGGACAAGGGCCCCGGGCTCACCGATGAGCAGGCCGAGCGGGTCTTCGAACGCTTTTACCGCGCGGAGCCCTCCAGAACCCGGCAGGCCGGGGGAAGCGGCCTCGGGCTGGCCATCGTGGCGTCCCTGGTGCACGCCCACGGCGGAACCGTGAGCCTGGAGACGGCCCCAGGGGCCGGTGCAGCCTTCCGGATGGTCCTTCCACTCGCGCCTGACGCCACGCCGGATTGAGAGCCGCTCGGTCTCGTCCGAGTTATCAGCAAATCCTCAGGAATATCTGAGGTTGACCCAAGCAGCGCCGGGCAGTGTGGAGGTTCGTGAAGCCGCGAACCAGGCGCAATGGCAAGCCCGGTGATGACGGTAGCGACCAGCTCGGTAGTGACCAGTCGACGGGAGACGGACTCGTGAGTGCGGAAGCGCGCCTGCTCATCGTGGACGACGAGCCGAACATCAGGGACCTGCTCTCGGTGAGCCTCCGGTTCGCCGGGTTCGAGGTGCTGACCGCCTCGGACGGGCGCGAGGCCGTACGGGTCGCGGAACGGGTGCGGCCCGACCTGATGGTGCTCGACGTCATGCTGCCCGACATGGACGGCTTCACCGTCAGCAGCCGGGTCCGCGCGTCGGGGCGCCGGATCCCCGTCGTGTTCCTGACCGCGAGGGGCACGACCGAAGACAAGGTCACGGGGTTGGCTCTGGGCGACGACTACGTGACCAAGCCGTTCAGCCTGGAGGAGATGCTGGCCAGGATCCGGGCCGTGCTCCGCCGGACCCGCGGCGACGGCGGCGCCCTCGCCCGCCTGCGGGTCGCCGACCTGGAAATGGACGAGGAGACTCGCCAGGTGTGGCGGCAGGGCAAGCACGTGCGCCTCTCGCCGACCGAGTTCAAGCTGCTGCACTATTTCATGGTCAACCAAGGCCGTGTTCTGTCGAAGGCGCAGATCCTCGACCACGTGTGGCACTACGACTTCGGCGGTGATCACAACGTGGTGGAGAGCTATGTCTCCTACCTGCGGCGCAAGATCGACATGACGGACTCGAAGCTCATCCACACGCTCCGCGGTGTTGGCTACGTTCTCCGGGCGCCGCGCCGGTGAGCTGAAACAACCACTCGCCTCCACGCCGGCCTTGACGGCGGAACTCCGGTCGTCTTCAGGATGCGGCCGAGCCGGTGTGATCTTTGTCACCAAATAATCACCAGCATTCTGTCAAAATCATAACGATCTCCTTGTAACGTCTTCGGTCAAGGGCATTTACTTCGTCCTTATCTCGAATGGCTCGCGCGGCTTGGCTTGTTGGCCGGTGTCATCGTCTTTCACGGCTTGACCTGCCAGAGCCGCATCACACGGGGTTTGACAACTTGCACCCCGGATGAGCCATGCCCATTTCTTCGGAAAGGAGATTGTTTTGCGTAAAGAAACACGTGGACGTCTTGGACGGAAGTTGTCAAAGCTGGCGGCCGTGGCCAGTAAGATCGCCACGGGCGTGGGCGCGCTCGCGCTCTCCACGACCTTTGTCCTCGGCAGCACGTCAGCGCCCGCCTCGGCCACCGAGTCGCAGGCCCGGGCCGGCGGATGGTCCTGCGCCGGTGAGGCGATTCCGGAGGGATACGTCCTCATCAATCACAGCACTTCCATGTGTAACGGGGCGGGCGCGTGGCTCCAGGTGCCGGCCGCCGATGGCCAGTGGACCTGCGGCGGTTCCCCCATCCCGCCCGGCTACGTGACTGTCAACTTCAGCTCCAGCGGATGCGACGGAGTCGGCAGTTGGCTCCAGTACACCGCCCGTGACGGCTTGTGGACCTGCGGCGGTTCCCCTATCCCGCCCGGCTACGTGACTGTCAACTTCAGCTCCAGCGGATGCAGCGGAGTCGGCAGTTGGCTCCAGTACACCGCTCAGAGTGGCATGCGCACCTGCGGCGGTTCCCCTATTCCGCCCGGCTACCACATCACCAATTTCTCTTCGCAGGGCTGTGGGACTGCCGGCACGTGGCTCCTCGTGCGTGACTGACACCGATCGGTGTGTGCGGTAGGTGCGGCGTCTCCCGCCGCGCCTACCGCGCTCACTCGCTCTTCGAACGCTGCCTGACGGTCGGCGCCGGCCTCTTCACCGTCGCCGCCGCCTTGCTGGTCCGGGCCTGCGGTGTCGCTGAGAACGCCCCACCCACGGAGCAGTCCGCCTCCCCGTGCCGTAGTCGTCGTCCGCGTGTAGCCCTACCGCTTCGCTCTTGAACCGATCTTCCCCTGCAGATATCGCGCTCGAAGAGATCTGTGGCGCGGGGCGTCGCCCGCCCCCTTTTACTACAGAGGTATTTTCGATCACCGAATTTGTCCTGAATTGCTCATGGGCAAATCCATCTTCTGTAGTGCTGAGGGGCGGGCGTCTACACGTCCCTGAGGCAGTCGCCGCGTTCCCGGGAGAAAAGTTCGAGGCCGATGACGTTGGGGCCGGCTTCGTGAGGGAAGATCGGGTGTATGGCGGGGAGTGGTGGGCTCTTGGCGGCCCTGCAATCCCTGCGACGCCAGCTCGATCACGACCTGTTCCCACTCGCGATCGGGGACGTCGCGGCTGATCGCCGTGCCCTGAAGGAGCTGGCCGGCCAGCTCGACGACTACCTGCTGCCCCGGCTGGCCGCCATCGACGCCCCGCTGTTGACCGTCGTCGGCGGCTCGACCGGCGCGGGTAAGTCCACCCTGGTCAACTCCCTCGCCGGGATGAACGTCGCCGAACCGGGCGTGCTCCGGCCGACCACGCTCGCCCCGACCCTGGCCGCGAACCCGGCCGACGCGGCCTGGTTCACCTCCACGAGCGTGCTTCCCGGCCTGCCCCGGGTTACCGGCCCAGGCACCGGGGAGCCGGGAACGCTCCGCGTGGTGACGGCGGCGTCACTGCCGGTCGGCCTGGCACTGCTGGACGCGCCCGACATCGACTCGGTCGTCACCGCCAACCGTGAACTCGCCGCACAACTCCTGGCCGCCGCTGATCTCTGGCTGTTCGTCACAACCGCGTCCCGGTACGCGGACGAGGTCCCGTGGAGCTTCCTGCGCATCGCACGCGAGCGGAGTACGGCTCTCGCGATCGTCCTCCAGCGGGTGCCGCAGGAGGCTCTCGCGCCTGTCGGCGCTGACCTGTCCCGGCTTCTCAAAGAACATGGCCTGGCCGGGACGCCGCTGTTCGCCGTTCCCGAACTGGCACTGCCGTCGGAGACCGCGAGGCTGCCCGCGAGAGCCGTACAGCCGATCGCGAGCTGGCTGGCCGGGCTCTCCGCCGACGCCGAGGCCAGGGCGGACGTGGTGCGCAAGACCCTGTCCGGGGCGCTGGACAGCCTCACCACGCGAGTGCCCGCGCTGGCGGACGCGGCGGACCGGCAGCGGGCCGGGATCGCCGAATTGCGGGCAATCGTCGAGAAGGCCTACGACTCGGGGGCGTCCGCCTTCGATGAAGGAATGCGGGACGGCTCGTTGCTCCGCGGTGAGGTGCTGGCCCGCTGGCAGGACTTCATCGGCACCGGCGACCTGATGCGGTCGCTGGAGTCACGCGTCGGCTGGATCCGCGATCGCGTCACCGCCTTCTTCACCGGCCGCCCGGCTCCGGACAAGGAGTTGCGGGCGGCGCTGGAGAGCGGCGTCGAGTCCCTGATCCGCTCCGCCGCCGACGGGTCCGCCGAACGGGCCGTCGAAGCATGGCTCTCCCTGCCATCAGGCCGTGACGTGCTGGAACGTGCGGGTGTGGCGACCGCGGGACGCCTCGGCCGGGCGTCACCCGACCTGCCATCCCGGGCCGGTACGGCGGTGCGGGCCTGGCAGGGATACGTGCTCGACCTGGTGCGGTCCGAAGGGGCCGACAAGCGAACGACGGCGCGGGCCGCGTCGCTCGGGGTCAACGGGCTCGGCCTGCTGCTCATGCTTGCCGTCTTCGCCTCCACAGGTGGCCTGACGGGCATCGAGGTGGGCATCGCCGGGGGGACGAGCGTCCTGAGCCAGAAGCTTCTGGAGGCCATCTTCGGCGACCAGGCCGTCCGGACGTTGACCCAGAAGGCCAGGGAAGATCTCCGCCTTCGAGTCCGCGAGCTCATGGACGAGGAACAGGCCAGGTTCACCTCCCTGCTCGACGGCCTCGGCCCCGGGGAGACGACGTCCACCGCCCTGCGTGAAGCCGCGAAAGCCGTACAGGACCGGAAGAAAGAACTCCCACTCGCCCGCCCCGATGGCCCCACCGGCCCAGATGACACTGACTCGGCTGGCGCCACGGAACGTGATGGTCGGGGTGGCGCTGGTTCGGGCGGTGCCACGGAACGTGATGGTCGGGGTGGCACTGCCTTGGGTGGCGGCACTGGTTCGGGTGATGTAACGGGGCGCGACGGCCCGGGTGGCGGCACTAGGGGTGATTCGCTGTGAAGCCGCTGCGGCGGAAGGCCGGCGCGCCGCTGGATGACCGGCTGGTCGCGCTCTCCGACGCCGCTGATCTGGCGGAGGGTCGGCTCCACCAGGCGGTGATCGATCAAGCCCGAGGCGTCGTATCTCAGGCGGGCGCGCGGCGGAGCCTGTCCGTCGACCACACGGCGGTCGCGCTCGCGGGAGCGACGGGCAGCGGTAAGTCGTCCCTGTTCAACGTGCTGGCCAGGGACGCCATCGCCGAAGTGGGGGTGACCCGGCCCACGACCTCGCAGGCCCAGGCCGCACTCTGGGACCCGGGAGGTTCCGGCCGACTTCTCGACTGGCTCGCCATCCCACACCGCCACGTGATCGGAGGGGAGGACGAACCCGGAACGCCGGGCCTCGTGGCGGGCGCTCGGGACGCCGGTGGAGAGCGACCATCGAGCCCCTTGCGGAGCACCGGGCAGGCCCAGGCGGCCGACGGCACCGGCGTTGCGGATCCCGAGCTTTCCGGGCTCATCCTTTTGGACCTGCCCGACCATGACTCGATCGAGTTGTCGCACCGGCTGGAGGTAGACCGGCTGGTCGCCATCGTGGACCTGCTGGTGTGGGTGCTCGACCCGCAGAAGTACGCGGACGCGGCCGTGCACGAGCGATATCTCCAGCCACTCGCTCGGCACCGCGATGTCATGGTGATCGTGCTGAACCAGGTGGACCGGCTGCCCGAGCAGGCAGTGCGACGCTGCCTTGACGACCTGCGGAGGTTGCTCGCGGCCGATGGGCTCGGGGACGTGCCAGTGATCGGCGTTTCGGCCAGAACCGGCGAGGGCCTTCCCGAGCTGCGGGATCTTCTCGCCCGTCAGGTCTCGCGGCGCCTCGCGTGGGCGTCGAGGCTCGGCGCCGATGTCGCCGCCGCCGCCGATGCCCTGATGGCAGCCTCCACCGGTACGGCTTCCGCCACGCTCGGCCAGCGTGCCAGGCCAGGGACCATGCCGGGTCAAAGCGTCGGGCCAGGGACCATGTCCGGTCAAGGGGTCGGGCCTTCGGCTGCGGCGGGCCAGGGCCCCGGGATGCTCGGCAGCCGGGGCGGGAATGCGGGGACGTCCGCTCTGGCGGAGGGAAGGCATTCCGGGCTACCGGCGGAGCACCCGCGAGGAGGCCGAGGACCGCGCGGAGTATTCGTGCGGGGAGGCGAGATCTCGCTGGAGGCCATGGTGCCACCGTTGACCAGGGCGTTGGCGGAGGCCGCGGCCGTACCGCTGGTGGTGGAGGCGGTGGCCAAGGCCCATCGCCATCGCGCGGTAGCGGCGACGGGATGGCCGGTGACGCGGTGGCTGCGCAGGCTCCGTCCCGACCCGCTGCGCCGCCTCCGCCTCGGCGAGACCGCCGGATGGGGTGACCGGGAGGACCAAAGCGTGGTTGCCCTGTCCGGCACCCGATCGAAGCGCACATCGTCACCTTCGCCACGTAGTGGCTCGCCGGGCAGGTCAAGCCCGGCCGGAACTCCTGCCATAGGAGTGCCTGCCTCGAAGATGTCTGGCAGGAAAGACCTTGGTTCGGATGTGCCCGCCACCGGGATGCCCGGCTCGCGAACTCCTGATGCGGGAAGCTCAGCTGCTGGAACTCGTGGTTGGGAGGCATCTGGGGCGGGGGCGGCTGCCGTTGGAGCTCGTGGTTCGGCGTCCGGGGCGGGGGTGGCTGCCGCTGGAAACGGTGGCGTGCCCGATGGGGAAGGAGTCGGTGTGTCCGGTCCTGTTGTGGGGCGGACGTCGCTGCCTGTGGCGACAGCCGTACAGCGCTCCCGGATGGACACCGCTGTGAGGGATGTCGGGGTGGCGGCCGCGGCGGAGGTGCCGGAACCGTGGGCGTCGGCTGTGCGGCACGCCGCACGATCGCGTGCTGACGAACTGGCGGACGCGCTGGATCGCGCGGTCGCCACCACCTCGATCGGCGCGTCTCGCAGGCCCCGCTGGTGGCGGGCTGTCGGAACGTTGCAGTGGCTCGTGTTCGCGACCATGGTGGTCGGGGCGTGCTGGCTGTTCCTGGTGTTCCTTCTGGACTATCTAATGCTGATCCGTCTGCCGGTGCCGACCTTGGGGAAGGCCCCGTGGCCGACGGTGCTGCTGGTCGGGGGCGCTGCGGTCGGGGTGGTCATCGCACTGCTCTCCCGTGTGGCGGCACGGCTGGGCGGGCGACGCCGGGCGCGGAAGGCGGCCAAGGCTCTGCGTGCGAGCGTCGAGCAGGTCGGCCGCGACCTGGTCCTCGGTCCCGTCGACGAGGAACTGACCCGGTATCACGAGTTCGTCGAGCGCATCAGGCTCGCTCAATCCGCGTGACCGTGGTCTGCCAGCGCGTCAGGCTCGCTCAATCCGCGTGATCGTGGTCTGCCAGCGCGTCAAACTAGCTCCATCCGAGTACTCGTGGTCTGCCAGGCCGCGCTGTCCCCTAGCCCCTCACCGTCAACATGCGTGTGCCCTCCAGGACCGGAACGTCACGTGCGTGTGCCTTCCAGGCCCTCGCCCTGACCGCGCGTGTGCCTTCCAGGCTTGGAACGGTCACATGCGTGCGGGTGCTCTCCAAGCCTGGAACGTCGCGTGCGTGCGTTTTCCAGGCCGGAACGGTGTGTCTACGGCTCGGCGCGGTTGTTGCGTGGCTGGCCTTCGAGGTCGTCGAGTGCGTTGAGCGAGTCCAGTGAGTCGAGCCGGTGGCGGTTGGCCTCGATTTGGCGTGGGCCGATGGTCTCGCCGTCCTCGGCTTCCGCTTTGGCCTCCGCCGCGGCGCGCTCGGCCTCGGCGACGGCCTCGCTGCCCGCGGCGCGGTTCAGCTCCCGCTCACGCGTGGCCGGGGACGGGGGAAGCGCCTCGGTGAACGCCTTCGAGACGCCCTGCAGCGCCGAGGTGACCTCGCTGGGGATCACCCAGAACGTGTTGCCCTGCCCCTGCGCGAGCTGCGGGAGCACCTGGAGGTACTGGTACGCGAGCAGCTTCGGATCCGGGTCGTTGCGGTGCACGGCCTGGAAAACCTCGTCGATCGCCTGCGACTGGCCCTCGGCCTTGAGGATCTGTGCGGTCCGCTCGCCCTCCGCGCGCAGGATCGCGCTCTGCTTCTCGCCCTCGGCGGTGAGGATCTTCGACTGCCGTTGGCCTTCGGCGGTGAGGATCGCGGCGCGCTTGTCCCGCTCGGCGCGCATCTGCTTCTCCATCGCCTCCTTGATGGTCTTCGGCGGGTCGATCGCCTTGATCTCGACCCGGTTGACGCGCAGGCCCCATTTGCCCGTCGCGTCGTCGAGCACGCCGCGCAGCTGGCTGTTGATGGTGTCGCGCGAGGTGAGCGTCCGCTCCAGGTCCATGCCGCCGACGACGTTGCGCAGCGTCGTCACGGTCAGCTGCTCGACGCCCTGGATGAAGTTGGCGATCTCGTAGGCCGCCGCGCGGGGGTCGGTGACCTGGAAGTACAGGACGGTGTCGATGTCCACGACCAGGTTGTCCTCGGTGATCACGGGTTGCGGTTTGAACGACACCACCTGCTCACGCAGGTCGATCAGCGGGCGCACCCGGTCCACGAACGGGATCACGAAGTTGAGGCCCGGTTCCAGAGTGCGGTAGTAGCGCCCCAGCCGTTCCACGTTGCCCGCCCGGGCCTGGGGGACTATCCGTACGGCTTTGAGGACCGTGGTCGCCGCGAACAGGACGACAAGGATCACGATGGCGAGCAGGGCGACTTCCATGATCACTCCCGAGGATAGACGAGGGCCGTCGCACCCTCGATCTCGAAGACATCGACCGTGGCGCCCACGGGGATGACGAGGCTGTCGTCATAGGCCCTCGCGGACCATTCCTCCCCGCCGATGCGCACTCGGCCGTCTCTTCCGGTGACCTCTCTGGTCACGTAGGCGGGCTTGCCGACCAGGGCGGAGGTTCCGAACCGCTGGGCGGGGGCCTGGTTGAGGTGTCGTTGCGCGATGGGCCGGATCCCGACGAGCCCGGCGCCCGAGGCGAGGAGGAACACGGCGAGTTGGACGCCCCCCGGCAGTCCGATGGCGGCGACCCCGGCTGTGAGCAGGGCCGCGATGGAGATGATCCCGAGCGCGGCGGTCAGAGTGAAGATCTCGGCGACGCCCAGCGCCGCCGCCAGGATCAGCCAGATGATCCACGAGTCCATTGCCTCGCCTCCATAGCAATGAACGAATCCCGTTCAGTAACGGTTCCTCTCTTTACGTTATCTCTGTACGGCTCTGCCGGACATTTCAAAGTCGGGGTCCGGGGCGGGGCTGACGAAGGTGTGCACGGGAGCGGGCGCGTGGATCGCGCTGTCCTTGAGCCACTCGTCCCACGACAGTTGCCAGTATCCCCATCCGTTGTTCCATTCCAGCTCACGGTTGGTGCCGGTGACGATGACCGGGTCGCCGCGCAACGCGTTGTCGTAGAACCAGGCGGCCTGGTCGGGGCGGGCGTTGACGCATCCGTGGCTCACGTTGGCCCGTCCCTGGGCCCAGATGTTGTTCTTGGCGTGGACGTACTCCCCGCTGTTGGAGATCCGCACGGCGTAGCCGATCATCACGTCGTAGAAGCCGGGGTCGCCCTTGGCGCGGCCCGGGGAGATCATGCGGACGGGGTTGCCCTTCTCCATCGTCAGGTGGACGCCGCTGGTCGTCGTGTATTCCCTGGTCGTGGCCATTCCGGCGCTGATGGCCAGCTGCTGGGCGATCTTGCCGTCCTCCTTCACGACCATCTGGTGCGTGCGCGTGTCGACCGTGCTCACCATGCGTCTGCCGATGGTGAAGGAGGTGGTCCGGTCGGCTGTGCCGTACAGGCCGGGGGCTGCGCGGACGCCGGACAGGTGTGCGGTGAACGTGACCTTCTGGTTCGCGGGCCAGAACTTCCTCGTCCGGTAGACGGCCTGGGTGTCGTTCAGCCAGTGCCAGGCGCCGTCCACCGGCCTGGCGGCGCGGACTTCCAGGGACTTCTCCACGGCCAGGCGATCCTGCACGGGCTGCGCGAACGTCACCGTGATCGGCATCCCGACCCCGACGCTCTCCTTGCTCTCCGGCGTGACCGACAGGATGCCGAACTCCCGCTGGGCGCGGAGCGTCCTGAACCGGCCCGCGAGCCGCGCCGGGGGACCGGTCGGCCCGGTCGCGAGGGCGTTCACGACGTATTCGGTGTCGGGCCGCAACGTCCAGTCCGAGCGCCAGGCCGTACGGGAGGCGTTGAAGGTGCCGGGCACGGGCCGGCCCTCGGCGTAGGCGACGACGCTGGTCAGCGTGCTGTTCCGGGATCTGACCACCAGTCCCCTGTCGGGCCGCGCCGCCACCGCGTCCACCGGAGGTGACATCTTGATGGCGGGCACCGCCGGGGCCTGGTGCTCGTCGCCCGCCGTCACGGCGGAGCAACCCGCGCTGAGGAGGACGCCGAGGAGGAGAAGGACCATGGCCCATGCCAGGCGGCGGCGCATCTCTTCCTGCTTTCGTTACTCGGGTGGCTCCCAGGGTAGCGCCGAGTGACAGGATGAGCACCTTACGTAGCGGTGAGGATTCTGCCGGACACTTCGCCGAGGCCGATCCCTCCCGGTGCGACCGCGCTGATCGTGACGGTGTCACCGTCCTCCAGGAACGTCCGGGTCTCCCCGTTGGCGAGCTTGATCGGGTCTGTGCCGTTCCAGGTGAGCTCTATGAGCGAGCCCGGCTCGCCCGCTCCGGAGATCGTGCCGCTGGCGAACAGGTCGCCGGTGCGCAGCGAGGCGCCGTTCACCGTCATGTGGGCGAGCATCTGGTCGGGAGTCCAGTACATGTCCCGGTACGGCGGAGCCGAGATCGCCGTGCCGTTCAGGTCCACGCGGAGCGTGAGGTCGAGCCCCCATGGCGCGCTCCTGCGCAGGTAGCCGAGCGGTTCGGGGCTCTGCTCGCGGCCCGCGAACCGGGCGCCCTCGAGGGCCTCCAGCGGCGTGATCCACGGCGAGATCGAGGTGGCGAACGACTTGCCGAGGAACGGGCCGAGCGGAACGTACTCCCACGCCTGGATGTCGCGCGCGCTCCAGTCGTTGACCAGGGTGACGCCGAAGACGTGGTCCTCGAAGGCCCCGGCCCGCTCACCCAGCGCCGTCGGGACGCCCACGACGAATCCCAGCTCGGCCTCGATGTCCAGTTTCGCCGACGGGCCGAACGCGGGCCCGGGCAGACGCTGCCCGGAAGGCCGCCTGATCGGCGTCCCGGACACGACGACCGTGCCCGCCCGCCCGTGGTAGCCGACCGGAAGATGCCGCCAGTTGGGCTTCAGCGGCTCCTCGTCGGGCCGGAACATCCGCCCCAGGTTCGAGGCGTGCTCCAGCGAGGCGTAGTAGTCGACATAGTCCGCCACCTCGATCGGCAGGTGCAGGGTGACCTGCTCCAGCGGGACCAGGTGGGGTTCGGCGACGGCCCGGTTCGCGGCCACGTCCGCCGTCGGCGCGTCGGGTCCGGCCGCGAGCAGCAACCGGATCCTGCGGCGGGTCTCGCTCCATGCCGTACGGCCCCGCGCCAGGAAGGCGTTCAGGGTCGGCGCGGCGAAGACCTCGTCGTGCAGCACGGGGGCGAGGTCCAGCACGAAATCACCGATCCGCACCCCGGCCCGGGGCGTCTCCCCCTCGCGGGAGAACACCCCGTAAGGCAGGTTGTCCACGCCGAAGAGCGACTGGTCGGCTCCCGACACCCAACTGGTCGTCACAGCTTGCTCCTTCGGTGTCCCAGAGGTGATCATGCGGGTGTCGCGGTGGACCACGTCCACGGATAGCCGGGGTCCTCGCAGGCCAGGGCGGCTTCGCCGAGATCGAGCGGGCGGAAGGTGTCGATCATGACGGCCATCTCGCTGGTGACCGCGTGGCCCTGCCGCACCGCCTCCACGGCCGCCTCCACCGCGCCCGGCTGCGGCCCGTGCGTGAATCCGGCCGGGTGCAGCGAGATGGAGCCGACGTCGATGCCGGACCCCTTGCGCGCCGTGTAGTCGCCGCCCACGTAGAACATGAACTCGTCGGAGTCGACGTTGTGGTGGTTGTACGGGATCGGCACCGCGTCCGGATGGAAGTCCACCGGCCTCGGGCAGAACGAACAGATGACGAAGCCGGGCCCCTCGAAGGTCTGGTGCACCGGCGGCGGCGCGTGGGTGCGCTTCACGATGGGCTCGAAGTCGTCGATGTTGAACGCGAACGGGTAGAGGCAGCCGTCCCAGCCGACCACGTCGAACGGGTGGTGGGCGTAGGTCAGCCGGGTCAGCCCGCCTCGCGTGCGGACCAGGACCTGGACCTCCGCGCCGTCCACGAGCAGCGGCTCTGAAGGGGCGCGCAGATCACGCTCGGAGTACGGAGCGTGTTCCAGGAACTGGCCGAACTGGGACAGGTAGCGCTTCGGCGGCCGGATGTGGCCGGCCGCCTCCACGACCAGCGCCGTCACGCCGCCCTGCGGCACCCAGCGGTGGATCGTCCCGGTCGGGATGACGACGTAGTCGCCCTGGCCGACCTCCAGCACGCCGTACGTCGACTCGAAGCGGGCCCGGCCGGCCGCGAGGTAGACGCACTCGTCGCCCATCGAGTTGCGGTAGAGCTCGCTCGCCGTCTCCGTCGAGACGTACGAGATCCGGACGTCGGAGTTGCCCGCGAGCAGCCGGCGTCCGGTGACCAGGTCGCCTTCGGGGCGCAGGCCCTGGGTTCGGAAGTGGCGGGGAGAGAGGGGCAGGTTCGGCGACAGGCCGGACGCGCCGGGGTGGACGGCTTCGGCCTTCACGATCGCCGTCGGTAAGTGGCGGTGGTAGAGGAGCGACGAGTCGGAGGAGAACCCCTCCTCGCCCATCAATTCCTCGGCGTAGAGACCGCCGTCCGGCTTACGGAACTGGACATGGCGCTTGCGTGGCACATCACCCACGACACGGTAGTACGGCATCGACCCTCCGTGTACGGTTATCGGACGTTTATGTCCTCTATACGTACGACAATCCGGCATGGAGGGGCGAATGTCAAACCATTGCTCGTTGGGGAATCCTCGGCGAGTTTCGGTCAGCCGCTCCTGGGCCGCCGCGCCTGGAAAAAGCGCCCGCGCCGCTGGGATTACCGCGGACGGGGTGTCCAGCGAGGGCGACGGCGGCATGGGCCTGATGTGCCGGGGCCGTGACTGCCACGGCGGTCATGGGCTGGGAATGCCGGGGCAGCCCGGTGTGGCGGTCGGCATTCGACGGGCGTGCCGGTGCTATTCGGCGAGCGCGATGGCCAGCTTCCGTGCGGCCTCGACGACGAGCGGGCCGACCGAGGCCGGGTCGAGGGCGCCGAACGAGACGACCCCCACCGACGCCTCCAGCCACGCGAGGTCGGGGATCGGCGCCGCGATGCCGCGTGCGCCTTCCTGCAGCTGGCCCTCCGTGACCTGGAAAGGCACCCGTTCGCCGGCCGCCTCGCACGGACGCGGTCGCACGGTCGTCTCCCCGCGATGGGACAGGATCGCGAGGCCCGCCGCGCCCCGGCTGAGCGGGTGCCGCGAGCCTTCGCGGTAGGCGACGTGCATGTCGGTCCACGACGGCTCGACGACGGCGATGGCCAGGCCGTCGTTCCCCTCGGCCACGGTGAGGTGGGCCGTCGCCCCGGCCCGCTCGGCGAGCACGCGCAGTGTCGGCATCGCGGCGGCTCTCAGCAGGGGTTGTACGGCCTGCGCCAGCCCGAGCACGGCGAAACCGAGATGGACCCGCCCTTCGACGTCACGGCGGGCGAAACCCTCGTTCTGGAGCGTTGTGATCAGCCGGTAGACGACCGGGCGGCTCAGCCGCAGCTCGGCGGCCAGCTCCGTCGGGGTGCGTCCGCGGTGCGCGTCCGCGAGCACGCGCAGCAGCCGGAGCCCCCGCTCCAGCGTCTGCGCCGATTCCGCCGCCATCATGGGTCGATTATGGCGGGGCGCCCGGATCCCGGCGCGGCCAGCCGTCCCGCAAGGGTCAAACCCGGTCTGTGCCGCTGTTGCCGGCCCGGAGCAGGATGTTGGTCAAGGCCGCGCGGGAGGAGACGTTGAGCTTGCGGTAGATCCGCGCGAGATGGGTGTCGACCGTTCTGGGGCTGAGATAGAGCTGGTCCGCGATCTCCCGGGTGCGCCTGCCCGCACCCGCGAGCGACGCGATCTGGCGTTCCCGCTCGGTGAGCAGGGCCAGGAGGTTGCGTCCCGAGGCCGCCGCGGGACGAGCGGCGGTGGCCTGCGCGGCGAGCTTGCCGCGCGCGTGCTCGGCTCCTTCGAGCACCCGCGCCGCCCCGCAGTTGCGAGCCAGGGCCATGGCCGTGTCCAGCCAGCTCACCGCCGGCGCCGGGCCCTGGACGGTCGCGACCGATCTCGCGCCCATGACCAGCGTCCAGGCGTGGTCGACCGGCGCCCCGGCGCGGCGGAAGCCGTCCGCTGCCTGCTCGAACAACTCGGCCGCCTCCTCGTGGTCGCCGTCCACCGAGTGCAGCAGGGCGTACACCCGCTGGACGGCTGCCCGCTGGAGGGGCAGCCCGAGCCGTTCGGCGACGTCCTGCGCGTCGCCGGCCCAGCGCCGGGCCGCGTCGAGGTCGCCGGCGCGAAGCGCCGCACTCGACAACATGGACAGCAGCACGGCTTTGAGAGAGGGCTGGAGGAGCGGCAGGCCCTCGCCTCCGCCGCCATCCAGCAGGGTCTGTATGCACCCCTGGGGATCGCCGCTCATGAGCCGGATCTCGGCGAGCTGGCCGATCGCGAAACCTGACCACCAGCCGTGGGGTGTGGCGTTGCGGATGCCATGCTCGATGAGCGCGGCGAGGGCCGGGTAGTCGCTCCGGCTCCGCGCCCACACCAGCACGCCGGCGCGCCTCGTGATGGCCAGGCTTAACACGTCGTGCATTCCGGTGGTTCGGGCGGCTTGTTCCGCTTTTATCGCCCACTGTTCGGCCTGCTCAAGCCGGCCGGCCCGCTGCTCGGCCAAGGCGAGCCCCACCAGGGCGTACGGCACCGTCTGCTGCGGCCCGCTGCCCTTCGCGAGGGTCAGCACCCGGCTCAGGTGCCGTGACGCGGCCGGGAAACGCTCCAGCAGGAGCTCGGCGCAGCCGAGCATGGAGAGGAGCTCGGGGTGGCGTGCGACCGCCGCGTCCGGCAGCCCGTCGATCAGCTGTGCGTGCTCGGTGATCGCCGCGCCCGCGGACGCGGTGTTTCCGAGGTAGCTGTCGCCACAGGCGGCGAGCACCCGGGTCGACGTCTCCAACGTGAAGACCGACCGCCCGTAGGCGCCGGTCTCTTTGCTCTGTTCGGGGCTGAGCGGTCTCTCCACGACCGCCTGCAGCAGGGCGCGTGCCTGACCGTACGTGCCGCGCAGCAGGTGGACCACTCCGTACTTGAACGCCAGCTCGGCGACCCCGGCGGGCAGCGGATCCGGCAACGGCCGTGGCAGCGTGTCGATGGCGGCGCGGGCCACCGCCTCCGCCTCGTCGTACCGGCCGAGCTGCATCTCGTAGCCCGCACATGCGGCGTGCGCCTTCACGCGCAGGTCCGGGGTGAGACGTGCCTGGTCACGCAGCACCTCGTGGGCGAGGTCCCGGGCCTCCTGCGGTCGTCCGGCGGCCGTCAGGGCGTGGCAGCAGGCCAGCATCAGCGTGGCTCGACGCTGGATCGAGCGGTCTCCGCCCGGCAGGGATTCGAGTGCCAGGCGCAGCCAACGGGCCGCCGTCGCGGGCGCCTGCGCCATGACCTCCGTCGCGCCCGCGGCCAGCACCTCGGCGGCGGCGGGGCCGTCCACGCCGAGGGCGTATTCGGCGTGCCTGGCCTGGGCCGCTGCGGAGGCGCCGCGGGAGACGAGCAGCTCCAGCGCGTGCCGGTGGGCGGAAAGGCGGAGCGAGGCCTCGGCACGCTCGTGCGCGACATGCCGCAGCACGGGGTGGCGGAAGGCGAAGCGCCCGCCCGAGGCGAGGGGACTGACGATGTCGGCGCGCGCCAGCTCGGCGAGCGCGTCGACGGCGTCGCCGAGTTCGAGCTCGGCGACCAGGGCGACGTCCTCGGAGTGGAACGGATCGCCGAGCGCGGCGGCGGCCCCGGCCACGGTGGTCGCGTGCGGTCCGAGCGCGTCGAGTTCGGCGGCCGGCGCCACGGCTTCACGTAACAGCCGGTCCCGGTCGGCCTCCAGGTAGTCCGGCCAGCCGCCCGGCTGCCAGTTGGCGCCCACCAGGATGCGCAGGTAGGACGGGTTTCCGCCGGAGGCGGCGTGCAGCCGCTGGGCGTACGCCTCCAGGTCGGGGACGGAGCGGCCGGGGTCCGCGGGCGCGTCCAGGCGCCAGCGGCGCAGCAGTGCGGTGACGGTCTCCACGTCCAGCGCGGCCGGTTCGAGGCGGACCACGGTCCCGGCCCGCGCTCCCTGGGTCAGCGCGTCCAGCAGCACCGGCGGGGTCTGGCGCGGCCGGTGCGCCACGGCGAGGATGAACGGGCCGGGTACGGGGGTCCGGATGAGCTGGGCGATGAGGTCCGCCGACTCGCGGTCACACAGGTGGACGTCGTCCAGAGCGAGCATGCCACCCCCGAACGCGGCCCAGTCCGCGAACATGGTCCGCATCGTCCGGCCCTGCCGAAAACGGTGAAGGTGCGAGGAGTCGGCGGGCATGGAAGCCGTGGAGCGCCCCTGGAGATCCTCCGAAGCGGAGCGCAGGCCGGGCCGGTCCCCCCACGCGTCGCGGAAAACCTGGTACGAGACGTTCGCGCCCCGGAGCGCGTGCGCGCGCAGCACTTCGGCGCCGATCGCCGCCGCCTGGGCCGCAAGCACGCTCAGCAGAGCCGTCTTGCCGATCCCGGGCTCGCCGGTGATCTCCACCACGGCGCCCTTGCCGGCGGCGAGCGACTTCACCACGTTCCTCAGCCGCGAAATCTCCCGGTCGCGGCCGACCGGTGGCCGGTCCGCCTCTGGCGCTGGCAATACGTACACGCACACCCTCCTGTCCGCGTCCGCCGAGCCCCCGTTGCCGGCGCCACTGCCGGCCTCGCCACTGCCGTCACTCATTCTTGCTTTTCGTACATCCCGGCGAGGGTTACACGGTTACGCGCTGCCCGCCCTCATTGCCTCACTATGTGCCGGGAGCTTCGACCGAGAATAGAGGGGGGCACAGACATCGCATGATGATTCTCCGTCAGCGAAAATGCCGACCGCAGCCGGGGTGCCTGGTCTCTCCGGTTGTGCATCGTGCCAAAGGTTGGTCAATCGTGTGAACTGCATCTTTCGCGCGGTTGGTTCGCGGAGTCGTCGCGCTGGTCCAACCCGGGCCTGGCCTGTGCCACACGGATGCACGTGTCAGCCGGTCCGCACAATTCATGCCCGACTTCCGCCAGACCGGCCGGCCGATGCCTGGTGAGCGTCGGTCTCATGGTCGGGCATGTCGGTAGAACTACGTAATCCGGATACTTAGGTCTGGCGGTCGCCACGGAGGCCGACAGGCGTTCGCCCGCGGGGTGGCCCTCGCTTCGTCACCATGGCTGACCAGGCATGTTGGAGATCATCCGATGAGCCCGGCAACGGCTATGTAGATCGTTTATAACTATGTGATCTCGCGGTAGGCGAGCGGAGAATGTCCGCGAAGAGTTCTAGCATCCCCCGCATGACCGAGATATCGCCGCCTGGATATCGCCTCATCAGCGTCGAGGAGGCGGAGAAGCAGTTCGACGCCTCCGCCGATGTCGAATGCCCGTTCCATGACTTCGCGGGCAAGCAGGAGATCCGCCTCTATGAGGCGGGCCTGCATGTGTCGGCGCACCTGACGGCCGCGCCGGGCGGCGAGCCGTACAGCGTGATCGTCCATGGGGACCTGACGGTCGACGGCGATCTGGACTGGTGGGACGCGTCGGGTGGCAACTTCCTCTTGGTCACGGGTGACGTGCGAGCACGCAACGTGCTGCTGTCCGGCTGCCCGAACGTGGTGGTGCGGGGCGATCTGGTCGTGGACGGGGGCATCCAGGGCCGCCACGGGGACAACGGGGGGTTCCTGAAGGTGGCCGGGCACGTCCGAGCACAGATCATCGTCAACACCCTCCACTTCTCCATGGAGTTCACCGGCCAGCCGGAAGGGGTGGTCGCCGCCGACCCCTACCGCACGACGTGCGCGGTCGACTTCACCCACCATGAACTGGGCGGCGTGCTGCTGCCGGACCTGCTCGACGCGAGCGGGGCGGCCGACGAACGTAAGATCGGCGATGCGTTGCGCGCGGGGCGGCAGATCCTGCGGACCGGCGTGCGGCCCAGCCACGTGGCGGTGATGGACGAGCTCGACGCGTTGTCGGCGCAGGCCGACGAGGTCACCGAGCTCGACCTGTCCGATCGCAAGCTGCGGCGGCTGCCTGAACAGCTGTTCGCCTTCCCCGGACTGCGCGTGCTCTCCCTCTCGGGCAACGGCGACCTCGGCGACCTCGACGATCGCATCGGCGAGCTGACCTCCTTGGAGGAACTGAGCCTCTGCAGGATGGGGCTGACCGAGCTGCCCGAGGCGATCGGCAAACTGCGTAACCTGCGTGTGCTCGACATCTCCGCCAACCAGCTGGAAGCCCTGCCGGAGCAGATCGGCGACCTGGCCGCGCTCGAAGTGCTGCGCGCGGGCAACCTGACATGCCCGGTGCCCGACGCGCTGGCCCGGCTGGACGGGCTGCGGGAGCTCCACCTGCCCGAGCTGCAGCCGGGGGAGTGGAACTCCCCGGTCGACTTCCCCCTGTCCGTAACCCGGCTGTCCGGACTGCGGTCGTTGGACCTGTCGCATGTGTGGCTGACGGCGATTCCGGACGAACTGCTCGAGCTGACCGCGCTGGAGACGCTGAACCTGCGCGGGTCCCTGTCGGCCGGCCTGGAGCGCCTGCCCGACCTGGGACGGCTGCCGAACCTGCGGGTCCTGCGGCTCAGCGGCAACACGCCGTGGACGTTCCAGCCCGAGCCGAGCCGCGACCTGCTCGCCGGGGTGTGGGCCATCACCACACTGGAGGAGCTGGAGATCGACCGGTGGAACGAAACGATCAACGGCGAGCATGCGGTACGCACCGCTTTCACCGCGCTGCCCGACGACGCGTTCGCCCGGATGCCCGGGCTGCGGCGGCTGGACCTGTCCTTCAACGAGCTCGCCGACCTGCCTGAGTCGTTCTTCGAGCTGGAGCGGCTCGACTCCGTCGACCTGCGATACACGGACGTGGGCGCGCCCGCCCTGGAACGGCTGCGTGCCACCTTCCCGCACGTCAGCGTCGCCATAGGGCGGGCCGGCCAGGCTCACCTCTGCGCGGGCCAGGACCAGATCCTCAGCGAGGTCCCCGATGACCTGGCCGATCTCGCGGACGCCTCCGAGTTCGAGTGGTGGCAGCGTGAGCAGCAGCCGGCCGAGCAAGCCATGTGACGACGCCGAGCCCTGGCAGAGATCCCGATGAATTCGCAGTTCACCGCCTTACGGCACACGACGGCCTCCGGAGCACGAGACGCGGACGGCCGAGGTCAGCTTCCACGCGTCCCGCACTTGTAGCGAGAGGCATCCAATGCAGGAACACGAACTGGTCAGCCGCTTCTACGGATTGCCGATCACGGCTGAGATGGTCGCCGTGTCGACGGCGCGCCTGGCCGATCCCACTGTCGGCGATCTCGTCGAGGCCCACCTCGCGATCAACCACTCGTGCTTCGGGGCGGTCGACAAGACGCTGGCCGGTTTCTTCATCCTCGACCAGGAAGGCGGCGACTACACGTTGCTGGACGTGCGCGGGGACGGGCGGGTGTGGTGGCAGGATCATGAGACCCGGGAGCTGCGACCGATTTTCGCGTCGCTCTACGACTGGCTCCTCTTCAAGGATGACCGGCGTCCGGGCGGAAGCACGGATGACCTGCGTGCGGGCGGAAGTTGGGATGGGCCGTGTGCGGGGACCACGGCCACTCCGTCGCTGTCGGAGCGCTACCAGTGGCTCGTCCGGCTGCTGGCCCAGCCGGTGCACGACTGCTCGGAGAGGACGATCCGCGACGACGATGACCTGGCACGAAGCGCCGTCTGGCTGTTCCGGACCGTCTGGCCGACCGATGAGGCGGCCGAGCGGGGCCTGCTGGCGGAGTTGCCGTCGCTGACCGGTGATCCGCATCTGGCGATCTACTGGCTGCTGCACACGTCGCTGCTGGCGATGGAACCGCAACGCGCGCGGGTGCTCGCGGCGATCGAACAGTCACCGCGGCGTGTGCCGCTGGTCGACGCGTTCGTGGCCGCCTTCGGGTCGCTCGCCCTGGACGGGGACATCCCGGTGGTGCCGGGCTTCCGGGTGCGCAGAGCGCTCGTGATGATGTACGTCGGCGGGGAGGCGCCCCAGGAGGAGAAGGCCCGGCGGGCGCTGGTCGCTCTGGAGGTCGCGCCGCAGGTGTGGCCCTTGTTGAAGTTCGCGTACGTGAGCGGCGGACTGGAGGACGGGACGCTCACGGATGCCGAGGTCGCGGACGCGGCGGCCCGGATGCCGGCGACGGCGGGCATGGCGGCCGAGGCGTCGGCTCCGATCCTGGACCGGTTACTGGAGTCGCCTGAGCGCTGGTCGTCGATCGTGGGCGAGATCGCGCACCCGGAGCTGGTGGAGGTCGTGGCGCGCCGGATCCTGCATCGCGCCGATCAGGATGGCTACGACCCGATGGTGTGCTCCTGGGCGGTCCGCATGGTCCTGGCGGGTTCCGGCGCCGCCCGGGCCGAACCGGCCGCCAGAGGTTTCGAGGCGGTGCCGCTGCAACCGCGCCGGCAGGTGCTCGCCGAGGTGATGGGAGAGGTCACCCACGCCGATCACCCCTTCGTGGGCGTGCTGTTACGGGTGCTGGAGCACGCGGCCGAGCCCGAGAACGGCGACCGGACGGAGATCTGCATGGTCAAGGAGATGAAGGAGGAGGTCCTTATGGCGCTGGCCCCGTTCGCACACGAGCCATCCGTCTTCGACACGCTGATGCGGCTCGCGGGGCTGCCGGTGGGCGCCACCACGATCGATCCATTGTGGAATGTGCTGTTCAACCCGTTCGAGGAAAAGACGTACATCCTGCCTCGGCTCACCGGCGAACAGGCCGGACGGGCGGCCGACGCCATGATCAACAACCGGCTCACCCACCCGGCCATCGGCGCTCGCAACGCCGCCGGAGATCAGCTGTACCGCTTCCGCCACGTGGGCGCGGAAGAGTACATGATCGAGGCGCTGGACGAGTACGGCAGGCGATTCGCCGGCTCGGTCCGGGAGGGCGGAAAGGTCTTCGACCACAACCAGACCGAGGACGACCTCCTCGCGGAGCTCATGGCGAATCTGTACGCGGCGGTCGGCAACATGAAGACGCCCCGGTCGCGCAGCGCCCTGGTCGAGCGGCTCTTCGCCGAGCGGCGCGAGTTCTGGCTGATGGGCAACGCCATCGGTGAGACCTTCTCCGGCGAGGTCCATCGTGAGGCGCTGGAGAAGCTGCGGGAGCGGCGGGACGGCCTGGCCGCGGGCTGTTACGCGTACGCGCTCGCGAGCTTCGTGAAGCAGGGGCCGCCGATGGTCGAGCTGCTCCGGGAGCTGGTCGGCTGGCCGGTTCCGGAGGAGGAGCTTCCCCGTCGCTTCTTCAAGTACGCCCTCGTCGTCGGGATCGAGGCGGCCCTGGCCGCGAAGGCGTACGAGCTGGTCCGGGTGGCGCACGCGCTGGCCGCCTCGATCGCCGACCAGCCGCTTGAGCCCGACGAGCACTCGCGGGGCGGCAGGTGGGACAACCCGCTTGAGGCGGACGAGCTGGCCATACGGCTCGACTCGGTCCTCTCCGGGACCGCTGACGTGAGGCGGGGGCCTCGGCCGGCGACCGTTCCCGGTGACGCGTGGTACATGGAGGAGGAGGGCGAGTGGGCCGCCGGTGAGACCGGGCTGCGCGGCAGGACCGGCCCGTGGTGCTTCTGGCGGCCCGACGGCACGTTCGCCGAGGAGAGCCGGTGGCGGGCCGGAAGGCGGCACGGGACGCATCGCCGGTACCACGACGACGGTTCGCTGGCGGAGGTCGCGGACTTCACCGACGGCCTGCCGGAGACGGTCACGGTCTACCGTGCGGAAACGCCGTCCCAGGAGAGGACCGTGCTGGACCCGCTGCCCGACACGATCCGGGTCATGGTTCAGGAGTTCGACACGGAGGGCTACCTCGTCCGCCGCCGGTTCCGTACGGCCGACGGCTCGGAGGTGGACCTCGACGGTGAGCCGTTCCCGCCGAGACCGGAGAACGTGCCGGAGGAGGCGGAGCACAGCTCCCGGTTCGGCCACTGGACCGTCGGGCGTCGCATTCCCGGGCTCGAACTCCTGGGCGTCGGCCTGCAGCGGTTCTGGATGTCCGACGGAGCGGTCAAGGGGGTCGAGTACCACTCCGCGGACGGCAAGGTCCTGGCGCGGGTCAGCGTGAGCGGCGGGAAGGGCAACCCGCTGGTCGAGGCGGCGCTGGCCGGCGACGAGGAGGCGGTCGAGCAGTGCTTGGCCATCGGGCTGGGCTTTTCACCCGGGGCCGCACTGCACGCCGCTTGCGAAGGGCTGACCGAGCTGGCCCTGCGCCTGCGTGACGCCACCGAGGCCGGTCGACCGGAGCTCGCCGACCCCCGGACCGAGTCGGCGCGCCGCGGCTGCGTCCCGGCGGAGGGCGTCTGGGTCGCCGGGCTGGAGTCATGGGTCCGTGGCGGGTTCGACCCGGCCACCGGCGTACCCATGGGCACCTGGCACATGTGGCGAAGCCGCCCGCACCTCGATGAGGACCAGCCGGTGGAGGTCGACTTCGTCGACGGCCGCCGGGCGCGGCGCCGGGAGTACACGCCATGGCGTCACGACGAACTCGACAGGGAGTTCCGCTACCGCTTCGACGGTGCGCAGATCCTGCACCGCACCTACGAGGGGGGTGTGCGCTCCAGCGAGGTCGAGACCCTGCTGGACGGCACGACGGCCGTCAGACGTTTCCACGGCGGGGGCGCGCTCGAAGTCGAACGGATAGAGAGCGGAAACGAACTGGTGGCCGAGGCCTGGTTCACCGAGAACGGCGTCCAGCTCGCCCAGGTCGAGCCCGCCTACTCGTCAGTCGAGGGCAGGGTGGTCGAGTGGTGGCGGGGTCTGGACGCCTCCGGTGCCGTGATCGCTGAGGGAGAGGTCCGGCCGGGGATCGAGGGCGGTCCGGTCGGCGAGTGGCGGCTGTTCGACACGGACGGCGACGAGCACGCCACCGTGACCTTCGCGATGCTGAGCACGCGCCGCCGGGGAGACCTCGGCCGGCTCGCCACGGCGATCCACACCTGGCGGACGATGCCGATGCCCGCCGCCCTGACCGGTGTGAACAGCGTGCGATGGCGCGGACTCAGCACGTTCTTCGGCCGTGACGCCGCCGACTTCCCGTTCCTGCTCAAGGGCCTGGCGGCACCGGACGAGCGGGCCTTCCACCAGGCGCTGGACGAGATGTGGGACGAGGTGCTGTACCAGCACACCGTCTCCGAGGTCGCCGGGCCGGCGATCCGGTTCATGGCCGCTCTGGTGGACAGCGTGGAGCGCGATGACCTGCGGGCGGAGCTGCTCGAGTTCATCCTCAGGGCCGCGACCCGCGACGGCAGCATCGGCGCGACGAAGCAGCTCAAGACGCTCTACGACGCCGTCCCCGCGGACGCCGTACAACCGCACACGTATTTCACCAGGCACAGCATCGAGGGTGCCTACCACGAGATCTACGCCAGTCTCGCGGTCGGCGTGCCGACCTGGGCGAGGCTGGCGGCGGGAGGGCCGGAGATCTCGCGCGGGACCCGGCAGTGCGCGGTCCATCTGCTGGCGGCGGCCCCCGGCGAGGACGCGGGAGCGGCCTTGCGCGCCTGCCTGGTCGCGGAGACGGGACTCGGCGTGGAGCGCGACCGCGGGCTGGTGGCGGAGATCCTCCTCGGCCTGGCGCTGCACCCAGGTGAGGCGACCCGAGAGCTGCTGGAGCGCTTCCTCGGCGAAGAAGACTCGCTGCCGCGCTTCTGCGCCGCGCTGACCTGGGTCCGGAACGCCATCTCGCCGCCCGGCCCGGCGCTGCCGATCCTGATCGAGGCGCTCAGCGGACATCCCGGCCTGGACGGTTTCGGCGCGCTGTTCCTCGCCGTCGGCAGCGCCCCGACCGACGCGATCGGCGCTTTCGCCCTGCTGCCGCCCGAACTGGCCCGCCAGTGCCTGGACGAGATGTGCGCCGCCCTCGAACGAGCCGGGCCGCTCGGTTCGGTCGAGATCGCCCGCGCGCTGCTCGGCATCGTGTTCCCCGCCGGGGCGTACTCCGACGGCACGCCGCTGACCGACGAGCAGCGCACAGTGGTCAGGGCCGTCGCCGGAAGCAAGGCCACCCGGACGTTCGACGTCAACCTGTGCGAGGTGCTACTCCACAGCGGCCTTCCCTGCGACGCGGACGAGCTGCGCGCCCTGTGCGGCGACACGCCGGTCAGACCCTAGGGCCCAGGTCGCCGGTCACCTGATCAGGATGTTTCCCTGTCCCGGGGAAGGCGAGAGCCTGGCGGGCGCGTGGGACGATCTCCAGTTAGAAGCGGAGCAACGTCACCGGGCGCTCAGCCAGGCGCCGAACTCGTCGAGGTTGATCAGGCCGTCGCCGTCGGCGTCCACCCTGGAGATCACACCCTGGGCGCCTTCGGTCGTGATCTGCTCGCCGAGCACCTCCATGAGGCGCACCAGTTCCCCCGCCGAGATCAGCCCGTCGTCATCGCTGTCGACAAGGTCGAAAGTCGCCGCGTATTCGCTCATCATGTCCTCCTCAGGTTCGCGATCAGCACGATAGCGGGATAAAGCCGCATTGGCTCATGTTTGGTGGAAGCCGTAAGGAGCCTGGGGGTCGCGGTGAGCAGCGTCCCACACATGCGGGGACGCGTCGCGGGCGACGCGTCCACCCGGGCCCGACGCCTGGCGTGTGACGAGTGCACATGCGGCCCGCTTCGCGGGGCGACGCGTTCATCTGGGCTGTGTGGCCGGGCACATGCGGCGCGCTTCGCGGGGGGTCCACTTGAGGCGCTTGACTCGCGCTCACCTGACGCGCTGATCAGGTCGAACGGCGCGGGTCGTAGCCTGGGTGCCGTGGACGAACAGCTCGACCGCCACCGGGCCGAGCA
Source organism: Microtetraspora sp. (assembly GCA_044868295.1). GTDB lineage: Bacteria > Actinomycetota > Actinomycetes > Streptosporangiales > Streptosporangiaceae > JBIOWF01. Next base: position 7,215 of record JBIOWF010000089.1, on the reverse strand, counting down.
CGGCGTCGCCGGCGGCGGGGAGACCCGCGAGCGCATCGTCGTCGCGCTGACCGGCGGGCCTGAAGGTGAAACGCTGATCAGGAGAGCCGCCCGGATAGCCTCCAGGACCAGGGGCGCCGACCTGCTCGCCGTCCACGTCAGCAGGGCGGACGGGCTCACCGGCGCGGATCCCGCCAGCTTGGCCAGGCAGCGCGCGCTGACCGAGAGTCTTGGCGGGACCTATCACCAGGTGATCGGTGATGACGTGCCGCGGGCGTTGCTCGACTTCGCCACCGGGGCCAACGCCACCCAGCTGGTTCTCGGCGCGTCGCGGCGGAGCCGATTGGCCCGGATGTTCTCCCCGGGAGTCGGGACCACGACCGTCGCACGGTCGGACTCGATCGACGTCCACATGATCACTCACGAGGAGGTCGGCGGGGGCCTTCGCCGTACCGGTCCCGGCGTCGCGCTGCCCAGGCGGCGCCGCGTCGGCGGCTGGCTGCTCACCGGGCTCGGCCTGCCCGCCCTTACTGCCATCCTGTACGGCTCTCGCGACACGCTCGGCTATCCAAGCCAGATACTTCTCTACCTGTTGGCCGTCGTCGCGGTGGCACTGGTGGGCGGCCTGTGGCCGGCGGTCACCGCGGCGGTCCTGAGCTTCGCCCTCCTCAATTTCTTCTTCACCGTGCCCTACCACACGTTCTTCGTCTCCGACCCGGTGAACCTGCTCGCTCTCATCGTCTTCCTCCTGGTCGCGGGGGCGGTCAGCGCGATCGTGGACCTGGCCGCCCGGCGCACCCGTGAAGCCGCGCGGGCCAGCGCGGAGGCCGAGATGCTCTCCACGCTGGCAGGTCACGTGCTGCGCGGCGAGGCCGCACTGCCGTCCCTCCTCGTGCGGCTGCGCGAGACGTTCGGGCTGGCGGCCGTCACGCTACTGGAGAGGCGGCCGGACGCCCCGCCGAGGCCGGGAGACCAGTCCGACCCGGACGCGTGGCGCATCGTCGCCGGCGCGGGAGGCGCCCCGGCCACCTGCCCGGCCGGGTCCGACACCGCCGTGGTCGTCGACGAGGGGCTGGTGCTCGCGCTGCGCGGCCGCCTGCTGGACGCCGCGGACCGCAGGGTGCTGGAGGCGTTCGGCGCCGAGGCGGCCGTCGCGCTGCGCCATCAGCGGCTGGCCGAGGAAGCCGAGCAGGCCAAGCCGCTGGCCGAAGCGGACCGGATGCGCACCGCCCTGCTCGCCGCCGTCAGCCACGACCTGCGCAGCCCGCTCGCCTCCGCCAAGGCGGCCGTGGAGAGCTTGCGCAGCGACATCGAGTGGAGCGTCGAAGATCGCAAGGAACTGCTGGCCACCGCGGAGGAATCACTTGAAAAGCTCAACCGGCTGATCGCGAACCTCCTGGACATGAGCCGGCTCCAGGCCGGAGTTCTCGGCGTCTCGCCGAGCCCGGTCGCCCTGGAGGAGATCGTTCCGCTGGCGATCGACGAAGCGGGCGCCGTCGCCGACGTCAAGCTCCCGGACGAGCTGCCCGAAGTCGTCGCGGACCCCGCGTTGCTGGAGAGCATCCTGGTCAACCTGATCTCCAACGCCGTCCGTTACAGCCCGGCCGGTGGGGAAGTGCTCGTCACGGCCGGCTCGCATGGGGACCACGTGCAGATCCGCGTCGTCGACCGCGGGCCGGGCATCCCCGCCGAAGCCCACGAGCGGGTGTTCCTCCCGTTCCAGCGGCTCGGCGACCGGCGCGGCGACACCGGGGTCGGCCTCGGCCTGGCTCTTTCAAGAGGACTGGCCGAGGCCATGGGCGGCACACTCGTCCCGGAGGAAACCCCCGGCGGCGGGCTGACGATGATTCTCACGCTGCCGATTTCCGCGAAGGCGGCAGCCGTACCGGAGAGGGACCCGCGAGAGGTGCACGATATGGGCTCGGGGGCGGCAGCCGTACCGGATAAAGACTCGGGGGCGGCAGCCGTACCGGATAGGGAAGAGGATGAATGACCCGCATTCTGGTCGTCGACGATGAGCCGCAACTGCTGCGGGCGCTGCGGATCAACCTGGTCGCCCGCCACTATGACGTCGTGGTCGCGCCCGACGGCGGGGCGGCGTTGCGGCAGGCCGCCGAATGGCATCCCGATCTGGTCGTTCTCGACCTCGGGCTGCCCGACATGGACGGCGTGGACGTGATCCAGGGGCTGCGCGGCTGGACCGCCGTTCCGATCATCGTGCTGTCCGGCCGGGCCGGGAGCGCGGACAAGGTGGGGGCCCTCGACGCCGGAGCCGACGACTACGTGACCAAGCCGTTCGGCGTCGACGAGCTGCTCGCCAGGATCCGGGCCGTCACCCGGCGTACGGCCGCACCCGAGGCCGAGTTCGCCGACGTGCGGATAGGCGACCACATCGTGGACCTGGCCAACAAGACCATCTCCGGTGGAGTACGGCTCACGCCGACCGAATGGCACCTGCTGGAGATCCTTGTTCGTAACCCCGGCAAGTTGATCAGCCAACGGCAGTTGTTGACCGACGTGTGGGGGCCGATGTACGTCAAGGAGAGCCACTACCTGCGGCAATACATGGCGCAGCTACGCCGGAAACTGGAGGCCGACGCCGCCCACCCCGTGCACCTGCTCACCGAACCCGGCATGGGCTATCGCTTCCAGCCGTAGGCACCGTGGCACTCGTTCCCCCGCCGCATATCAGGGGTGGGCTACCAGGTGTGGGTGTGGTCGTTCCGCCGCCGAGTGCTCGGTGTGGGCTACCCGTTCCGGCCGTGGGCACGGGGGAGCATCCATGGAGTCCACAGGCCGCAGGAAATGTATACATTCCTCATGGTGGCTCGCTGAGGATCGTATAGATCGGCCCATCGTGCCGGCTGCCGTGGGGCGGGAGTTGGCCTCGTGGCTGCAGGACCAGGTTCACGGGTGTCGGCCGCGGCGGTGTTGTGCCTTCGTCGCCAGGACCAGCACTCCGTCTAGGCCTAGCCGTACGACGGTCACGCGGACGGGTCCCGGGCCTTGATGATGACCTGCCGCGTCCAGCGATCCTGGCACGGTCGTGTGAACGCCGTTTTGCACCCGTGTTCACCGAGGTGAGGGGGATCACGGGGCGGCTTGTGGAGCACTCCCGCCGACCGAATATGCTGGCGCGACGTCACTTTCGCGCGCCCCAGAGGGAGAAGTTCGCATGTACAAGGAATTCGCGGGCGAGGTCGTGCTGTGGCTGATCCCGGTCGTCATCCTTCTGGGCATCGCCATCCTGGTCACCAAGACCGCCTGACCCGAGCAACGCAAGAGGGGCCGGACCACTCAAGGTCCGGCCCCTCTTCGCGTTGGCCCCACGTGGCACGGCAGCCTCACGTTTGCCCAGGTCAGGGCGGCAGATATCAGACCCAAGTGGGGCAAAGTATGGCCGATCCCAGTATCTCGGCCACCAGACGACAAAACTGTCACCACTATGCAACCTTGATCATGTGTATCTGATCATGTGATACTTCGCCCGTGATGTTCCAGATGTCGGAAGAGTCAATCCTTCCGATATGTGCGCTGTGAGGTGGAAGACACAAGAAGTTATCGACGGCTACTGATCGTAGGCGTCGTTCCGACTACTGAACCATTCCGCGCAGAGGGCGAACGCGACGGCGTGTCCGCCCCCTGATCTACCCGCAGCGCCCATCTCACCTCAGGTGGACGTTGTCTGTGCTGCCGAAATTCACCCGTCCACATGGGAGACAGCCGCGATGTCGACCGATACCGCTGTAAAGACGAGTCCAGGACCAAGAACACTTCCCTTCTATCGCCTGCTGGCAAAGCATCTACGCGACCCGATGAGCGCGTTCGAAGGAGCAGGAAAAGCGGCCGCCGGCGAGATCGTCCGGCTCAATATGGGACCGTTCCGGCCCTACCTCGTGACCCATCCCGACCACGTCCAGCACGTGCTGAGAGGCAACCAGCCAAACTATGTACGAGAGGGTATGTTCTGGGACCCGCTGGTCCCGCTGCTGGGTGACGGCATTCTCTCGGACGGCGAGAGCTGGCAGGCCAGTCGACGGATCTTACAACCGCTCTTTACCGCGAAGCACATCAATTCCATTGGCGAGCGCATATTGGAGGTCAGCACCGAGCATATCGAGGCGACGATTCGCTCGGAGGAATCCTTCGACATCGTCACCGGAATGGCCAATATCGTGCACCCGACGATCGTGCGTCTCTTCTTCGGTGACAACCTCTCCGCCGAGGCGATCGCCCTCCTCATTCCGGCCTACGACGTCTCCGTCACGTGGATCTCGATTCGACTCATTCTGCCGTTCATCCCGAGTAACTTTCCCCTGCCTGGGGACAGGGCTTTCTGGCGCGCCCTGCGGACGATCAACGACGTCGTGTACCCCTGGATTCAGGAGGCTCGCGCAAATCTCGATGACGATCACAATGTCGTCTCGGTGCTGTGCCGCGCCAGGAGTGGGGAGATCGGCGAAAGCGGCGACCGGAAGATCCGTGACGATCTCGTGAGTATGTACGGTGCTTCTACGGAGACCACCGCGACGGCTCTGAACTGGGTGTGGGTGGCTCTCGACGCCCATCCCGACAAGGCCGCGAAGGTCTATGAGGAGATCGATCGGGTAGTCGGGGAAAACCCGCTCAGCCTGTCGCATCTGCCTGACCTCCGCTATCTCAGGATGTTCCTGTACGAAATCCTCCGTCTGTATCCGCCAGGCTGGCTCCTGCCGCGGAGGGTCGTCGATACGGAAAGCATCGGCGGTGTAATGGTCAAGGCCGGATCGACAGTCGTGATCAGTCCCTATCTCACGCATCGGCTTGAGGAGTTCTGGGACCGTCCGCTCGACTTCGAGCCGGAGCGCTTCGCCCCCGAGAACGAGGAGCGTCGGCATCGGTACGCCTACTTCCCCTTCGGCGGTGGACCGCACCAGTGCCTCGGACAGCATCTGTTCATGCTGGAGGCGCAACTCGTGGTCGCCGGCATCTTGAGCCGGTTCCGGCCTGTGCTGAACGCGAGCGAACCGGTAACTCCCCAGCTGGGCACTTCTTTGCGACCCAAGCAGAAGATCAAGTTGAGCTTCGTGCCCGTTAGCCGTGGTTGATCGATCATGACTCAAACAGCGCGAATCGGTAGTGTCGACGAGCTGATCGCGGCTTCGGAGTACGGAAGAGTCGGTGCCTTGGCCGCGCGGAGCCAGCGTGATCTTGAAGAGTTCACGGCAGCCCATTCCACCCTGTTTCCCGGTAATCCGTTCGATGCCACGCTCTTCGCCGCCGTGTCTCTGGCCAACGCGTTCGGCTCTCCGCACTCGACGGTGGACCTGCTGCGAATCGCGAACCGCACAACGCTCTGGCTTTTCGCCCTCGACTGGCAGATCGACTACATCGCGGATTCGCGGGAGCATGTCGACACTATTGCGCGCCAGTGTTTGGAAGTCGCCCACGGCGCTGCCCCCGTTTCGCCGTTGACGCGGTGTCTCGCCGACGTTCGTGATGAGGTGGCCGCTTCACCCGCGTATCCGACGCGGGGCCATCTTTGGCGTGACCAACTCGAGCGGATGCTGATCGCGAGCGCGCGTGAGTGGGACTGGAAGTCGGCCCGGGCGACCGATGCTACGGCCGCCCTTCCTAGCTTCGACCAGTATTTGGACAACGCCGACAATATCGGATCGAGCGTGGTCAACCTTGCGTATTGGATCAGCGCCGCGGATCCGGCTGCGCTCGACCGTATCGACGAGCTCCGGGTCGTCAGCGATGAGGTTCAGCGCATTCTCCGCCTGCTCAACGATCTCGCAACCTACGATCGGGATCTCACGTGGGGGGATCTGAATGTGCAGATGCTCGATGTGAGCCGGGAACAGGTGATCGAGTGCATCGACCATCTCATCGACAACTCACGAAAACTCCTTCAGCCGCTGGGGGACTACTGTCCAAATGAGGTGACCTATCTGGAGCGGCAGATTAGCTACAACGTCGGGTTCTACGGGGTCACCGACTACTGGGGCGTCCTATGAGTATCGACGATGTCGCGCTGCTTGAAACGGAAGATGCGGCAACAGCGGCCGACATGCTGGTCTCCGGACTCGTGTCACGGCAATGGGGACAGGTTTCGCTCTCCGTTTACGAGACCGGGCGACTGGTGACGCTGGCTCCGTGGCTGACGGGGCACACGGAGAGGGTGGACTACCTGCTCGCCACCCAACGGTCCGACGGCTCTTGGGGGGCTCCAGATGGATATGGACTGGTCCCAACGCTGAGTGCCACCGAGGCCATTCTTTCGTCCCTGTCGCGCGGCGACTCCTCCGCCGACCCACGGGTCCTCACTGAGGCGGCCGACCGGGGTTTGCGCGTGCTGGGCCAATGGTTGGACACGATGCCGGCATCCTCGCTCCCAGATATGCCGGCGATCGAGGTGATCGTGCCATCCCTTGTGGAACTTATAAACCAGCACCTCGCCGAGGATGCTCGGCCGACGATCACACGCCTCCGGCTTCCCGCGGGCATGAGCGACGCTCTCCTCTCCGCTATCCGGCAACGGCTCAGATTGGGGGCCGACGTTCCCGAAAAGCTGCTGCATGCGCTGGAGGTGGCGGGTGATGCGGTGGGCGGTGCCTCTGGCATACGTCCGACACCAATGGGGACTGTTGGGGCATCTCCGGCTGCCACCGCCGCTTGGTTGGGCGGTCGGGCGCTCCTCCACGCCAATTATCCGGCCCGGCGGTATCTGGAGGCAGTGGCGCGATGCCACGGCGGGCCGGTTCCCGTCGGCCTCCCCATCACAGTCTTCGAGCGTGGCTGGGTGCTGAGCTGGCTGACACGCGCCGGCATCCCTCTTGATGTACCGCCTGAGATGGTGGCGGATCTGAGGGCGGCGATCAGGCCTGCCGGCACTCCAGCCGGTGCCGGGCTGCCTCCGGATGCCGACACGACGTCGGTAGCGCTCTATGCGCTGGCGCTTCTCGGCGTGCCGTACGAGCCGGAGAGCCTGTGGGCGTTCGAGACCGAGACACACTTTTGCACGTGGCCAGGGGAGCAAGGCTTCTCCGTAAGCGTTAACGCTCACGTGTTAGATGCCTTCGGGCGATATTTCGCCAAAAATCCCAATGCGACGACGAGGTACGCCGATGTCATCGCGAAGCTGACCGCGGTGTTGAGAGACGCCCAGCGGCTGGATGGAAGCTGGATGGACAGATGGCATGCGTCGCCGTACTACGCGACGGTGAGCTGCGCGCTGGCGCTGGACGAGTTCGG